>JBDTAR010000157.1:0-13200 GCA_039924545.1 Nakamurella sp. | reverse complement strand
CACGCCGGGCTCGTTGGGCCCGTCGATCATCCTGGGCCACATCGACTCTCGCAAGTACGGCCCAGGAATCTTCTACCATCTCGGCAACCTCCGCCCCGGTGACACCATCGACGTCACGCGAAAGGACCAAACGGTCGCGGTATTCCGCGTCGACGGCGTCCGGACGTATTCGAAGGACGCCTTCCCGACGCTGGAGGTATACGGAAACATCGACCACGCCGGACTTCGGCTCATCACCTGCGGCGGCACATTCGACCCCAGCAAGCACTCGTACGAGAGCAACATCGTCGCCTACGCAACATTGGTTTCCTCCCACCCGGCGACGTAACGGGCATGCGGGCAGTGCCCACGACAGCACTCGGTTTTTGAGCTACGAAGGCCCAGGCGTCCGTTCCCTATCCGCGAACTATAGGGACGGATGCCTGGGCCGTCATACGTAAATCGGCGGGTCGGTTGAATTGGCAGGCCGCAGCCTTTAGATCGACTGGCTGTAGCCGAAGTATTCGTGGTCCTCGTTGTAGCCGCCGAACCCGGAGCCAACCTCCTCGAAGTGCTCGACGAACTCGACTCCCTTGATCCACTTGACCATTTTGAAGCCGAGTTGCACCTCGTTGCGCAGCCGCAGTGGCGCGCCGTGCCCGTAACTGAGTGGTTCGCCATTCATGTCGTAGGCCAGCATGGTGAGCGGAAGCTGCATCTGTTCAATCGGGTGCGCGTCGTAGTAGATGCCGCCATCTGAGCCATCCGCGATGGAATAGAACACCACCCATTTCGCTTCCGGCTTGGGCTTGACCAGATCGACGATCGTGGACATGGCCACGCCGCCCCATTTCGCGACGCCCGACCAGCCTTGAATGCAGTAGTGCTGAGTGATTTGTTCGTGTTCCGCTAGCGCCCGCAGATCTGCAATGCTTAACTCCACAGGATTGTCCACCAGTCCGTTGACGCGCAGGCGGTAGTCGACGAAGTTGTTCGCCATGAGAGTGCGGTACTCCTCGGACTCCGGGTAGGTTCCGTTGTGCCAGAAGTACTCGGAAATGTCGTCGTCGGTGTAGGTTCCCGGCTTGACCTTGACCTTCTCCAACCGCCGCTGCAGCGGTCCGACGATTGCGTTGCCGACCTTTTGGACGACGCGCGGATGCTTCATGGTGAAGGGGCTAGCCCACACCCACGCGACGATGACCACGACCATCGCGAGGGAAAAGACGATCAGGCCCATGGGACCGTTTGAGTGCCGAGCCGCGAACATTGCGTTCAAGTTTTCGAGGGCGCCAGTGGTGAAAACCATGGTCACGTGCATGACGATGAAGATGACGAACCACACCATGATCAGTGCATGCAGCGACCGAGCCAGCTGGATAGAAAAGAGCTTGCTGATCCCGTGCAACCGGGTTGATAGGGCGGGGGACATGCCGAGGCCGGTGATCATTGCCAGCGGCGCTGCAATGAATACGGTGACGAAGTACGCGATGAGCTGCAGTCCGTTGTAGGCGACCCAGCCGTTGTTAGTGGGAAAATCAAGCGACGCGTACTGGACCAGCGTGGACAGCGCGTTCGGGAAGACATCCCAGCTGGTCGGCACGATCTTCCGCCACTGGCCGGTGGAGAACAGCAAAACATAAAATATGACGCCGTTCACCAGCCAGCCCATGTCCATGGTCAGATGCCACCACCGGGCCAGGCCGATCGAGTGCCGTACCCCAGGCAGGCCCACTTGGGCGGGCAGCTCGACGGAATCCTGCTTCGCGGTCCACAGTGGATCGTCCGGGGCCTTCGGCGCGATGCGCATCCATTCGACGCCAGGCTTGGAATGCCTCGTCCAATACAGCCGCGGATGATCGGTAAGGATCTGCCAGCCAGAGCGGATCATGAACATCATGAACAGGATGTTCACGAAGTGCTGCACGCCGATCCACCACGGTGTGCCAATCGCGCCGGAGTCAGCAGCATTGAGGTGCTCGCCGGGATAGGAGGCGATGAATTGCTCCACTCCCGGAACGGTGCGTAGCCAATGTGCGATGCCGACGGTCGCCAAGAGCAGCACGAATCCGATGGGAATGAGCCACAGGAGGTTGAACCATCGGTCCTTTCCGACCCTGATCCTTGGTGCGATCGCGGGGCGCGGCGCGATTCCGCCGGCCCAGGTCGATCGATCGATAGCGTCCTCACCGCGCGACAGCTCGGAGCGGAAACTTGTTCTGACCGACCCGGCTGAGTCGGCAGCTGTGGTGGGTGCGGTCGGCGTGGTCGCGGCTGCTGCAGTCGTGGCGGAACCCTCGGCCGTCGGTGCAGGAGCGGGTGTATGCGAGAGCCGCGTCATAGCTGCCTTCCCTTCGCGTCTCAGCGACGCACGATGAATATTTACTACATTCCGTAGAAAACTCTACGCCTTGTAGAATGGGGGAATACTGAGACGTAACGCACTCGGTAGACTTCGCAGAATCTGGAAATGGTGGTGGGTAGCCTGATGGCTGGCCGTGGAGAACTCGAACGGGCTGTGATGCAGGTGCTGTGGGATAACCCCCGTGGTGTCACGGCGCGAGCGGTAGTCGATGAGCTGCCAGGGCGCGAGCTGGCAGTGACGACGATCATGACGGTGCTCAGTCGACTCTGCCGCAAGGGTTTGGCCGTTCGCGACGAATTGATTCGTCCACATGAATACCGAGCTGCCGAAAGCCGCGCTGACCATATTGCCGATCTCATGCTCGACGCGCTTGGGCAGACCGACGACCGCGAAGCGGTATTGACTCGGTTCCTCGGAGCGGTCAGTGAACGGGACACCGATCATTTGCGGAGGGCCTTGGGGCGCCACGAGCGCCCCGCCTGAGGTGTTCCTTCACGTAGCCGCGCTCGGACTGGTGCTCATCACGGTGCTGCTGGCGGGGCCTGCGTCGGCGGCGTTGTCTGCAGCGAAGTGGACTTCGCAGGCGCCTCGAGCAGCGTTGGTGCTGTGGCAGGCCGTCGGGCTGGGAGGTGGACTCGGAGTGCTTACTGCCGGCCTCACGCTGGCGGCAGCAGACCTCGATCCGCACTGGCTGGCAGGAGTGCTGGCAGTGCCGTCGCGATGGCGAGAGCTGGGCATTGGTGGGTGGTGCGGAATGGCGCTAACGGTCGGCGTTGGAATCTACCTGGTGACTGCGACAGTGACGTCGTCGCTGCGGGTTCTGGCAGCGCGTCGAGCGCATCGCCAGCGCCTCGACATGCTGTCGCAAACATTGCCGCAGCGCCCCGCTGCGTCGGCCCGGCACAACGCACCAGTCCGACTCTTGGATCATCCGCACGCCGTCGCCTACGGGCTACCGGGATTTCGACCGCAGGTGGTGTTGACCCGCGGCGCCCTCGAGGCCCTTACCGACTCCGAGCTGGACGCTGTCCTGGCGCACGAGCAAGCCCACGTCCGGGGCCGGCATGATCTCGTCGTCCAGCCGTTCGTGGCATGGGCTCAGACGTTCCCGTTCCTTCCGACGGCGCGTCGCGCGGTAATTGCGGTCGGTTCGTTGGTCGAGATGCTCGCCGATAACGCCGCGCTGGAACACTGCCGCCGCGATGACCTGCGTGCCGCACTGGGCAAATTGGCCGGTCAGCATTTTGGTGTGACGGGTCACGGAGGCGACGAACTACGTCAACAGCTACAAACACGTATGACGAGGCTCTTGCCCGATGCGCAGATTGCGATGCCGCACGCTCACGCCGCGGCTGTATACGCGGCCGCACTGTTGTTGGTCGCTGCGCCGCCGGTGCTACTTATCTGCTCCTGAGTCAGCAGTGCGTGGCGCCACGGCGGAGGTTACGCCAACCGATAGTGAACGGCCTGCGGCTTCACCGAAGACGCCTGGCTGATCAGTTCGTGCGCGACGCCCTCGTGCCAGCCGAGAAACGCGCTGAGATCGTCCGGCGTCTCCCACCGAGACAGCACAATGAGCCGGTCTGGATCGTCCGGAACCGTGCACACGTCTGCGGTGAGGCACCCGGGTTGGCTCCGAGCCTCTGCTGCATTGGCCTGTGCGGCGCGGATGAGCGCTGGCATTTCATCGGCACGCGCGGTGAGCGTTGCGACCCGAACGACTCCTGCGGCACGGTGTTTGTCGGCTGGTGCGCGGGTCACAAGCCGGCTACCTCAGGCTTGCTGGCCACCAGGCCGACAGCATGCAGGATTTTCTTATGGGCCCGCATGGTCTTAGCCATCATGAACACTCGCTCCCGAGTTTTCTTGTCCCGCAGAACGTTTCGCGCAAATTTAAGCGCGCGAATCAATCCTTCGTCGGAGATCACCCGATGGGGCTCCAACAGCGCAAGGGGAGAGGTGATGACTTCGTCGACGACAAATCCCTGATCCTCGAGCATTGTGCGCCAATCAGCGATCGTCTTCGGTCGCGCTGAGACGTGCATCGCCTGGGCTAGTGCTGCGCGAATTGTGGCCCGGTCTTCGTCGCTGGCGGTGTCATCCTTCACTGCGAGCTCGTGAAGGAGATAGCGGCCGCCGGGCTTGAGCAGCCGAAAGCCCTCTGCAATGATGTCGGCCTTACCCTGCTCTGACTGAATAGTCAGCACTCCTTCGGCCAGCACGACGTCGGCCGAACAATCGGGCAGCCCGGAGGCCGCGGCTTCGGCGGCGATGGCGCGACCTCTCACTGACACCAGCTTGTCGATCCACGCTGCGGCCAGCGGATCAGAGTCCACGCCGACGTAATCCGCGGGCGCGTGGTCTAACACCAATAGTGCTGAGCGTCCCATGCCTGGCGCGAACTCGACGACGTGCTTTCCGGAAATTTGCGCGCGGCGCAGTAGCAACTTCGTCAGCCGTAAACCGCCGGGCCGCAGCACCCTCTTGCCGAGTCTGGCCAATAGCCAATGGCCGGGCACGGTATCGACTGGACGAGATGCCAGTGGGATCTCGTCCGGGCCGAGAGCCGCGAGAATATGCGCGTCGATTTCGGCGTCCTTATGTGCTGCCACTACTTCACCTCGTCTGAATAGGGCGATCAATATTCACGATATAGGTTGTTAAAATTGGCGGATACCTCTGCGGTCATTGATGCGGCGGACGACTCCCGTGAGCTTTGACTCACTTCCACGGCGTACCGTCAAGGGAGAGTTAGGTCCAAGGAGCGGAACATGACAACGAATAGCACGGTGGCGACAAAAGCCGATCCCGCGGCGGACGCACGAGCCAGCACCGTTCAAATGCCGGCCAATCTCAGCGGGATTGTGCCCAGGGACGACCGCGTACAGGTGGCGTGGTTCTTCGGCGTCTGTGCAGTCGTGCTTATCGCCGCGGGGATCGCGATCCCCTTGACGGTCAACGATGGTCCCTGGCTACCTGTCATGGCCGTGATGGGGTCTCTGATTATCATCGCGTTGATGTCCGCAGCGGCGGTACCTCACTTGAAGAGGCCGCATCACCCGATCCACCACTAGCGGATAGCGTGTGGCGCGCGCTGCTGCGTGGCCTCGTGCCGCATTCTATTTCCTATGTACTATTCCCTATGAATCTTGATGGGCCTGCGCAACCCGGCGCCACGGTCGGATTTCGCATGGGTCGGGTCGAGGCATTCTCAGATGGCGTGATCGCGGTGGCGATCACGCTTCTCGTCCTTGACCTACGGGTACCCGCGCCGTCCGACACTGTGATGGGCAGCGGCCTAGCCCGTCGGCTCGGCGAGATGTGGCCCAACTACTTGGCGTATGTCATATCTTTTCTGGCGATCGGCATCATTTGGATCAGCCATCACGCCGCGCTGCAGCGTCTGAAAATGGTCGACCAAGCCGTGCTCGCGACTAATCTCGTGCTCTTGATGTGCATCGCCGTTCTGCCATTCACGACTTCTTTATTCGCGACCTACCTAAACGCGCCGGACGGTGGCCACATCGCCGCGGTGGTGTATGCGGGCTCGTTTTTTGTGACGTCGGCGGCGTTTTTCACCTTGCAATTCCTGATAGTGGCACGCAGACCTGGTCTGCTGCGCGAATCATTGACCGCCAGGGAGAGCCGCCGGATTGTCGGCCGTGGCTTGTTCGCGCTACCGACGTACCTGATCGCTGCGCTGCTCGGACTGGCCTCGCCGTACCTCACATTGGCGGTCTGTGTCGCAGCGGGGGCTTTTTACCTCGTGCCTACGCGCGCTCGCGAGTTCACCCGCTGATCGTCGGGCCGACCTCCTCCGGCGTGAGGACAAGGATGCAGCGCTTCTCACGTGTCATGGCGGAGCGGTAGTCGTCCCAATTCGCGTGTTCGCCGGCGGCGCGCCGATAGTAGTCGACAAGAAGATCCATTGCTTCCGGCAACGAAACTATGTCGACTGGTCCCGTGATTTGCATCCAGCCTCCGAAAAACGCGTCCGGCATCACGCACAGAGATGCGCGCGGCGCTCGGCGCAGGTTGCGTGTTTTTACTGCAGTCTCGCGGGTCGAGATTAGGACGCGTCCGGCGTCGTCCGCCACGGCCAGAACGGGAGAGAGTTGCGCATCCCCGCGAGCGCGTGTGGTCGCAAGTACGGCGCGGTGGTTGGCGCTGAGAAATTCGGTGACCATTGTCGTGTCCATGTGCCCGGTCTATCAGATTGACAGGCGTGACGGTGCGACCTAGGGCGTCCGAAATCTCGCGCGTACGGAACTGCTCGGACCGATGGTGCCCCCGGCAGGATTTGAACCTGCGACACCCGCCTCCGGAGGGCGGTGCTCTATCCCCTGAGCTACGGGGGCCCGACGCTCAACTTTAGCGCATCGCGCTCTGCTAGCACGCCACATATTCCAAACGGTCTGCGCGGAGAACGACGCGGCCTGCTCTCACAAGTCGGAATCTCAAACTCTGAGACGATATATCATCAAGTGGATTTCGCACCTACGATTGCGTCACTGAGTTAGCTCATCACTGAGGACTGATATGACGGAATCTCGCTACACCCATGGCTATGACGAATCCGTGCTTCGCTCCCACACTTGGCGCACCGTGGACAACTCTGCTGCCTACCTAGCGCCACACCTTCGGCCGGGATTGTCGCTCCTCGACGTCGGCTGCGGACCCGGCACCATCACTTCCGAATTCGCGCACCGGCTCGCCCCTGGACGGGTCGTCGCCATCGATCCCTCTGCCGAGGTGCTAAGCGCCGCAAGGGTTGTGGCCGAGAATGCCGGAGCGACAATTCACTTCGTTCAGGCCGATATTTATGACGATGTCCACGCGTGGGCGCCGGGCGGCGAGCGCTTCGACATCGTGCACGCGCATCAAGTCCTGCAACATGTGCCTGACCCGGTCACGGCGCTGCGCGCGATGCGGGCGACCTGCGCGCCGGGCGGCTTGGTGGCAGCCCGCGACGCCGACTACGCCGGTTTCTTCTGGTACCCGCGCATCCCCGAGCTCGACGAGTGGCTGGAGCTATATCGGGCGGTGGCCCGGGGTAACGGCGGCGAGCCTAACGCGGCGCGACACATGCTGGCTTGGGCGCGCGCCGCTGGCTTTACCGAGATCTCCGTCATACCCGAAATCTGGTGTTTCGCGACGGACGCGGAGCGCCGCTGGTGGGGATCACTGTGGGCGGATCGGACCAGGAAATCCGCCGTCGCGAAGGCGGCACTCGAGCGGGGCCTAGCGACGACGGCCGACCTAGAGCGCATCGCCGCAGGTTGGGAGACTTGGTCGAGTGAGGCTGACGGTACTTTCGTCGTTCCACACGTCGCAATCCTGTGCCGCAACACTCCCTAGCGGCGGAAGAATAAGGCTGGCGCGGAGGTAGAAGTTCGCACCGATCCAGGTCCAGGTGCAGACGCTGTCGGTGTCTCTTCCTAGAATGGGTCGGTGAATCCAACCCAACTGGCCGCAGCCGTTCGCGCCGCCGCGCAATCAGCCGTCGACGACGGGGTCCTTGATGTGATCATCCCGGAAGACATCGTGATCGACCGACCTCGTTCCCGTGAACACGGCGATTACGCGAGTCCGGTGGCGTTGCAACTCGCCAAGCAAGCCGGAGTTCCGCCGCGGAAGATTGCCGAGCTTCTCGCGGCGCGCCTGCAAGGGGCCGACGGCATCGCGTCGGTGGAGGTGGCTGGTCCGGGGTTCATCAACATTCGCCTGGAAACGTCGGCTGTAGGCGCGCTGGTCGGCCAGATCGTCGATGCCGGTGAAAAGTACGGCAGTGCAGAGATTCTCGCCGGAATGAAGATCAACCTTGAATTCGTTTCCGCGAATCCCACGGGCCCGATCCATATCGGCGGGGCGCGTTGGGCCGCCGTCGGCGACGCTCTCGGACGGATTCTTTCCGCGCAAGGCGCGGCAGTCACCCGCGAGTACTACTTCAACGACGCCGGGTCCCAGATCGACCGCTTCGCTCAGTCGCTCCTTGCCGCAGCCCGCAATCTGCCAGCGCCGGAGGACGGCTACGGCGGCGCTTACATTGGCGAAATTGCGGACCGGGTGCTCGCGACACATCCGGGCGCGCGGGAGTTGCCCGACGACGAGGCGCTCGAAACGTTCCGCAGCGCTGGTGTTGCCTTGATGTTCGACGAGATCAAGAAAACCTTGCACGAATTCCGTACCGACTTCGACGTGTACTTCCACGAGGATTCGCTGCATGCCTCGGGCGCAGTCACTGCCGCCGTGGAACGGCTGAAAGCATCCGGCAACCTGTACGCCAAAGACAACGCGTGGTGGCTGAAATCCACGGACTACGGTGACGACAAGGACCGCGTCGTGATCAAATCCGACGGGCACCCGGCCTACATTGCCGGCGACCTTGCCTATTTCCTGGACAAGCGCTCTCGCGGATTCGACCTGTGCATCTACATGCTCGGGGCCGACCATCACGGCTATACCGCGAGGCTCAAGGCGGCAGCCGCCGCATTCGGCGACGACCCCGACACTGCCGAGGTGCTGATCGGCCAGATGGTGAACCTCGTTAAGGACGGCCATCCGGTCCGGATGAGCAAACGTGCCGGGACAGTCGTCACGCTCGAGGACCTTGTGGAATCGCTCGGTGTCGACGCCTCCCGTTATGCGCTGATCCGCTATTCGGTGGACACGTCGCTGGACCTCGACATCGACGTATGGACGAAGCAGTCGAACGATAATCCCGTCTTCTACGTCCAATACGCCCATGCACGGCTCGCCTCACTGGCCCGCCATGCTGCAGATCTCGGAATCGACCTGGGGGAGCACTACGACCCGGCGCTGCTCGATACACCTCAGGAAGCGCAGCTTCTCGCACTGCTCTCGGCGTTCCCACAGATAGTTGCTAGCGCCGCGGAGTTGCGCGAGCCCCATCGTGTCGCCCGCTACCTGGAGGATCTCGCCAGTAGCTATCACAAGTTTTATGACGTCGTTAGGGTGCTACCGATGGGCGACGAGCCTGCCACCGATGCCACTGTCGCGCGGCTCTGGCTCTGCCGGGCTGCGCGTCAGGTACTGGCCAACGGGCTCGGCCTGCTCGGCGTTGACGCTCCGGAGCGGATGTGATCGCGCACCCGGCCGGACCCCGGCACGCAGACGTCAACCCGCCCGACCGGCCCGCGCATGTCGCGGCCGCGGACCTGAATGCACTGTCCGAAAAGGTGTGGCCGCGCGGAACGAGCCGCGGCGCGGAAGGCGTCATACATCTTGGTGGTGTTGATGTTCGGCAATTGGCTGAGCAATACGGCACCCCGCTCATGGTGATGGATGAAGGCGACTTCCGTTCCCGCTGTAGGGACTTCGCCATTGCATTCGGCGCGCCCAGTAACGTGCACTACGCGGGCAAGGCCTTTTTGTCCGGCACTGTGCTGCGGTGGTTGGACGATGAGGGATTAGGTCTGGACGTGTGCTCCGGTGGTGAACTCGCGTTGGCGCTGCGCGCCGGATACCCGGCAGAACGCATCGCCATGCACGGCTCGAACAAGTCGGTAGCCGAACTATTGGCCGCCGTCGAGGCGGGGCTCGAAGCAATTGTTCTCGACTCGTTCGAGGAAATTGCGCGGCTGGCGAGTATGACGCAATCCCGAGTAAAGCCAGTGCCAGTGATGGTGCGCGTCACGGTCGGCGTCGAAGCCCACACGCACGAATTCATCGCCACCGCCCATGAGGACCAGAAGTTCGGCTTCTCGCTCGCCGGCGGGGATGCCGACGAAGCGGTGCGGCGTGTGGTTGCCGCCGACGGATTGTCGCTGATTGGTTTGCATTCGCATATCGGCTCACAGATCTTCGATCCGGCCGGTTTTGAGGTTGCTGCGCACCGCGTCGTGCAGTTGCTGGCGCGGGTGATCGACACGTATCCGCAGCTCACTACGTCGCTGACAACTCTCGACCTCGGTGGCGGCATGGGTATCGCCTATGTCGATGACGACGATCCACCGACGCCTGCGCTGATGGCCGATTCGTTGACCGCCATCGTGACCAGGGAATGCGAAGCTGCCGGGCTGCCGATACCGCAGATCGCAGTGGAACCAGGGCGGGCCATCGTTGGCTCGAGCGGGGTCACGATTTACGAGGTGGGCACCATCAAGGACATTCATCTCGACGGTGGAGCGTTGCGCCGGTATGTCTCCGTCGATGGCGGAATGAGCGACAACATTCGCACGGCCCTGTACGGTGCCGAATACACGGTAGCGCTCGCGTCGCGCTCGTCGGATGCACCGGCCGCGCTGTCCCGCGTCGTCGGCAAACACTGCGAAAGCGGTGACATCGTCGTTCGTGACTGTTACCTGCCCGAGGATGTGGCGCCGGGGGATTTGCTGGCAGTCGCCGCCACCGGCGCCTATTGCTATGCCATGGCATCGAACTACAACCGGCTCCCCAAGCCGGCGGTGGTCGCGGCCGACGGCGGGCGCTCATACGTGATGCTGCGCCGTGAAACGATGGACGATCTGATGACCCTGGAAGTGTGGGAGTAGCCGGTGCCAAAACCCGACGTCAATGGTTCGAAGCCGCCATCATTGCTACCCGGCGTGGTGCTCTTGGGCCTGGCAGCAGCACTGATCATTCTGCTTCTCGTGAAGCCCGACATGCCGCATTGGGCGCGCGCTACGGTCGCGTCTATCTCGATCGGTGTAGTAGTTGCACTGCTCGGCTACGCCGTGTTCGTATTCCTGCGATCGAACAAGCGGGGGCGACAGTAATGGGTGCGGCAGTGCGCGAGCGCACGATCGGCGTCGCGCTGTTGGGCGCTGGCACCGTGGGCTCTCAAGTCGCGCGGCTGTTGCTGAACGAGACCGACGAACTGACCGCGCGAGTCGGGGCCCGACTGGAACTCATTGGTGTGGCGGTGCGCAGGCCGCACCGGCACGCCGATATTCCGGCTGAGCTCATCACGACCGATTCGGCCGCATTGGTGGCCGACCCGCGGGTCGAGATCGTGATAGAGGTCATCGGTGGGATTGAGCCCGCGCGGACCTTGCTGCTGTCGGCGCTGCGCCGCGGTGCGCGCGTCGTCACCGCGAACAAGGCGCTCCTGGCCGAGGACGGGCCCGCCTTATTTGAGGCGGCGGACGCATCCGGTTCCGACGTATCGTTCGAAGCGGCGGTCGCTGGAGCTATTCCGCTCATCCGCCCGATCCGCGAATCGCTAGCCGGCGACCGCATCACCCGCATTATGGGCATTGTCAACGGGACTACGAACTACATACTTTCCGCGATGTCCCACACCGGCGTCACCTACGAACAGGCGCTCGCTGAAGCCACCCGGTTGGGGTATGCCGAGGCCGATCCCACCGCTGATGTCGATGGATTCGATGCTGCCGCAAAGGCCTCGATCCTGGCGTCAGTGGGTTTCCACACCCGGGTTCGTGCATCCGACGTGTACCGGGAAGGGATCGCCGACGTGTCGTCCGCTGATGTCTCCGCTGCCGCCGAGATCGGTTATGTCATCAAGCCTTTGGCGATCTGTGAACGTGTGACTACGTCGAGCGGCGACGCAGTGTCCGTGCGAACACACCCGATGATGCTGCCCCGAACGCACCCGTTAGCCAGCGTCGATGGTGCCTACAACGCGGTGTATGTCGAGGCAGAGAATGCTGGCAAACTGATGTTCTACGGACCGGGCGCCGGTGGGGCGCCGACTGCCTCCGCAGTGCTCGGTGACGTGGTCACGGCCGCGCGTAATCTGGTCGTGGGTGGCCGCGGCCCAGCCGAATCGGCGCATGCCAATCTTGCTGTCCAGCCCATGGGTCAAGTTCCGACCAGATACCACATCTGCCTCGACGTAGCGGATCGCCCGGGAGTACTTGCATCAGTTGCCAATGCCTTCGCCGAAGAGGGTGTTTCGATCTCAACTGTTCGACAAGAAGGCGGCGACAGCGAGGTGACGCTGGTATTGGTGACCCACGTTGCGCCCGACGCAGCGCTGGCGCACACCGTGCAGCGGCTGGGTGACCTGCCCGCGGTCCGGAAAGTAACGAGTGTCATGCGCGTAGCCGAGGAGCAGTAATGATTGCGACAACAAAGCCGTTTGGCCTGATTGCCCACTATCCGGAGCGAGTCGCGATACCGCAGGGTGCGACGATCGTCTCTCTCGGCGAGGGTGCGACGCCGCTGGTGCCAGCACCTAAGCTGTCGGCGCGCGTCGGCTGCGATGTGTTCCTGAAGGTGGAGGGTGCCAACCCCACGGGTTCGTTCAAGGACCGGGGGATGACGGTCGCCGTCACCTACGCGTTGGCGCGCGGCAAGAAGGCCGTCATCTGCGCCTCGACGGGCAACACGTCGGCATCTGCCTCCGCCTATGCCGCCCGCGCCGGGCTGCTTAGCGCGGTGCTGGTGCCGGAGGGCAAAATCGCCCTGGGCAAATTGGCGCAGGCTGTCGCCTATGGTGCGCAAATTCTGCAGGTCCGCGGCAACTTTGACGATTGCCTGGAGCTCGCTCGTAAGTCCGCGGCCGAATTCGAAGAACTGGAACTCGTCAACTCCGTCAACCCGGTGCGGATTGAGGGTCAGAAGACTGCGGCGTTCGAAATTTGTGACGAGCTGGGTCGTGCTCCTGACGTTCACCTGCTGCCGGTCGGAAACGCCGGCAACATCACCGCCTACTGGCGCGGCTATCGCGAGTACTACGCCGACGGAATTACTACTGTGCTGCCGCGCATGTTCGGTTTTCAGGCCGCGGGGGCCGCGCCACTAGTCCTCGGCCATCCCATTAAGAATCCGGAAACGATCGCCACAGCGATTCGCATCGGAGCACCCGCCTCCTGGGACGGCGCCATCGGTGCCCGCGACGAGTCTGGCGGTCTCATCGACGCGGTGAC
>JBDTAR010000156.1:0-7187 GCA_039924545.1 Nakamurella sp. | reverse complement strand
AACATGCGCCCGCCGCGCCGCCCACCATGGATGATGACGATTTAGTGGTGAAATCGGTCCGCCATCCTTGGCGCTTGGTCGCGATCGCGGCTATCGCCGTGCTGGTAGCGATGGCCGTGCACATGCTGCTCACCAACGATCGGTTCCAGTGGGGCGTAGTCGGCCATTACCTGTTCGCGAAGCCAATCCTCACCGGCGTGCTGCGGACACTGGAACTCACCGCGATCGCCATGGCCATCGGCGTCGTGCTCGGAGTTATTGCCGCAGTAGCTCGGCTATCCCCCAATCCCATCGTCTCTCGCGCGGCGTTACTGTACGTCTGGTTCTTCCGCGGCACCCCGCTGTTGGTGCAGTTGCTGTTTTGGTTCTTCCTCGCGGCGCTGTTGCCACGGCTTTCGTTCGGCATCCCGTTCGGTCCGGAATTTGTGTCGGTGTCCACGAACACGCTGATCACACCGTTCTTCGCCGCTATCGTGGGGTTGGGTATCAACGAGGGCTCGTACATGAGCGAGATCGTTCGGGCCGGCATTCTGTCTGTGTCACGGGGACAGGGCGAGGCGGCGCTGGCCATCGGCATGACGCGCATGCAAGTGATGCGGCGAGTGGTACTTCCGCAGGCCATGCGGGTCATCATCCCGCCAACCGGCAACGAGACCATCGGCATGCTCAAGAACACTTCGCTGGTCTTCGTCATCGGCTACGCCGAACTCCTCACTTCGGCATCGCTGATCTACTCAAGGACGTACGAGACGATTCCGCTGCTGATCGTCGCAGCCTTGTGGTACCTCGGCATCACGGCGATCCTTTCGGTCGGCCAGCATTACCTAGAACGCTATTTCGGGCGCGGGTATCAGATTCAGGTCGGCCCACGGAAGGCGCGAAACCGGTTGCTCGGGCGCGAATCCCTCGCCGATCTACGGGCTGCGGAAAGCGGTACCGAAACGATAAGTCCGAGGAGTCATCAATGAGTTCGCCTGCTACGCCATCCCGTTCGACGGATACCGGGCAACCAATGTTCCGCGCAGAGTCCGTGCGAAAGTCCTTCGGTCACATCGAGGTACTGAGCGGAGTCAGTATGACGGTGCAGCGCGGCGAGGTGGCCTGCCTTCTTGGCCCATCGGGATCCGGGAAGAGCACATTCCTGCGCTGCGTCAACCATCTGGAGAAAATCGACGGCGGCCGCATGTGGGTCGACGGCGCCATGGTCGGGTATCGCCGTTCCGGCAAGGTGTTGCACGAGCTCAATGACCGTGAGGTTGCGCGACATCGTGCCGGGATCGGCATGGTCTTCCAAAGTTTCAACCTGTTTCCACACCGCACCGCGCTGGACAACGTGCTCGAAGGCCCGATCGTGGTGAAACGGGCGCGGCGGCGCCAGGTCGAGTCCGTCGCGCTCGAGCTGCTCGACCGAGTAGGGCTAGCCGATCGTGCGCACCACTATCCGAGCCAATTGTCCGGCGGACAACAGCAGCGGGTGGCGATCGCCCGCGCGCTCGCCATGGAGCCCTCCCTCATGCTTTTCGACGAGCCAACGTCGGCGCTAGACCCCGAGCTGGTCGGTGAAGTGCTCGACGTGATGAAGGATCTCGCCGCATCGGGCATGACCATGATCGTCGTCACGCACGAGATGGGTTTCGCACGGGAAGTGGCCGACACCGTACATTTCATGGCGGACGGTGTTGTTGTAGAAAGTGGTTCCCCCGCAGCAGTTCTCGGCAATCCTCAACAGGAGCGGACGCGCAGCTTCTTGGCAAAGGTGCTGGTATGACGGCATTCGCAGACTCCGCCCGATCCAGGCGGTGAGCGATGCGTATTGCAGAGCTCCGAGAGCTACTCCAATTTCGTCGACCCCGCCTGAGCCGAACGGAACGGGCGCTCAGCAGTTGTGTCACCATCGAGGACCTACACCGGGCAGCGTTGCGCTACTGGCCGCGCGGAGTTCGCGGCTACGTCGATGGGGGCGCCGATGGCGAGGTGAGCCTCACCCGCAACCAAGCCGCATTCAGCGACTACGAACTGGTTCCGACGGTGCTCCGCGATGTCGCGACTGTTGACACCAGCACCACACTGCTGGGGCAGACATGCTCCGTGCCCTTCGCATTGGGTCCCACGGGGTACACCCGGATGATGCATCCGGACGGAGAATTGGCTGTCGCACAAGCCGCGAGCGCGGCTGGCGTCCCGTACACGCTCTCGACGATGGCGACAGTCTCGCTGGAAGACGTTGCGGCGGTGGGCAGCGACCTATGGTTCCAGCTCTATATCTGGCGCGATCGAGACCTCATGCGTGAGCTGATTTCTCGCGCAAAGTCGGCTGGCTACCGGTGCCTGATGGTCACCGTCGATACAGCAGTGAGCGGGCTGCGCGCTCGCGATCACCACAATGGGTTCACTCTGCCGCCACGCCTGAGCCTGGCGGCAGTGGCCGAGATGGCGCTGCATCCCGCATGGTGGACCGGGCTCCTGACCGGTCCCGCTATCACCTTCGCCAATGTCACGCAGTCGGCGGGCGCCGCAGGCGAGACCGTGATGGCGTTCGCCTCTCGCCAATTCGACCCGTCAGTAACTTGGGACGACATCGACGAGGTGCGGGCATTGTGGCCCGGGCCGCTGCTACTCAAGGGTGCGTTCTCACCGGAGGATGTACGTCGCGCACGGGATCACGGCATCGATGCCGTGGCGCTGTCCAACCACGGCGGCCGCCAACTGGACCAGGCATGGACCCCGATCCGGGCGCTACCCGAAATTCGCGAAGCGATCGGGGCGGACTACCCGCTCTTCGTCGACTCCGGGATCCGCCGCGGCACCGACATTCTCATCGCGCTCGCGCTGGGCGCGACCGGCTGCATGATCGGCCGCCCCTACCTGTATGGGCTGGGCGCGGCTGGAGAGCGCGGCTGCGCCGCCGCAATCCGGATGCTCACGGACGAGTTCACCCGCGCGATGCAGTTGCTCGGTGTGACGTCGGTTGCCGAACTGCGCCGGCGCGGCACGGAACTTCTCCGTCGATACAGCGGACCTTCAGTTGACGCATTCCGCGAAGCAAGCGCGAACAACGTCATATCCGTAATTGACGCTAGCTAGAGCGCTGGGGCAATTGTCACGGGGCACACGGAGTCGGTGATTCACTGCGCGTTGTCGGCCAAGCTCTGAGCCATGGACGACACCGCCGTTGCTAACTCCTGCCGAGCGGAATCCCGCCACGCGACATTGCAGCGGTTCTGCGGGCCAGCCAAGCACACTCCCGCTATCGCATTCTGCCCCTTGAGAATCGGCATGGCGATCGCTACCGAGGCCGCATACAGCTCGCCACGCGACAGCGCGTAGCCATCAGCCCGAATCCTGGCCAGGACCCGTGCCAGTTCGGCTCGACTCGGTGTGTTCGGCGTCTGAGCCCGTATCTCACCCCGCAATACCGCCCGCTGCACCTCTTCTGGCGCGAAGGCCAACAGGACCCGCTGCCCAGCGCCGGCGTAGAGCGGCAGCAGTTGACCCAGTTCGAAGGCGAGCCGGATCTGGTGCGCGGACTCCACTTGGCTCACGCACACCGCATGCAGTCCGCGCCGCACCGTGAGAACGGCGGTCTCACCGGTAACGGCAGACAAGTGTTCGAGATACGGGGCCGCGATGGTCGAAATGTTCGCACGGAGCCCGCCAGCACCGTGACGTACCAGCCTCGAGCTGGCGGAATAGAGCCCTTCCCGCTCTGCGACAAGGTCATTTTCTCGAAGTGAGCGCAGGTAGCGATAGACGCTGGACAGCGGTATGCCGAGAGCCGGAGCAATCTCGTCAGCGCGGGTTCCTTCATGATCTAAGACCCAGGTCAGTACTCCCAGTCCCTTACTAAAAGAGCTGCCTTGCATGACGCCATTCACTGCCTCACTCGTTTTCACAGCTTAAGAATAGCAGTTTGCATCATGTGATTACCGGCCTAGCCTGATGCCAATACCCGCTTGTAGTGGAGGACTTATGACGACACAGGTAATCGTCGGCGGCGACCGGCTCACGCTCGACCAATTGATCGCGGTGGCGCGGGACGGTGCGCACGTCGAATTAGCCACCGACGCGACCGATCGTATGCGTCCGAGCCGCGAGTGGGTGGAGCACGCTATTACCGACCGGTCCGGCCCGAACGGCGAGATCGCACCGATCTACTCCATCAATACCGGTTTCGGCTCTCTGGCGGGACGCGCAGCGTTCCAGGACCCAGAACAAGGCTCCGACCTGTCGCGGCGGCTGATTATCTCCAACGCCTGCGGAGTAGGCCCACTCCTAGCGGCCGACGTGGTGCGGGCCGCGATGCTGATTCGCATTTCCAGTCTCACCCGCGGGTTTTCCGGTATCCGAACCGAGGTCGTGCAGACGCTCATCGACATGCTTAACGCCGGGGTGACTCCCGCGGTCCCCGAGATCGGAAGCCTGGGAGCCTCAGGCGATCTCGTTCCATTGGCCCATATGATGCTTGTCGCCACTCGGCCCGCGGGCACCGACGATCCGGAAGTTGACAGCGGCGAGGCGATCATTGCTGGCGAGCGAGTCTCCGGACTGGCTGCAATGCAGGATGCCGGTATCGCACGCGTGGTACTCGGCGCCAAGGAAGGCCTCGCGCTGACCAACGGAACCTCATTCTCGACAGCTCTCGCCGCCCTCGCCGTGTATGACGCCATTTCGCTGGTAGCCACAGCCGAGGTAACTGCGGCAATGACTATCGAGGCGCTGATGGGGTTCGGCGATGCGTTCTTGCCGCAAATTCACGATGCCCGAGGCCAAGCCGGCCAGATCGCTACGGCCGCGAACATCCGCGCGCTACTCGACGGCAGCACACTTATCGATGGCAGCGAACAGGTCGACCCAGTGCGCCAACCACCGCAAGACGCCTACTCGCTGCGGTGCATCCCTCAGGTACACGGAGCGGTGCGCGATACGCTCGCCTTTGGTCGACAGATCGTGGAGAACGAGATCAATGCTGCGACGGACAATCCGTTAATCTTCCCAGACCTGCCCGACTCCCGTCGATTGAAGGCAGTATCAGGCGGCAACTTCCACGCCGAATACCTCGCGTTCGTTTCAGACTTCACGACGATCGCCGTCACCGAGATCGGGTCCATCGCCGAGCGCCGCCTCTTCCGGCTTGATGACGGCACCCTGAATCGTGGACTGCCCGACATGCTCATCGACAGCGCAGATGTCGGCATGGACTGCGGCTACATGCTGCCGCAGTACGTGGCTGCCGCACTGGTATCGGACTGCAAGACACTCGCACACCCGGACAGTGTCGACTCGATCCCCACCTGTGCGAATCAGGAGGATCACGTCTCCATGGCTGCGAACGCTGGCAGGCACGCTCGGCAGGTGGTCGAGAACATCACCCACGTCATCGGTTTCGAGCTCGTCATGGCGGCGCAGGCGCTGGAACTCCGCCTCGCGCAGCCGCAGTACCAGGATGCCAAGCTAGCGTCGGCAACCAAGGCGGTGCTCGACCTTGTCCGCGCGACGCCCACCGAGACCGGCGGCGTCATCAGCCATCTCACCCGGGATGTCGTCATGTATCCGCTGCTTCGCGCAGCCGCCGACCTCGTCCGGTCCGGCGCCGTCCTGCGTGCCGTGGCCGCCTGCTAGTACATCCCGTATCCGAAACTTTTTGTAGTGAAAGGGCTTTTCACCATGACCGACACAACGCACAAGACCGAGTACATGTCCGTCTCGGCCGCCCCGTTTAACCCGAAGCCCGTGGTGCACAACATCAAGGCGCAACGCGGTGATGTAATGCGCTGTAAGGGGTCGAAGCAGGAGACAATTCTACGCATGTTGGAAAACAACATGGAGGTCGCCGAGTACCCCGACAAGCTTGTCGTCTACGGCGGTATCGGCAAAGCGGCACGCAACTGGGAGTCTTACCACGCGATTGTCGACTCACTCAAGAACTTGGAGAACGACGAGACTCTCGTCGTTCAGTCGGGAATGCCAGTAGCCGTGTTCCAGACTCACGAGCTGGCCCCGCGTGTCGTGATGGCGACGACCAACTTCGTGCGCCCCTCCTGGGAGAAGTTTTACGAGCTGCAGGACAACAACCTGACCATCTTCGCCCAGTACACCGCCGCCCCATGGGAGTACATCGGCACCCAGGGCGTCATCCAAGGCACCTACGAAACCCTCCGGTCAGTAGGCAATCTGCACTTCGGCGGCTCGCTCGAAGGGCGACTACTGGTATGCGCCGGCATGGGCGGCATGGGCGGCAACCAGCCGCGCGCTATGACGATGCTCGGCGGTGTGTCCATCTGCGCTGACGCAGACATCCGCATCATCAAGCGCCGCATCGAGGTTGGCTACGCCGACGTGCTGGCCGACAGTCTCGACCACGCCTTTGAGCTCGCCCGCGAGGCGCAAGCGGCAAAGAAGCCGCTGGGCATTTCGGTCGTCGCCAACGCAGTGGAACTCTTCGAATACTGCCTCGACAATGACATCAAGCCTGATATCGCCACCGAGATGACACCGGCGCACGATCCGCTCGCCTACATTCCGGACGGCTACACCCCGGACGAGGCTGAGGAGTTCCGCAAGTCGGACCGCGATAAGTACATCCTCACGGCCCGCGAGTCGATGGTCCGCCAGCTCAATGCCGAGAACAAGCTCTACGACCAAGGTGTCGCTGTCTTCGAGTACGGCAACCAGATTCGCCGCGAGGCCGAGATTGGCGGCCACCTGGAGGCGTACAAGATCCCCGGTTTCGTCGCCGCCTACCTCCGCCCACTATTCCTGGAGGGCCGCGGCCCGTTCCGCTGGACTTGCACCTCGGGTGACCCGGCCGACCTGGCCCGCATCGACGACCTCTGCATGGAGCTATTCGCAGACGACGAGCTCGTCACCCGTTGGATCTCGGTGGCGCGAACCGACATTCCAATTGAGGCGCTGCCGGCCCGCGTGTGCTACCTCGGCTTCGGCCAGCGTAAGAAGTTCGGACTCGCCGTCAACGAGCTGATTCGCACGGGCGAGGTGAAGGGCCCCGTCGCATTTTCTCGGGACAACCTCGATTCCGGGTCGATCATCAACCCAACATTCGAGTCCGAGAACATGCCCGATGGCTCGGATGTCATCTCCGACTGGCCGTATCTGAACGGCCTGCTCAATGCGGCCTCAATGTGCGATCTGATCGCGATTCAGGCGAACTACGCCATGGGCGACTCGGT
>JBDTAR010000155.1:0-12464 GCA_039924545.1 Nakamurella sp. | reverse complement strand
AGGCCCGGTATACCCAGGAACTCCTCATCATCCACGGAAAATTCAGACCCAGATGATCCTGCCACCGCAGTGACCGCGTGCCCGGCACTGAGCAGGTGGGCGAACGACGCATCCGAATCGAGGGTCTCGATACCGCCTTCACCACCAGACTCCGACGGCTCCGGAAGATCCAGCGGGTCGAGCCCGTCGTCGTCCACGGCGCGAGTCGGCGGCATCATCACCGCATTGCGGTCAGTTTCCATCTCGGCCGCCAATGTCAGCAACGGACGCACCGCTGGCAGGAATACCGTAGCGACCTCGTTCGGACGCGTGGAGCGCACCACACGGCCCACCGCTTGGGCAAAGAACAGCGGCGTCCGGTAATTCGTCATCCACGCTAGACACGCAGCTCGCGGAATATCAACGCCCTCGGAGATCATCCGTACGCACACCGCCATGCGGGTGTCAGAATTTCGAAACTTCTCGATCTTCTTCGACGCCTTCGGATCGTCTGACAGGATCAGCGTAGGTCGTTCCCCCGTGATCGACTTGGCCAGATCCGCATACGCACGGGCCGACTCCTGATCGCTGGCGAGAAGGATACCGGCAGCGTCCGGCATACCCGTTTTGCGTAGTTGGGTCAGCCGCTCATCCATCGCCCCGATCACATGCGGGACCCAGCCGCCTGCGGGATCAAGCGCCGTATGCCATGCGGCAGCCTCCACGGACTTCGTGCCGGCCTCCGACAGCGACGCCGCTATCACCTCCCCGGCGCTGTTCCGCCACCGCGACACGCCCGTGTAGGCCGCGAATACGACTGGTCGAACGACGTGATCAGCCAGCGCCTCACGATAGCCGTAGCTGAAATCCGCGAGCGACGTGACCATGTCGCCGTCGGCATGCTGGCTGATGTCGTATCGCACAAAGGGAATGCGCTCGTCCGCGCGCGTTCGAAACGGGGTTCCGGTCAGCGATAGCCGCCGTGATGCCTCGTCGAACGCATCTGCAACCGCGTTCCCCCAGCTCAAACCATCGCCGGCGTGGTGGATCTCATCGAGAATGACCAGTGTTTGTCTAACCCGGGACCGCGCCGCGTGGATCGCGGGCTTCCCGGCCACCTGCGCGTAGGTGGTGACATATCCGTCGGAGCCGCCACGCACCGGACCGACGGCGTTGGCGAGGTTCGGATCGAGCGACACACCAGCGCGAGCGGCAGCGTCGGCCCATTGGGTGCGCAGGTGATCCGTCGGACACACCACGACAATGCGTTGCACCAGGCGTCGGTCAAGGAGGTAGCGGGCGACCGCCAGCGCGAATGTCGTCTTACCGGCCCCGGGGGTCGCGGTCACGAGGTAATCCTTTGGCATCGCGTCTATGTATGACGCCAACGCGGTCGCCTGCCAGGGTCGTAGTGGGAGGCTTTCGGGCACGGCCGCTCGACTCGCCGCAGGCACCTAGTGCACACTCCCCCGCATACTTGAGAACTTTCCCGAGCGTCACGACACTCGGCGGGCCCGCGCAGAGACTGGCGGTTAGCGGCGGCTCCCATTGCGCCACACACAGATTCAGCCGCACACAATCGAAACGTCGACGACACTGAGATTACGCCACGAGCCATCGACGCCGACCCCACCGACACGAGGCCATGACGAGACGTGTGACGGATTACAACTTCGCTGTGTCCCGGGTGTCGGCGTACCGGAAGAGGCGCGGGACAGGCATGCTTGCCAGGTGACCACTCCCGCCAGCGAGCCGCCCAAGGTGCTGCAGCCGGACGCACCTTCCGTGGCCCGGACGGAAGGTTATACGTCTGTCGGCGCCCGCCGCGAACATCGTCATACCAAGAAGGTCTCGGCGTTCAGCGCTCGAGAGACGCTGCCGTGGCCTTATCCGGGGGGCGGTGAAATCGCCGTCGTCAGCAACGGACCACAACATCGAGTGCGCAAAGTTATCGCCCGCACGTTGTCGAAGGCCTGGCGCGATTCGCTGTTCCGACTGAGCGCCGAGGGCGCATTCTGGTCGGCGCTATCGACGGCTCCGCTGCTCCTCGCGCTGCTTGGCTTGGTCGGATTCGTCGGCCACTGGTTCGGGCCGCACACGTTGGATGAGATTCAGAGTCAGGTTCTCACCCTGATGCACGGGCTATTCTCCTCCGAAGTGGTCGATGGACTCCTCGTGGAGAACGTGTCCGCCATGCTGCACAACGGGCAGGCAGACTTGGTCTCGGTCGGTTTCTTCATCAGCCTGTGGGCAGGGTCGTCGGCGATCTCGTCATTGGTCGAGTCGATCACGATCGCCTACGGACAATACGAGGTGCGTCATCCTGCCGCAGAGCGACTATTCGCGCTCGGCCTCTATCTGGTCGCACTGATCGCTGGCACGCTCACCCTGCCGCTGCTAGCTGTGGGGCCTGAGTCGCTTATCAACCTGTTCCCCGCTGGGATTCGGTCCGAAGCAAGCGCGATCATTACGGTGTCCTATTACCCGGCAATGGTTCTCGCGCTCGTACTGCTGCTCACAGCGTTATATAAGGTCGCCCCTCGGCACAAGCATCCGTGGCGGCGCGGAATTCCGGGCGCGCTGCTGGCGACAGCCGTCTTCGTGGTCGCATCATCGGGGTTGCGGATCTATGTTTCGTACGTCTATACCCACGGGCTCGCGTACGGGGCACTCGCCACCCCGGTGACGTTCTTGCTGTTCTACTACATGATGACGCTGGCAATCGTGCTCGGCGCACAGTTCAATAACGCCACACTTGAGTATTTCCCGGCCCGTGTGTCGCGGCGGGAACAGCGCAAATGGCGCGTATTTGATTCACCCGGCTCGGAAACGCCGGACTCCGCTTCACCCGACGCGATAGCCGGAGTAAAACCGCTGGGCGACCACGTCGATGCAGAAGGCAATGACCCCTCACCCGACGACCCTCAGTCGCGACCAGCGGGCATCGAGCGGTAAATCTTTTCGCAGTCCGGGCACACGGGCGAACCCGGTTTAGCCGCTTTCGTGACCGGGAACACCTCACCGCAGAGAGCTACGACGTGCGTTCCCATCACGGCACTCTCAGCAATCTTGTTTTTCTTCACGTAGTGGAACATTTCCGGCGCATTATCGGTAGCGGAATCTGCTGGCCGCTCCAAAACTTCGGTTGATGGTGCACTCATGACAATCCTCCACAGATTTCCGCTGTTCTCGTCCGAACCCGTCCTGGTGCCGACGTGTAGCACGACACCAGTATCGCATCGATAGCACGCCTCAGCGAAACAATAGAAGCTATCCACATTCTTCTGGAAAAAGCGCGGCGGACGGCGCAAAATGTGGACCGTTCAAGCGCCGGACGGTTTCGTTCGCACACACTCGCCACCATGACAATCAACGCTCAGCAAGCCGCTCAGCAACCCCTGAACACCGACAACGACAAGGTCGCCCGCGTCCGCGATCTCCTTGCTCCAGCCAGTAACCCGGCCCAGCTATGGGTGCTGATACTCGACCGCGACAGCTACCAATCGCCGCTGGTGGTTCCGATCGATGAGCGACCCGCAATACCCGATCCGGCAGTAATCGACTCGCTGCTCACCGCGCTGGGCGCAGTCGCCCGCGAGCAACTCGGAAAAGGATGCCAAGCAATGTTCGTACTAGAACGCCTGGGGTCGTTCGGCATCACCGCCAAAGATCACTGCTGGGCAGCCGCATTACAAGGGGCGTGCGATCGAGCTGCGATCCCCTGTGCCGGGACGTTCCTGCTCAGCCCCGGCGGCGTGTCACCCGTCGCCCCGTGATCCGGGGACGCCGTCGACTACTTCCGTCGTGGCGCCGGTAATCGCATGCTGGTCATTGACGATCCGGCCGCGCGGCACACGCCGCGTCTTACGCGCGGGGCCGTCGTTGGCAATCAGCACGGCCATCCACGGCAGTGGGATTGAAATTAGGATGATCAGCACCGCGAGCCACGGTGTCTGGTAGAGCACGGCCGCCGCAATCAAACACGGCAGTCGCATCGCCATCATGATGACGTAGCGCTTCTTGCGCGCTCGGAACTCCTCGTCGTACGACCGGCGAGCTTCCGTAATCACATTCACTTCGGTAACGGCCTTGGTCCGGCCTGGACCACTGTTGGGCCAATGCACACCTAAAGCGTTGTGCTCGCCGTCTGCCACGGCAATTCCTCTCGCTGTACGACTCCTACTGTACGAATAGCCCCATCCCTGCCACGGTACCGCTCCATGCGTGGGCGGCCGGCGATACGCCGACCCGATACGTCGACCCGATACGCTGCGCCTGATGACTACCCCGGATGCGCCACTCACCAATTTCAATGCCGTCGACAAGCTACGCGAAGACTTCCGGAACGCCGGTTATGACGCAGAACGAGTACCGCATCTACTAGGGGCTGACGCCCACAACGCGTTGGGCCGTGGACACCCATGGCCGGCCCTCCATGCCACCTCCCGTGCGGCAGCCGAGGGCTCACAGCTGGCAACGCTCACCCGACTGTTCTTGTTGGGCACCACGGAGCCGGCGAGCTCCATCGACGCGGCACTGCCGTCCCTGGGCTTGGACGGCGCACTCGAGTGCGGCCTTCTTGAACCCGTAGGTACAAGTTCAAGTCACGGAAGCAGCCGTACGGGCGACACAGGTGATCGAATTCGAGCGGCAGTAGACATCCGGCCACATGCCAGCGACGAGCATTCCTACCTCGTGGTCTCGGACTTCGACTCGGACACCCGCCCCGGGCCGGTGCACGCCGATCACGTGTTAGGAATCGGCGCAGCGTCGGTAATGCTGGCCCGCATGGTGATCCGTCGGCCGGTGCAAAGAGTGCTGGACCTCGGTACCGGATGCGGAATTCAGGCCTTACATTGTTCGGCGCACAGCACCTCAATCACCGCCACCGACACGAACCCGCGCGCCCTAGCCCTGGCCGGTGCCACCGCCCGATTGAACGGACAGAACTGGGACCTTCGCCAAGGTTCATTATTTGAGCCCGTCGCCGACGAGGAATTTGATCTGATCGTCTCAAATCCATCGTTTGTGATTTCCTCGGGCGTGCGGCGCTTCGAATATCGGGATTCCGGACTCGTCGGTGACGAGTTATGTCGCAGGTTGGTGACCGGAATGTCAGACCATCTTTGCCCGGGAGGGACCGCTCAGGTACTGGCTAACTGGATGATCCGTGCGGACGGCGACTGGCGCTGGTCCGTCGGCGAATGGGTCGCGGTGACCGGCTGCGACGGCTGGGTCGTGCAGCGCAAAGTTGCTCATCCCGCAGAATATGTGTCGCTATGGCTGCAGGACACCGGCGAATCGCTCGCGACAAATACCGAGGCCACCCACACGGCGGTGCAGGAAATCGCCGGCGAATGGCTCGACTACTTCGCCCGCGAAGGGGTCACTGGCATCGGTATGGGGTCGATCACGCTACGCAAGCCGCTAGCGAGGCGCGTGGGGACTCCCGACGTCATCTTCGATGAGCTGACCGGCGCGGACGACATCCTGACAGGCCCAGAAGTCGAGGCGTTCCTGGCGCGTCGCGCCTACCTCTGCACGCGAAGCAACACCGACTTGTTGGACACCACGTTGTCGCTAGCTGCCAACGACATTCTTGAGCAACGACTACTGCCCGGAACGGACGGCTGGAGCCCCGTACTACGCCTACTCCGGCGTCCGGGCGGGCCAGGTGCGACGGTACAGCTCGATGAATGGGGGCAGGCCCTGCTTGCCGGATGCACCGGAGCGGTATCGCTGCGCACCCAAGTGGCCCTGCTCGCCTCGGCGCATAATCTCAACGCCGATGCGCTTGCATCCGCCGTGCTACCTGCCATTCGCACCGCGATCACCAGGGGGCTCCTGCACCCCATCGGCATCGACAACTAGCGGGGAAATCCAGCAGTTTCACCACCGAATAGCGTAGTTGGTGGGCGAACTGGTCGCGTGTGCGACGATGCCCCTGGGAGCCCGATGCAAACATGACCTAGCACACATCTAGCGCACGAACTCACATGTCGTTCGCATGGGGGTCGTATCAGATACCCCGACGAGCAGCCGATGGTAAACGGACGCGGTAAATGATCGAAACAACTACAGCCGAACATCGCATGGGCTAATACTTTTAGCGCCTATCGGGTAATAACCAGTAGGCAACCAGCAGCGTTGTTTAGGCGTCTAGGGAACGAAACAACCGCGCCGGGCGTTTGAACATATGTCGCACAGCACGCTAATTCACGGCAGCTGCGATGGAAGGGAGCAAGACATGGCAACCTCCAGCACGACCACGGTACGGGCTAGCGGCGCTTCGGCAGCCAGGGCCCGCAGAGCTAGCGAGGACCTCGACGCACAAAGTCCCGCAGCCGATCTGGTTCGCGTTTACCTCAACGGAATTGGCCGTACGCAGCTTCTCACCGCTGAGGAAGAAGTTGATTTGGCGAAGCGGATCGAGGCCGGGATCTTCGCGCAACACAAGCTCGAAACGGAAAAGCGCCTCTCCACAGGCAAACGTGCAGACTTGAAGGCAGTGGTGCGAGACGGCAGCCGCGCTCGAAGCCACCTGCTGGTGGCTAACTTGCGTTTGGTCGTCTCACTCGCGAAACGATATACCGGCCGCGGTATGCCACTTCTGGACCTCATCCAGGAGGGCAACCTGGGACTCATCCGCGCTGTCGAAAAGTTCGACTACGCCAAGGGTTTCAAGTTCTCAACGTATGCCACCTGGTGGATTCGGCAGGCAGTTTCTCGTGGAATGGCCGATCAAGCACGCACCATCCGACTTCCGGTGCACCTCGTCGAACAGGTCAACAAGCTCTCCCGGCTGAAGCGTGAGCTTCATCAGCAACTCGGACGAGATGCGACCCTCGACGAATTGGCCGATGAGTCGGGAATCCCTGCTGACAAGATCACGGATCTGCTGGATCACGCCCGTGACCCGGTCAGCCTAGATATGCCGGTCGGTGCCGATGAGGAAGCTCCGCTGGGCGATTTCATCGAAGACACCGAATCCGTGTCCGCGGAGTCGGCCGTTGTGACAACGTTCATGCACACCGATATCGATCGCGTCCTGCACACCTTGGATGACCGCGAGCGGGACGTCGTGCGGATGCGCTACGGACTGGCCGACGGTCGGCCGCGCACTCTCGACGAGATTGGACGCAGGTTCGGCATTTCCCGGGAACGGGTCCGGCAGATCGAGCGCGACTCCATGCTGAAGTTGCGTGCCGACGACCGTTCCGAGGTACTGCGGGAATACGCCAGCTGACGTATTACTGCAATTGCCGCTCAGTCGCTCACTGCGAATGGGCGTCAGCAAAGACAAGTATGACGCTGTTCTCGGGTGAGGACAGCGTCATATCTGTATTGTGGCGGATTGTATTGTGGCGGACACTAACGGGCCAGAACGGCGGCGCCCTGTCGACGGACAGCACCGGCAAGCTTGTCCAGCGTCTAGCGCATGCGGCGGCGCTCATCAAGGGGCATCGGCGGAGGGCCGATCCGACCGGTGACTCCCGTGACGGTGTATCCGTGAGGGCCGATGAGCACCGGCCGTAGCCGCAGCGAGTGGAGCTCCGGCAGGTCGTCGGCCAGCGCGGATAGCCGTTGGGCTAGATCAACCAACGGGCCGCGATCCACCGACGATGTGCCCCGATAACCGTCGAGCAGCGGCGCGGCGCGCGGCGCATCGATGAGCTCGCGTGCATCTCGATCGGTGAGCGGTACCGCGCGATACGCACGGTCGTCAAACAGTTCCGTGGCCACGCCACCGAGACCGAACGATACAAGCGCGCCGAATGATGGGTCCGCAGTCACTCCGAACACGGCCGACGCGACCCGCTCGGCCGGCGGCACAGCGCGCTGCACATATACGTTCGGGCCGGTAGCAGCCTCCAGCTCCGTATAGGCAGAAAACACTGCGGCGGCATCCGCCAGATCGAGCCGCACGCCGATTCGGTCTTCTCGGTGCCGCAACGACTCGTCGATTGCCTTCAGCACCACCGGGAAACCCATGTCCACCGCCCGTGCCATCGCCTCATCGCGGGTGGTCACCAGCGAAAAATCGGACACCGAGATGCCATAGCAGCCGAGCAATTCCAACATTTCGCTGTCGGACATCTGTCGCTCACCAAGCTCAGGACGCATCGCAGCCACTATCGGCCGAGCTGCTTCCGGGTCGCAGTCTGTTGGTCGTTGCACGGTCCCGGGCGGCACTGACAGCCAATCGGCGTAGTTCGCCGCTGCGGCCAGGGCTGCGACGGCGCGTTCCGTAGACGGGAAGCTCGGCACGGATCCACGGGCCGCTGATTCCCCGTCGCCCGGCACCGCCAAGTGCTCCGGGATGCCTTCCACCGCCAGGAAGGTGGACAGTACCGGAACCCGGGCCGCGCCCACCGCCGTGCGAAGTGCTTCCGCGTGCGCGGCCCCATCCGTGGCGACCGGCGGCACGAAAACTACCAGCACCGCTCCGACGCCCGAGTCGGCTGCCGCCGCGACGGCGTCAGCCATTTCGGTGGGGCCGACCGACGCACCCAGATCGGTCGGCCTGCCGCCTGCGACCGCCAGCCCGGCATCCAGGCAGGCGTCGAGCGCCAAGAGTCCCAGCGCCGTCGAGTTGCCGATGACGGCCACACTGTGCCCGGTGGGCAGCGGTTGGCAGGCGAGGAGCAGCGCCACGTCGAATGCTGCCGACAGCGTCGAGGTACGGATGACGCCGGACTGAGTGAACAGCGAGGCAACGGCGGCATCGGACATGGGTGTGGCGGTGTAGCTGAGCCCCTGCGGGACGAGCGCGTGCCGACCGGATTTGACGGCGATCACCGGTTTGCGGCGGGCTAATGTCCGAGCGAGGCGGGCGAATTTGCGCGGGTTGCCGAAAGACTCCAGATACAGCAGCACGACCTCGGTGCGTTCATCCGACTGCCAGAACTGCAATAGGTCATTCCCGGAAACATCGGCGCGATTTCCGGCGGATACGAACGAGGACAGTCCCAGGCCGCGCGCCGCGGCGTCGGCGAGAATCGCAATACCAAGAGCGCCCGACTGGCAAAAAAAGCCGATGCGGCCCGCGCGGGGCACGACCGGGGCGAGTGTCGCATTGAGGCGAATTTCCCGGTCAGTATTGACGAGCCCCAAACAGTTGGGGCCCAATACTCGCATGCCGGCACTGCGGGCAAGGCTGACCAGCCGGTGCTGCGCAGCGGCGCCGTCGCCGCCAGCATCCGCGAAACCCGCTGTGACGACCACCAGACCGTGAACTCCCTTAGCGCGGCACGCTCGCACCACTTCGTCGACACTGGCAGCTGGCACCGCCACCACGGCCAGATCAACTGCGTCAGGAATGTCTGTGACGGTCGCATATGCCCGGACGCCCTGTACTGCCACCGAATCGGGGTTCACCGGGTACACCGGCCCGGTGAATGACCGAAGCAGATTCACCAGCACGGCGTGCCCGATCTTCGCAGGGTCATTCGACGCGCCAATGACGGCGACGGACCGCGGCGAAAGCAAGCGCGCAATGGAACGAGCCTCGGCGCGTTGTTCCCTCGATACCGTCACCGCACGGGATTCGGCAGTAGGCAAAATATCGAATTCCAGGTCGATGATGCCGGAGGAGTATTCGCGTGCGACGGCATAGCCGGCGTCCAGGAATACCCGCACCATTTGCTGGTTTTCGCTCAGCACTTCGGCCGTGAACCGGCTGATGCTGTTTTCCTGTGCCGCGGCGGCCAGGTGCTCCAGCAGGATCGAGCCGAGGCCGCGGCGCTGTTGATCGTCCTGGACAGCGAACGCTACCTCGGCGCTTCGGTCCCCTGTGGCGCCGTGGTAGCTGCCGACCGCGACTATCCGCTCGCCGGACTGGGCCACCAGGCACACCCGGGAGTGATAGTCGACGTCGGTGAGCAATTTCAGCTGTGTGTCGCTCACCTCGCCCACTGCGGAGAAATACCGCAGATATTTGCTGCGCGCACTCATTCGGCCGTGCATGGCGCGGAGTTCCTCGGTGTCGGCGCCCACGACTGGCCGGATTCGCACCACGGATCCATCCGCCGTGAGCACGTCCGCTTCCCACCACAACGGATAACGGGAGCCTTCTTCCGGCTCGGCCGGAGGTTCGCTGCCGAGAGCTACGCTCGGATCGTTTGCCGATCCGCCGTTCGGCCGCGACGTCGATTTTTGAGCATTGATCTCATCAGTCACAACGCTGCCACTTTCGATAGCATTACTCACGAGACTATCGACCATAACGCCGTCAACTACAGCATCGTCAGCCATGATGCCATCAGTCACGAGGATCGTATGGATCGAGACCGTAGAGCGGGAAGATCTCCCGCCGCACTGCGCTAATCACGTGGTCAACTGGCGTCGCGTCCTGCCCGTCCCACGGCTCGAATTCGACGGGCTGGCCGCCGTTTTCAGACATTGACTCGGGCGGCGGCTCGGTCGACTTCGCACTGATCGCCGCCGCGATCCAATCGTCACCAATGCCGGTTGCCGGGTCGATATCCCTGTCGGTGACGAGGGCTAACAAGTGGGTCCACGCTCGTGGCACGACGCGTACCACGGAATATCCGCCGCCGCCGAGCGCCAGCCAGCGTCCGCCCGCCACTTCACCGGCCAGATCACGCAGCAGGCGATACGAGGCCAGCTGGCCGTCGATGGTCAAGTTCAGATCCGCTAACGGATCTTCCCAGTGTGAGTCGGCGCCGTGCTGCGTCACCAACACCTGGGGTCGAAATTCTCGCACCACCGCCGGGACGACTGCCTGGAACGCACGTAACCATGCTGCGTCTCCGGTGCCAGCGGGCAGCGGGATGTTCACAGCGGTGCCGCCAGCGGCCCCACGCCCGGATTCAGTCACGAACCCGGTTCCTGGCCACAGCGATAACGGAGTCTCGTGTAACGACACCGTCAATACCCGGGGATCGTCATAAAAAGCCCGTTGCACCCCGTCACCGTGATGCACATCGACATCGACATAGGCGATCTTGGTGACGCCGTCGGCGAGCAGCGTCGCGATCGCGAGTGCAGCGTCGTTGTAGACGCAAAAGCCGGAGGCGCTATCCGGCATGGCGTGGTGCAACCCGCCCGCGATATTGACAGCGCGGTCAACCTCGCGGTGTGCAATAGCGTGCGCGGCCGCGACTGACCCGCCGGCAATGAGCGCCGCCGCATCATGCATGCCGGGAAACACCGGATTATCTGCCGTGCCTAGGCCATGCCCAATAGCTCCAATAACGCCCGCCTCAGAGCCACGTTTAACGGCCTCGATGTATGCGGGCGAATGCACCATGCGCAGCACATCGTCGCTGGCCGGGGCAGGCGCGGTAAGTTCCAGGCCGCTCGTTACGCCGAGCGAGTCGGCAAGCAGCCAGGTGAGTTCCCAGCGCAATGGGTGAAACGGGTGCTGTGCGCCCAGGTCGTACCGCAACATCGCGGGGTCCCAGATCAGCAGTGGCTGAGCCATGTCTGCGAGCTTATCGGTCCCGCGCGTTGCCGCGCAGATCACCCGTCGGCGCATCGCTCACCACCGTCGCTGATCCACCGACTCGTGGCGCCGCTACTCCTGTGGCTGCTACTCCTGTGGCTGCTACTCCCGTGGCTGCTACTCCCGTACGACGGGTCGACCAAGCGCACACCAACCCGAATACGAACCCGGGTACAGCGCCACGGTCAGCCCAATAACCTCGGCGGCTAAGACGAGCGAGCACGCCGTAACCCCCGATCCGCACGATGCCGCTGCGACGACACCAGCGCGCATCCCAACGGCCTCGAATACGTCCCGGAGTTCGGCTGCCGGGAGCAATCGACCATCCGGTTGGTGAACGGCCGCCAACGGAATATTGACCGCTCCGGGGATATGTCCTGCCACTGGGTCGACGGGCTCAATGTCACCCCGATACCGCTCGGCTGCGCGCGCGTCCAAAAGCGCCGCGTCGGCGTCCAATCCCAGTGCCGCTGCGCCATCTGCGTCGACGATCGACATCGCGCCTGCGGTTAGCTTTTGGAGGTCCGACTTCGCTGGCCAGTCACCGGCATCGAAGGGCGCACCGTCGTCGCCCGCGGTGGGCGGGGCCTCCGCCACACTGGTCTTCGTATCGGGGCCCGCAGTAGCGAAACCTGCGTTGCGCCACGCCTCGAATCCCCCGTCCAGGACTCGCACATCGCGGTGTCCAATCCAGCGCAGCAACCACCAGCCGCGCGCCGCGATCGACGTATCACGCTGACCGCACACTACGACGGGCTGTTCTTCGGTGACACCGGTACGCGCGAGTAGCGCCGCCAGCACCTCCGGTTCCGGTAGCGGATGTCGTCCACCTATTCCGGCAGGCGCCGCCAGGTCACGGTCCAGATCGACAAACTTAGCGCCCGGAATGCGGCCAGATAGGAAGGCGTCATACCCGTTTCCAGCCAAAGACCACCGCACGTCCAGCACCACCGGAGGGTGCGGTGATCGCAGCGCGGCAGCTAGTTCAGCCACGTCGATCAGTGGGGAGCCGGGCGAC
>JBDTAR010000154.1:0-26879 GCA_039924545.1 Nakamurella sp. | reverse complement strand
CCATGGACGTCGTCATACCTGTTACCACACCAGATTCAATTGTCCTAATGTCATCGCCTCCCGTTGCGCACTGCGGCTGGCGGGTATAGCTTTTGGCTACTGACGAGTCAATACGGAATTGCGGTGGTGCGAATGACGGAGATTTTGCCGAAGCCCGCTGTCGCCGCGTCAATTTACGCGCCGGGGCGTATGGCCCGTTTCCAGAGAGACTGGAAGCGACATGGCCACGACTACCTGATTTTCCTGGGGCTGATGGCGCCGAACATCGTCCTCATCGGGCTATTCATCTACCGCCCACTGATCCTCAACATCTACTACTCCACCCTCAACTGGACGCTCGGCTCATCCGTCGCCACCAGTATTGGCTGGCAGAACTACGCCGAATGGTTCACCGATCCGCACAGCTGGACAGTGATCCAAGTGACCGTCATCTTTACCATTGCCACGGTCGGCGGGGCACTCGGGATAGGCCTGCTGCTGGCGCTGGTGCTCAACGAAAAACTAGTCGGTGCCGGATTTGCGCGGGCAACGGTCTTCGCCCCCTACATCCTGTCCGGGGTAGGCGTTGGCCTGACCTGGCTGTTCATTTTCGATCCGTCATACGGCATTCTCGGTTCCGTTATCCGATTGTTTGGCGGCTCGAGTCCGGAGTGGTACCTGTCGAAGCCATGGGCGCTGGCGATGGTCATCATCGTCTATATCTGGAAGAACCTCGGGTACACAGCGGTGATCTACCTTGCTGGGCTGCAGGCGATCCCGGCGAACCTGCTCGAAGCTGCCGATGTCGACGGTGCGTCCGGGGCGCGCAAGCTGTTTTCCATCAAGATCCCGCTATTGTCGCCGACGACGATGTTTCTCGTGGTGACCCTGATGCTCTCATCGCTGCAAGCATTCGACATCATCCAGATCATGACCCGCGGCGGCCCGTTCTCCGGGACCACCACGCTGATGTATGAGATCTACGAGGACGCGTTCGTCAATGGCCGAGTCGGGTACTCGTCAACGGCGGCCACCATCTTGTTCGTGGTGCTGTTCTCGATGACGTTCCTCTACATGCGCTTCATCGAGCGGAAGGTGACCTACCAATGACGCCGGTCACTGACACTCCGCGGCAGCAGTCCAAGCCGACGAAGCAGACCAAGGGAACGGAGACAGCGACGGCCGGGTCCGCCGGAAGTCGCTTCCTGGTGGGATACGTCCCGCTCATTCTTGCGACCCTGTTGATCGGGTTGCCACTACTGTGGCTGATTTTGTCTTCGTTCAAGGAACAGGGCGAGATCTTGACCAACAAGATCGTGTGGTTCCCGAGCACGTTCTATTTCGGAAACTATGAGCGCGCGTTCCAGATCGTGCCGTTTGGGCGGGTGTTTCTTAACAGTGTGATCGTCACGGTGATCGGTGCGGGACTCAAGGTGATTCTTGCGGTCATCTCCGCCTACGCCTTGGTATTTGTCCGCTTCCCGTTCAGAAATACAATTTTTATGCTGATTCTCGTCGCGCTGATGGTGCCTGCTGAAATTGCTATTGTGCCCAACTACATATTGGTTGCCGGAATTGGCGGAGTAAATACTTATTGGGGAATTATATTACCCACGCTGGGAACCGCGTTCGGAACATTCCTGTTGCGACAACAGTTCCTTATGGTGCCGACCGCGATATCCGAGGCTGCAGAAATAGATGGCGCGTCACATTGGGTGCGGATGACCCGGGTCATCGTGCCGATGCGCCGTTCTGCAGTCATCACACTTGTACTGATTTACCTGGTCGTAGAGTGGAACCAGTACCTCTGGCCACTGGTCATTATCAACGATCCGAAGATGATGACGCTGCCGGTTGGGCTCACACTTCTACAGAACACCGAGCCGGGAAGTACCGCGTGGGGAGTACTTATGGCGGGTGCAGTGCTTGTTATCCTCCCGATTCTAATCGTATTTATCGCCCTGCAGAAGCACATTGTCACCGGGCTGACACAAGGCGCGGTCAAGGGCTGAAGTTGAGGCCCCGCTTCGGCTGCTAAATATTGTTATAACAACTTCACCTGCAAGACATCCGGCCGGAACTAGGCTGGGTGCATATAGACATTCGCGTTACTAGCGAGGAGTAGGTATGACATACACATTCAATCGGCGCAATGCGCTTCGTTTCGGTGCGATGGGCGCTGCGGGGTTGGCGCTTGCAGCCTGCGGCGGTCCCACGGTCGAGTCCGGAAGCAGCGGCACGAGTAGTGGCGGGGCGAGCCCGAGTGGCTCATCTGGCGGCGCGGCGCCGAGTAGCGCAGCTGGGCCCGACTACACCGGAGTGACGCCAGCAAAGACTATCGAGTGGTGGAGTGTGCACCCGGGCTCGTCGTCGGAGTTGGAGGCGGCACTCGTCGCGGCTTACAACAAGTCCCAGTCGGAAACCGTGGTCAAGCTCGTGACCGCCGGCAAGAACTATGCGGACGTTGCGCAAAAGTTCCAGACCGCGCTCGCTAGCAATCAAGTGCCGGCGGTCATCATGATCTCCGACGTGTGGTGGTTCGGCTACATGTTGAATGGCAACTTGGCGCCAATTGAACCGCTGGCAAAGGCTGTCAGCCTCGACACCTCAGATTATGTGACCGCGTTCTACGACGACTATCTCTATAACGACAGCCACTGGGCGGTGCCGTATGCCCGGTCTACCCCGCTTTTCTATTACAACAAGACCCACTTCGCGGCGGCGGGGCTACCTGACCGGGCGCCGGCAACATGGGACGAGGTTGACGAGTTCGCGAAGAAAATCAAAGCCAAGGGGCTGGACACCCAGGCCGTGCTCAACTGGGCAAAGCCGGATAACTACATGGCGTGGTACTACCAAAACGAGGCGTGGGGTTGGGGCGGTTCGTACAGCGACAAGTGGGATCTGACGCCCTTGACCGGGGATGGAATGATCAAATCCCTGGCGTGGACGGCGAAGACGATGAAGTCGAACGGCGGCTGGTCGGCCGTCACGTCGAACGCGCAAGCAGACGATCTGTCCGCTGGAACCATCAGCATGTGTCTCGAGTCGACCGGCGCCATGAAGAACCTAATAAAGAACGCGCACGATCCGATCGGCGCCGGGTCCTTGCCCGGTGGCCCCGCCACGTCGAAAAACGTCTGCCCGACGGGTGGTACGGGCATCGGTATCGCCGCCAAGGTGAAGCCGGAGGAACAGATTGCCGGAATCAAGTTCCTGATGTGGCTGACCAATCCAGAAAATTGCATCAAGTTCTCGACCGGTACCGGATACCTTCCGGTACGCAAGTCGGCGGACACGTCGGCACTCCTCGGCACGAACCCGTTGATGAAGTTCGCCCTCGGGCAGATGGATAACCTGCATAGCCAGGACTGGGCACGTGTTTTCATCACCGGCGGTGATCTTGCATTGGGCAACGGAATTGGCTCGATCCTCCTCGAAGGCAAGGACCCGAAGACCGCGATGGAAGGGGTCGCTAAGGCCCTGCAAACCACCTACGACCGCGACATTAAGCCGAAGCTGTAGTCAGTGCAGAAGGCAGCAATCGTGTAGTGAACTGCGGTGCGTGGTGACCGCCTCCCGATGCGGAGGTGAAGTCACCGCGCACCGCTAGTTTTGGCCCGCTTGAACATACCGGCCGAGGAGGCTTATCGGTGCTGGTGTTACCGCGGCCGCAGGCGCTATTCCTGGACTTCGGCGGTGTGGTCGCGCAAACGACGACGCGGCCGGGATGGATTGAGGAGCTGGCAGAAGAAGTCGACCGGTTGCTGGAGCCCGCAGAGGGTGCCGGACTGTCGGTTGCTGAAATAGCAGTGGACATTCGCGCAGCAGCGGCAGCCGACACCGCATGGAAAGCTGCCATGTCGCGGTTGCAGGCTCCACGCGAATTGACCGCGGCCGAGTTCTGGGCCGACTTCGTGGCGTCGGATTGGACCGGCTCGCAGCGCCAGGTTGTGACGGATCACGCGGCCCTACTGTGCTATCGCATGGGAGTGCTACGGGCGTCTCGGATTATGCGCCCGGGCATCGACGAACTGCTCCAGGCAGCGTGTGTGCACGATATTGCGGTTGCGGTCGTGTCGAACGCATTGTCGGGCGCCGTGCACCGTGACTTCCTGGCGGAACAAGGCCTGACTCATCACTTCGCGACGCAGGTCTATTCCGACGAGGCCGGAGTGCGGAAGCCCAATCCAGAGCTGATCCTCTTCGCCGCCCGGACGCTGCACATCGCAGTTAGGGACGTGTGGTACGTCGGAGATACCCTCGATCGGGACGTGTTGTGTGCCCGTCGTGCGGGCGCGGGAATGACAATCCTGATGGAATCAAGCGCGACATATCAAGTGCCGTACCAGATTCGACAGCAGCCCGATCTTGTGGTCGCAGATCCGCAAGAACTCACCGCGCACCTGGTCGCGACTTGCCTCGGCACAAACATTGCGAGATGATATGACGCGCAAAGGATTTCGCTCTCTCGAGCGCTACCGGTGTTGCAGCGGATTCTGTGGTCGTGACCGGGTAGGCACGCGGCAGGGGAGGTGTTGACGTGGATTTCGCCCAGCAGGCGCACCTCATCGTGGACATTGCAGTCGCACTAGTCCTATGCGGCATTATTGGCTTTGAGCGCGAGTGGCGGCAGAAGTCCGCCGGCATGCGGACACACACGCTCGTTGGCGTGGGCGCAGCCCTTTTCATGGTGGTGTCCAAGTTTGGGTTCTTTGACGTACTGGGCGACCACGTCATTGTGGACCCGTCCCGCGTCGCGGCTCAGATCGTTTCCGGTATTGGCTTCATTGGTGGCGGCGTCATATTTGTCCGCCGCGATATTGTGCGCGGACTGACCACCGCCGCGACGGTGTGGTTAGCGGCCGCCGTCGGAATGGCGGCAGGTGCCTCGTTGTACGTGGTTGCCACCGCTGTCACCATCATGTACCTGTTGGTCACCATCGGCCTGAGTGCTTTGGCTCGGAAGCTGCCACGCTCCAGATTCGAGTTTTCCGTAGTGCGAGTCACGTATCAGGACGGTCGCGGGTTGCTCCGCACCATCGTGCAAATGTGCACATCCAAGGGCTACTTCGTGGCGGGCTTGGATCTGTTGCGTGACGGCCGCGCCGGCCGCGGCAAGGAAGAGCCCATCGATGACGGGCCACCCGGCGATGATGCCTACCAGGACCGGGTTGTCGTGCTGCTCGAGTTGGAAGGTCATCGCAACCCCGGAGAGCTGGTGCAGGAACTGTCTGGACTCTCCGGCGTCTACGGCGTGCGAATCGCCGAGGGCGCTGGCAGCGAATAGCGCTGCAATTTAAGCGGGCGCGCCGTGTGCCGCGTGATGGACCTGAGCTGCGCGCGGGGGCCGCACAGGGGTCGGTAGCGGAGGCTCGCACGCTGGACCGGCGGCGGAGCGTGATATCGCGGCGACTACCCTCGAGATCTGTGGCGACTACGACGGCGAATCTGTCCGATTATCAGCACATTTCCTCGGGAAAGGTGCGCGAGCTCTACCGCGTCGACGCGGATCATCTGCTGATGGTGGCGTCCGACCGCATCAGCGCCTACGACCACATCCTGCCCAGCGAGATCCCCGACAAGGGGCGCATCCTCACGGCGATGAGCGCGTTCTGGTTCGAGCTCCTTGCGGATGTTGTGCAGAACCACGTCGTTGCCATCACTGAAGATCCGCGTATTCCGGTGAGTGTCCTTGGGCGCGCCATGCTGGTCCGCCGCCTCGACATGATTGAAGTGGAGTGCGTGGCACGCGGTTACCTCTCGGGGTCCGGTTGGTCGGGGTATCAGGCGGAGGGGGCCGTGTGCGGTGTGCCGCTGCCTGCGGGACTCCTTGAATCGTCGAAACTACCGCGGCCGATCTTCACCCCGGCGACGAAGGCCGAGTTCGGTCAGCATGACGAGAACGTGTCGTTCGAGAAGATGTCGACGATGGTGGGCGGCGCGCGTGCAGAGGAGTTGCGGCTTGCAACATTGGCGGTGTATGCCCGCGCGGCCGACTACTCCGCGAACCGCGGAGTCCTGTTGGCGGACACCAAGTTTGAGTTCGGGATTGACCCGGTAACTGGCTCGCTTGTACTCGCCGACGAGGTGCTGACCCCAGACTCCTCGCGCTACTGGCCCGCTGCGCAGTACCAGCCGGGTGGGCCGCAATTGTCGTTCGACAAGCAGTACGTCCGCGATTGGCTCACGTCGTCTGAGTCGGGGTGGGACCGGGCATCGGATATCGAGCCGCCGCAGCTTCCAGAGAGCGTCATATCTGCTACTCGCGCCCGCTACGTCGAGGCTTACGAGACGATCTCCGGGCGCTCGTTCGCAAACTGGCCTTCAGGATCCTGAATCGACAGCGACGCTGGCTGAGCCGTCAAAGGTGCGGACCAATTGCGAGGGTGCGGGCTCGTTCGCACCCGCACCTTTACAAGCCGTCCGCACCTTTGCGCGGCAACGCCTAGCCTGTGGGCAAAGCAGTAACGGTCACGATCCGGGAGTCCAATATGTCCAGCACACGCCCCGAGGCATACATAGTCGATGCAGTCCGCACGCCGGTCGGACGGCGCAATGGCGGACTCGCGCACGTGCATCCCGCCGATCTCGGCGCGCACGTCCTTGCCGAACTGATGCGTCGTACTGGCATCGACCCTGCCGCCGTCGATGAGGTGATCCTCGGCTGCCTGGACCAAATTGGGCCGCAGTCCTTTAATGTCGCCCGTACCGCGTGGCTAGCCGCGGGTCTGCCGGACAGTGTTCCGAGTACCACCATCGATCGACAGTGCGGCTCCAGCCAGCAGGCAATCTCCTTTGCGGCGCAAGCCGTCATGTCCGGTACCGAGGATCTCGTCGTTGCCGGCGGCGTACAAAATATGTCCGAGATTCCTATCCAATCCTCCAACCGCGCCGCCGTCGACCTCGGCTTCCCCGATCCGTTCAGCGGCTCCGAAGGCTGGGCAAGACGCTATGGCACTCAGGAGGTGTCGCAGTTCTTTGGTGCAGAGGAGATCGCTGAGAAGTGGGGGATCAGCCGAGAGTCGATGGAAGAATTCGCGATCGGGTCACACGAAAAGGCCCTCGCAGCCCAGGCACAAGGCCGGTTCGACTCCGAGATCACGCCGATCGCTGGTGTCACGCATGACGAAGGCCCGCGCGCTCCGGACCGCGCCAAGATCGCTTCACTGAAGCCGATCACCCAGGGCGGCCGAATCACAGCAGCCGTAGCCAGTCAGATCTCCGACGGTGCAGCAGCGCTGCTCATTGCCTCTGAGCGAGCCGTCAAGGAACACGGCCTCACCCCGCGTGCCCGCATCCACCACATCTCGGGTCGGGGCGCTGATCCGATCATGATGCTTACCGCACCGATCCCGGCTACCGCGTATGCACTCAAGAAGTCCGGAATGCGACTTGAAGATTTCGATCTCGTCGAGATGAACGAGGCCTTCGCCTCTGTGGTCTTGGCATGGTTTGCCGAAACACATTGTGACCCAGCGAAAGTCAACGTTAACGGTGGCGCGATTGCCCTTGGTCACCCGCTCGGCGCGACCGGTGCACGACTGATGACAACGCTGCTCGCCGAGCTAGATCGGACCGGGGGTCGGTACGGGTTCCAAACGATGTGTGAGGGTGGCGGGCAGGCTAACGTCACTATCGTCGAGCGGCTCTAGACACTTTCCGGTCACCGACGCGTTGGCAAAGTACGACCGTACCGACGTCAGATCGTAATGAAATACGACACATCGGTAGGAGCTTCACGGGTTAAGGTCGAGACCAGTCCACAACGGTCTGGGTAACTGCTGTGCGGGGCCTCCGCACGCGGATGGGCCATTGAGATAAGACCGATGAAGGAGTGAACATGCGTTTGCCTCGAATCCGCGTCGCCGTGGTAGCCGGTGTAGCGGCGCTCTCCATGGTGGTAGCTGCTTGTGGTTCTTCCGGAACGGATGCCAACACCTCGAACAGCTCGCAGAGCCCGGAAAGTTCATCGTCGGCTGCGCCTGCGGAGAGCAGCTCGGATACGGCTGCGCCTGCGGCGAGCAGCTCAGAAGCACCTGCGAGCGTCGATGCGGCGACCGCAACCTCTGCCGATGCCTTCGGCGGAATGGACGGCCTTGTCGCCGCAGCGAAAAAGGAGGGCACGCTCAATGTGATCGCGTTGCCGCCGGACTGGGCGAATTACGGCGCGATCATCAAGGCGTTCTCTGCCAAGTACGGCGTCACGGTCAACTCGCAGAACCCGAACGGATCGTCCGCCGAAGAGATCGAGGCCGCCAAGACGAACAAGGGCACCGACAAGGCGCCGGATGTCTTCGACCTCGGTCCTGCCGTCGCACTTGCTTCGACAGACATTTTTGCCCCCTACAAGGTGCAGGCGTGGGCAGACATCCCGGACGCCAACAAAGAGGCGACTGGACTGTGGTTCAACGACTACACCGGCGTTATGTCGGTCGGCTACAACTCCACCAAGTACGGTGAGATCACCAGCATGAACGATCTTCTAAATCCGAAGTTCAAGGGGACGGTAGCGCTGAACGGCAACCCCACTCAGGCCGGGGCCGCGTTCAGCGGATTCGTCATGACTGCTCTGGCCAACGGTGGCACCCCGGACAATATGCAGCCCGGTATCGACTTCTTCACGAAGATGAAGGCGGCTGGCACGTTCATTCCGCTGGATCCGACTCCCGCAACAGTCGCCTCCGGCCAGACCGGCGCGGTGATCGACTGGTCGTACAACCAGCTCGCTGCAGCGCAGGCGCTGCAGAAGCAGGGCGTTGAATGGAAGACGTTCGTTCCGAATAATGCCGCTGTCGGTTCCTACTACGTCCAGGCCATCAACAAGGATGCGCCGCACCCGGCTGCCGCCCGGCTGTGGGAAGAGTTCATCTACTCGGCTGACGCACAGAATCTGTACATGGCTGGAGGCGCGCAGCCGATGCTATTCGAAGCGATGAAGAAGGCTGGCACGTTGGACGCCGCTGCGGAGAAGTTCTTGCCGAAGACGACCAGCCCGATCATTCAGTTGACGCCAGATCAGCAGAAGGCGGCGTCGAACTTCCTGAACGCCAACTGGTCGAAGATCGCCAGCTGATTCAAGTCCAGCAATGACCACTTCGATCGAAACGTTGTCACCCGCGCCCGCTCCGGTAGCTGTACGGAGCGGTCGCGGGTGGCGGCGCGTGGCCCCAGTTCTGGGGACTGTGCCGTTCTTCGGGTACGTCGCCGTTTTCCTGTTGATTCCCACCGCGATCGTGGTAATCGGTGCATTCCGGAGCCCGGGCGGCGGGTTCACGCTGTCGAATATCACGGCGCTTGGAGATTCCACCGTCATCGATGCGTTTGTCTCGTCGGTCATCCTTTCGGCGGTCACTGCAGTGATCGGCGCGGTCTTCGGCGGCTTGCTGTCGTATGTGCTGGTCACCGGGCGCCCAGGGTCGATGTCGCGCCGCGTCGTGACCGCGGCATGCTCGGTTCTCGCGCAGTTCGGCGGCGTGATGCTGGCATTTGCGTTCACGGCCACGCTCCTTACGAACGGCATGGTGAACGACGCGTTACAAGATTGGTTCGGAATCGCCACCACTGGCGCGTATCTCTACACCGTGCCTGGCCTGATCCTGGTGTACAGCTACTTTCAGATCCCGCTGATGGTGATCGTGTTCCTACCTGCTGTGGACGGCATTCGGTCACAGTGGCGGGAGGCCGCAGAAACTCTCGGCGGCTCAACCTGGGTGTATTGGCGCCGCGTTGCTGGCCCACTGCTAGCACCGGCGTTTTTCGGCAGCATGTTGCTGTTGTTTGCGAACTCGTTTTCCGCTTATGCCACGGCTAAAGCCCTGATCAGCCAGTCGAATCCGATCGTGCCTATGCAGATTGCCGGTGCCATCACCAACGAGGTCAATGTCGGCCATGCTGATCTGGCAAAGTCGCTGGCGCTGGGCATGGTCATCATCGTCGCGATCGTCATGTGGCTGTACGCCAAACTGCAGAAGAGCACCTCTAAGTGGTTGGGATAGTGACCGGGGTGAAACAGGTATGACGCCTTCCGCGCCGGCTGCGCCGTCGTTGAGCCGGACTCCGGCAACTCCGCCCGGATCGTCCCTGTCGGAAAGCCACCCGCGCCCGCAGCAGATGCGCCGTGGCATGCGTCGGAAACAGGCGACGACTCGGCGCATTGTTATCGGCGTAATTATGGCGTTTTTCCTGATCCCGCTGACGTCGATGTTGTACTTCTCGGTGCGGTACCCGCTATCCGGTAAATGGACGGGGCATTCGTGGTCGGACCTGATCCATATTCAGGCACTGGCAGCCGAAGACCCTGCTGACTACGGACAGTTGTGGGACGGCTTGAAAAACTCTGCCGTGCTGGTGGTTTTGACTGTCGTCCTCATGTTGGTTCTGCTCATTCCGACGATGACGTGGATACGGCTGAGGGTGCGCTGGTTGTCGCGCACCCTGGAGTTCGTCTGTTTGTTGCCGCTGACGATTCCGGCGATTGTGCTCGTGGTGGGGCTTGGCCCGGTGTACCGAATTGTGTCGAGCGTACTGTCGACCAATTCGATCTGGCTGTGCTTCATCTACGTGATTTTGGTGCTGCCGTTCGCCTATCGCGCGCTTGATGCGGGGCTCGGAGCGATTGATCTGCCCACTCTGTCGGAGGCCGCCCGGAGCTTGGGAGCGGGCTGGCTACGGATTTTGTGGCGCATCGTGCTACCGAATATTCGTAGCGCGGTGGTGTCTGCCTGCTTCATCTCCGTGGCACTCGTTTTGGGTGAATTCACCATTGCTCAGCTACTAGCGCGAAATAATTTGCAGACCGGAATTTACCTGGTGTCACAGTCCGACGGGCAACTTGCAGTGACCATGTCGCTCGCCGCGTTGCTGCTCGCGTTTGTATTACTCATGGTGCTGTCGCTTCTCTCCGGCGACCGCAAGTCTCAGGAGGGTTCATGACGTCCGTGCCTACGGTGGCTCACCACGATGTAACGAGTGCCACGACTGGCAGCGGGGCTCTTGTAGAACTGACGGGTGTGAGCCGGAGTTTCGGAACTGTAAAAGCGCTCGACGGATTCGACCTCCGCATCAACCCGGGCGAGTTGATCGTGCTGCTTGGCCCGTCGGGGTGCGGAAAGACCACGGCGCTGCGAATCCTCGCCGGGCTCGAAGATGCGGACGCTGGCCGAATCACCGTCGACGGACGCGACATTTCATCCGTGCCGACGGCGAAACGCGATATGGGCATGGTTTTTCAGGCCTATTCGCTGTTTCCACATATGACGGCGCAGCAGAATGTCGAGTTTGGGCTCGGTTTGCGCGGCAAGAACGCGAGCGAGCGGAAGAAGATCGCTGGTGAGTATCTGGAGCTGGTGGGTCTGTCCGCCCAAGCGGACAGGTTTGCTCGGCAGATGTCTGGCGGTCAGCAGCAGCGCGTTGCGCTTGCCCGCGCCCTAGCGATCTCCCCGAATGTTTTGCTTCTGGACGAGCCGCTGTCTGCTTTGGATGCGAAGGTTCGAGTTCAGCTGCGCGACGAGATCCGGCGTATCCAATTGGAACTGGGTATCTCGGCCCTATTTGTGACGCACGACCAGGAGGAGGCGCTTGCCGTTGCCGACCGGGTGGGCGTGATGTGGCAGGGGAAGATTCAGCAGATTGCCACACCTCAGGAGTTGTACTCCGCCCCGGTCAACGAGTTCGTGGCTGAGTTTGTGGGCTTATCCAATCCGCTCGTGGGCACAGCATCCGGCGACGCCGCTACGGTTCTGGGACAGCAGATTCTGCTGCTACCCGGCTCGCCGCGGAGTGGCGCGGTGACGGTGTTCGTTCGGCCGGAAGCGGTTCGACTAGTGCCGATTGAGGGCGCCGACGTCGCCCATGCGACGAGAGCCACGATCATCGCTACGAGCTTCCTCGGCTCGATGGCGCGCGCCCATGCGAGGCTCGCAGACGGCACCGTCATCGTTGCGCAGATCGCTAGCGCAGATGTAGCGGCCTTACGCGTTGGTGCACCCGTCGGGGTGGCGTTGGATCCGACTCCGGCGCTCGCCATCGCGCCGGGCACAGCCCCGTAGCTTTCGGGTCGTTCTCGCGTGTCCGTCGGACGGCTGCCAGCCGGTGCGCAGGGTTTCATCTAATGGTGTGAGGTCAGACCATTGACATTCATGCAATCTTTCAGCCATCATTCTGTGGTGCACATCACGGAGTAACCGTGTGTCGGCTGAAATCCCACCAGGATCTGGGTCGGCACCGTGTCTGCAATTCACCGTGGCCGGAGCGATACCTCAGGGCTCGCGCGGTCCCAGGCACCCCGAAGGAATGGCGCGAATGTCTTCGACCACCGCAGATGAACCCCTGGATGATGATGCGAGAGAACTCGCGGCCATGGGCTATAAACAGGAATTGCACCGCCGGATGTCCGGCTTCTCTAACTTCGCAGTCTCGTTCTCGATCATCTCGATCCTGGCTGGGTGCATCACCAGCTATGCGATCGCACTCCGCTCCGGCGGGCCCTCCACCATCGTGCTCGGCTGGGCCATCGTTGGCGTCTTTGTCGTATGTGTGGCGCTCGCCATGGCAGAAGTGTGCTCCCGGTATCCCACCGCAGGCGGTTTGTATTTCTGGGCCGGTCGACTCGCCAAGCGCAATAAGCGACAGTGGGCATGGACCGTCGGTTGGTTCAACTTCCTCGGTGAGATAGCTGTAACAGCGGCGATCGACTTCGGTTGTGCAACAACGTGGATGGCGTTCGCAAACCTGGTATGGGATGCCGAGGTCACGCCAGGTAAGACTTTCCTGGTGTTCTTGGTGATCATCCTGGCGCACGCGGTGCTGAACGCATTCGGCGTCACTCTCGTCAGCCTTCTGTGCAACATTTCGGCCTGGTGGCACCTTGCCGGCGCGGCGGTCATTATCGCCGTGTTGTGGATATTGCCCGAACACCACGAGTCCGTGTCCTGGACCCTGACCGGCTTCTATAACGAAACCGGCTGGTCGTACATGCCGTACGTGTTCCTGATGGGCCTGTTGATGGCTCAATACACGTACACCGGATATGACGCGTCCGCGCACGTCGCTGAGGAGACCAAAAATGCGGCACGCGCCGCGCCGCGCGGCATCGTGATGAGCGTGGTCGTCTCGGTGATTGGTGGATTTATCCTGCTGTACTCAATCACCGCATCGATCCCCGACGCGTCGGACGCAGGATTGTCGAAGCTGCTGGCCAGTCCGACCGGTCTGCCGCCCGCCCAGATCTTCCTCGACGCGCTGAACAACCCATTCATGGCGAAGTTCTTGCTCTTCATCGTGTGCGTCGCGCAGTTCTTGTGTGGAATGGCATCCGTGACCGCGAATTCCCGCATGTCCTACGCGTTCTCACGGGACAATGCGCTGCCAGGTTCGCGGATCTGGTCGAAGGTCAACCCCCGCACGGGTACTCCGACAAACTCGATCTGGATGTGCGTAGGTTGCTCTATCGTGCTGACACTGCCGGCACTGTTCAACACCACCACGTATCTGGCGGTCACCTCGATAGCCGTCATCGGCCTGTATATCGCGTATGTGACGCCGGTATTCCTACGACGACGTAATCGCGACTTCACCCCAGGCCCATGGCATTTAGGTAAGTGGAGCCCGATCATCGGCTGGATCGCGGTGGTGTGGGTCATCTTCATCTGTATCTTGTTCGTGCTGCCCCCGATCGCACCGATCACGGTCGACACGTTCAACTACGCGCCGCTTGCTGTCGTTGCGGTCTTGCTGTTCTCCATAGCGTCCTGGTATATCGGCGGACGTAAGCACTTCATGCAAGGACACGATGAGGCGACGCACCTGACCATGCCAGCGGAGAAAGTACTCGACGACTGACGATGGTGAACGTGGGTAGTAACAGTGCGACCGTGGCCGAGGCCAGTAATGATTCCAGTGCGGACCTCAGCGCTGACCTCGGTGCGGCCGTGCTCAGGCCGATCCGCGCACACGCATTCGAGGCGTGTGTCGAACGGCTTGCCACAGCCATCCGCCTGGGCGCCTTTCCGCCCGGGTCGTTGCTGCCCCCCGAGAGGGAGCTCGCGGCGAGGCTTCATGTGTCCCGGGCAACGCTCCGCGAGGCGATCATTGCGCTGCGTTCCGCCGGCATGGTGGTGACCTCACGGGGGCGTGGCGGTGGCACCTCGGTGTCCTATCGACCGCCCGAACCTGGCGCACCGAGTACCGATTGGCTCGCCACGCGCCGAGTGGAACTCGTCGACTCCCTGCAGTTCCGGAGGATCATCGAACCCGGTGCCTGCTTCGTGGCGGCAGGGCGCCAACTTGACTCCGCTGCCGCGGACCGGTTGGTGACGTGCGAAGCGGCGGTGCGTCAGGCCGCCGATTCGGCGGCTCATCGACAGGCGGACTCCCGGCTACATTTGGCGATCGCCACTGTTACCAGCTCGCGAATGATCATGGACGCCGTCACGCATGTGCAGTCTGAACTGCACGAGATGCTTGAGGCCATACCGGTCCTCGGCCGCAACATTGCCCACTCGAACCATCAGCACTCGGCCATCGTGGCGGCAATCCTGGACGAGAAGCCTTTGGCGGCCAGGCGAGCTATGGAGAAGCACTGCGACGATACTGAGGCTCTATTGCATGGCTTGCTCGGGCTTCCGGACCCGCTAGGCCCACCAGACTTGATCAAAGACAACACGACATCGACACCCGTGGAGGGAATATGACCACCAACAACGCACCCGCGCGGAATCCCAGGTTGTTGTCCATCGACGATCTAGTCGGCTTGATCGGCGCCGGCGACATAGACACCGTCATAGTCGCCTACACCGACATGCAAGGCCGGTTGCAAGGCAAACGACTACACGCCGACTACTTCCGCGACGAGGCTCTGAAAAACGGCACCGAGGGTTGCAACTACACCCTCGCCACCGATGTCGAGATGAATACCGTCGACGGTTACGCTCTCACCTCGTGGGACGCGGGCTACGGCGACATGGAGTTCAAGCTTGACTTCGACACGATTCGGCGCCTAGCGCACCTACCCGGCACCGTAATGATCCAATGCGACCTTATCTGGGCAGACGGCAGCCCCGTGCGAGTCTCACCGAGATCGGTTCTCGCTGAGCAGATATCGCGCGCCAATGAGCACGGCTGGGTGCCGTTCGCTGGCACGGAACTCGAGTTCATCGTCTTCAACACCAGCTTTGAGGACGCCTGGAACTCCCACTACACACAGATGACGCCGTCGAACCAGTACAATGTCGACTATTCGATTCTCGGCACCACCCGCGTAGAGCCGCTGATCCGCGAAATTCGTAACGTGATGCACGCAGCCGGAACTGTCGTCGAATCGGCAAAGGGCGAATGTAACCTCGGCCAGCATGAGATTGGCTTCCAGTACACGGGCGCCATGGCTACCGCCGATAACCATTCCGTCTACAAGAATGTCGCGAAAGAGATCGCGGCGCATCACGGCCAGTCGCTTACGTTCATGGCTAAATACAACGAGCGGGAGGGATCGTCCTGCCACGTGCATATGTCCTTGCGCGGCACCGATGGTTCGCTGGTCTTCTGGGACAAGGCCGCGGGGCAAAGGTCTGAGATCTATGACCAGTTCATCGCCGGGATCTTAGCGACGATGAATGACTTCACCCTGCTATATGCGCCGAATATCAACTCGTACAAGCGTTTCGCCGACGGATCGTTTGCACCGACCACCATCGGTTGGGGCAATGACAATCGCACTTGCGCCGTGCGACTCGTTGGCCATGGGGCGTCCGCTCGTCTCGAGAACCGCTTACCGGGCGGTGATGTCAACCCCTACATGACGGTGGCAGCGATGATTGCGGGCGGGTTGTACGGCGTAGCGAATGAGCTGGAACTTGAACCGGAACTCACCGGCAACGCTTATTCCTCATGCCACCCGCATGTGCCGCGGACACTTCGTGACGCGCGTGATGCGTTCGCTTCGTCGCCGATTGCGCGCGCGGCGTTTGGTGACGACGTCGTTGAGCACTACGTCCACGCCGCCGATACTGAGCTCGCGGCATTCGACGCGGCGGTCACCGACTGGGAACGTCATCGCGGCTTCGAACGTCTGTAGTAGGCGCTGTGAACGTCTGTAGTGGACGCTGTGAACGTCTTTAGTGATGCCGTGAACGTCTGTGATGGACGCCGTGAGCGTCTGTGATGATGGTTCCCGTCCGGCACCCGCCATTTTTGAGGAGTAAGTCATGAGCACCGTCGTGGCCGTCGACCCAGCTGTTACCGCTGGAGCGGGCGGCATGTACACCGTTATCAATCCCGCAACAGGCCAACCGGTCGGTGATGTACCGCTCGCTGACGCAGCCGAGGCCGATGGAGCCATAGCCAGGGCGCATGCGGCGTTCCCGGCGTGGCGCGATATAGCACCGGGTGAGCGCGCAAGGCTGCTGCGGTCGTTTGCCGCCGTAGTCGAGGCGCATATCGACGAGCTAGCAGCGCTCGAGGTCGCGAACTCTGGCCACACAATCGGCAATGCTCGCTGGGAAGCCGGCAACGTCCGCGACGTCCTTAATTACTATTCGGCCGCGCCGGAAAGGATGATGGGCAAACAGATCCCGGTCCCCGGCGGTATCGACATTACGTTCCGGGAACCGCTCGGAGTGGTCGGCATCATCGTTCCGTGGAACTTCCCGATGCCGATCGCCGGCTGGGGTTTCGGCCCGGCGCTCGCCGCCGGGAACACGGTCGTAGTGAAGCCCGCAGAACTCACGCCGCTGACCGCGCTTAAGCTCGCGGAGCTGGCGCGGTTGGCTGGTTTACCCGAAGGCGTCTTCACTGTCATCCCCGGTAAGGGCAGCGTGGTGGGGCAGCGATTTGTGGACAATCTGTTGGTGAAGAAGGTCTGTTTCACCGGTTCGACCGAAGTGGGCAAGCAGATCATGGCAGGCTGCGCGCGCCAGGTGAAGCCCGTGACGCTGGAACTCGGCGGAAAGAACGCCACCATCATCTTCGCCGATACAGACTTGGACCGTGCCGCTGCCGCCGCGCCGTACGCAGTCTTCGACAACGCCGGACAGGATTGCTGCGCCCGTTCACGAGTCTTGGTGCAGCGAAACGTGTATGACGAATTTCTGGACAAGTTTTCCGCCGCCGTCCGGGGCGTGAAGGTCATCGACCCGGCATCAGCCGACGCTGAAATGGGCCCGCTGATCTCGGCTGGGCACCGCGAGTCAGTGGCGAAATACTTGGACGGCGTAGAGGTGGCGGCGATCGGCAGCGCGCCGGATGACGATGCATTCGCGGGCGGCTTCTGGATGCCGCCCCGCGTTGTGTTGCCGAAATCGTCAACGGACGCGGTGTGGCGGGAGGAAGTGTTCGGGCCAGTCGTGGCAGTGCTGCCCTTCGAGGACGAAGCCGAGGCGATCGCCATGGCCAACGACACCGAATACGGCCTGTCCGGCTCAATCTATACGGAGAATGTCGGACGAGCGCTGCGGGTCGCCCGCGGTGTTCAGGCAGGCAACCTTTCGGTCAACTCGCACTCGTCGGTGCGCTATTGGACTCCATTCGGCGGCTATAAGCAGTCCGGGCTCGGCCGTGAACTTGGACCCAACGCGACCGACGCTTTCACCGAGGAAAAGAATGTGTTCATCGCAACCTAGTAGTCGGTCGCAGTAACGCGATGCAGTAAGAGGCCGCTGGCATGTTCAGCAGCCACCAGAACGAGCGCTATCACGGAACATCGTCATACTCGATCGACGAGGTCTCGATCGGTTTTGTCCCAGTACATTACTTCTCAGAATCAGCGTGTAGAAAGGGATCTCACCCATGACAGGACGTCTCGACGGCCGGGTGGCCGTCATCACCGGAGGATGCTCCGGAATCGGACTGGCGACGGCGCGTAGGTTCGCCGCCGAAGGCGCTCGTGTGGTCATTGGCGATATAGATGCCGAGCACGGCCCGCAGGTCGCCGAGGAACTCAACGGTGCATTCGCGAAAACCGACGTGACCAACAAGGAATCGGTTGACGCGTTGTTTGCGTTGGCGCACAGCACCTACGGCAGCGTTGATATCGCGTTCAATAATGCAGGGATCTCACCACCGGACGATGACTCGATTCTGACAACCGAACTCGATGCTTGGCGGCGAGTGCAGGATGTGAACCTGACCAGCGTGTTTTTGTGCTGCAAAGCGGCGCTGCCGTACATGCTTGAGCAGGGTAAGGGCTCCATCATTAATACGGCATCGTTTGTCGCGGTGATGGGAGCGGCGACCTCGCAGATCTCGTACACCGCATCGAAGGGTGGCGTGCTGTCGATGACGCGGGAACTCGGCGTGCAATTCGCGAGGAAGGGTGTGCGGGTGAATGCGCTGTGTCCGGGTCCGGTGAACACGCCGCTACTACAGGAGCTTTTCGCGAGCGATCCGGAACGGGCCGCACGACGGTTGGTGCATATTCCGATGGGTCGGTTTGCCGAGCCCGACGAAATAGCTTCGGCTGTGCTCTTTCTCGCCTCCGATGACTCCTCGTTCATCACCGCGTCACAGTTCCTGGTGGATGGCGGCTTGACCGGGGCATACGTCACACCCTTGGACTAAGTCCTCGGTGCGCGTTACCCGGCGTTCGTTATCTACCGCGGTGGGTAGAGCGGTGGGTGGGGCGGTAGGTGGGACCTTAGGTAGCAGTGTGTGGCGGAAAGGATCGATGTGAGTAAGCCCGTGATAGGGATTAGCGCGTATCGCGAGGCTGCCGACTGGGGCAGCTGGAAGCAGGTGCGCGCAGATCTCTTGCCGTCGTCCTACGCCGATGCCGTTGTCGCAGCCGGCGGCGCCCCGGTGCTGCTGCCGCCGAACCTTGATGTCGGCTGCGCTGCGGCGGTCCTGGCACGACTGGACGGGCTGATCCTGGGTGGTGGCGCAGACGTCGACCCCGGTCGGTACAGCGCCGAACCCGGCCCGCACACCGCTGGCTGGCGCGCTGATCGAGATGCGTCCGAGATGGCGCTCATCGGTGCGGCGGCTGGCCGCGCGCTGCCCACATTGGGTATCTGCCGCGGAATGCAGATGATGGCCGTGGCCGCCGGCGGCTCGCTCGCGCAGCATGTGCCAGACCTCGTCGGACACCTGGGGCACTCGCCAGCGCCAGGGATCTATGGGCGCTCGAGTGTCGAGATCGCGCCGGCAAGCCAGCTGGCCGGAATTCTCGGTGATCGCGTTACGGTGCCGTGCCACCACCACCAATCCGTCGCCGAGCATCCAGGCTTCGCACCGGTCGCCAGGGCAGCGGACGGCCTGCTCGAGGCTATAGAAAATCCAGACCTGCCGTTCTGGCTCGGGGTGCAGTGGCACCCGGAAACAGAAACCGACGGGCGGCTGTTCGAGGCGTTAGTGGGCGCTGCTGCGCGATAGCGCGTGAATAGCGTCATACCTGGTAATGGACGTAGTGCATTTCCGTGCTGGAATCGTGCGCCCGTATGTGCTTCGGAAAATTCGCTCCGTCGATTCGCTCAATCTGGGGCGATCTGAGTCGATATGAAAGTCAACGTGCCGCAGTGAGATACGCCACGTCGTGACTACTGATCGACTTTAAAAGGAGTACTGCTCCATGTCTACCGCAACCGAACAGCGTGCCGCCACTGTGCCCGGGCAGCGTCGTCCCTCCGGTCCAGAATCCCGTTATGGACAGCCCAATGTCCGTCCGACGGGCGCCATCCCGAAGAGCGAAACCGGATCGAAGCGCTCCGGCTGGTTTGGTAACCGGAAGGTGCGGACCAAGATCCTGGCTGCCGTCGGGGTGATGGCGCTCGTTGCGATTGCCTCAACCCTTGTTGCGGTCAATGCCTTGAACAGCTCGCAGAGCAGTCTCGATACACTGACCGCGGCGCAAAACGAAGTGATGGCGCCGCTGTCCCTGATCCACCAAAACGAGCTCAAGGCTCGCGCTCTCATCGCGATGGCCACGATTGACCCGACGCCGGAAAACATCACCGCATCGAAGGCTGATATCGCTGGTACCGATACGGAGACTGACGCGGCAATCGTCAAGGTTGACGGCCCGCTCACCCTGCAAGACCCGAAAGACTGGGCGGCGTTCAAGGATGCCTGGACCGGGTTCAAGCAAGTCCGCGACGAGGTGCTGATCCCGCTAGCGGCATCAGGAGATCGGGTCGGGTATCAGGCTGCTTACACGGCGAAAGCTAAGCCAGTGATCAGCGACATGGCGGACTCACTCGATGCAATTGAGGGCCTCGCCGTCACATACTTTCAAACGCAAGCCAGCGATGAGTCTTCAGCTAAGAGCTCCAGTCTCGTCGTGATCTTCCTGGTGCTGGGACTCGGCCTAGTGGCGGCCATCGGGCTCGCCTTCTACATTGCGAATGCCGTAAAAAAGACTCTATCGCGGGTCAAACGTGCATTGGACGGTATGGCAGCGCACGATCTGACAATCGAATGCGATGTCCAGTCGCGGGATGAAGTCGGACTGATGGCCGAGGCGTTGAAGGCCGCTCAATCGAGCGTGCGCACGCTGGTGTCGACAGTCGCGGAATCGGTGCAAGCAGTCGCGTCTTCCTCAGAAGAGCTATCCGCGTCGGGTATGCAGATTGCTGCCGGTGCAGAGGAAACATCCGCGCAAGCGGGGGTCGTAGCGGCTGCGTCCGAAGAGGTTTCGCAGAACGTACAGACAGTTGCGGCAGGTGCTGAACAGATGGACGCTTCCATCCGTGAGATCGCCCAGAACGCTTCGGAAGCAGCGAAAGTTGCCATGAGCGCCGCGAGCAAGGCCGCGGTGACTAACGCCACGATGGCAAAACTAGGGGTGTCTTCTCAGGAGATCGGCGAAGTCATCAAGGTGATTACGTCGATCGCTGCGCAGACCAACCTATTGGCGCTCAATGCGACCATCGAGGCGGCGCGTGCCGGGGAAGCCGGTAAGGGCTTCGCCGTGGTGGCCAACGAAGTCAAGGAGCTGGCGCAGGGTACATCCAAGGCGACGGGAGATATCATCGCCAAGGTTGAGGCAATGCAAAGCGATACGACCGACGCTGTCAGTGCCATTAGCGAGATCGCGACGATCATTGAGTCGATCTCCGACTTCCAGACCTCCATTGCCTCTGCAGTGGAGGAGCAGACAGCGACTACGGTGGAGATGAGCCGCAATGTCGCCAACGCGGCAGCTGGGACGGGCGAGATTGCCGCAAACATCACGGGGGTAGCGCAGGCCGCTGCGACCACCACGCAGGCTGTCACGCAGACCCAGGCCGCGATCGATCAGCTCGCAGAAATGACGGCGGGGCTGCGCTCGCAGGTTGCGTCGTTCACGTACTGAGCAGGTTTATGGAGTGGTCGATGGCGACCAGCGAGTAAGAACTAGTGAATATGTAGATGGGCCCGGACGTTGCGTGCGGGCCCATCTACATTCTTTGCGGAGGATAGGGGATTCGAACCCCTGAGGGCGTTTAACCCAACCCGCTTTCCAAGCGAGCGCCATAGGCCACTAGGCGAATCCTCCACAGATGAGAGTACCGGACGTTGCGCCCGGGACTGAACCGCCTGCTGCGAGCGCCGTAACTGGCCGCCTAGGTTGCCGAGTGGAGTTCTTCCCGGGACCGCAGGTTGGATTTCGCGGGCAGACCTCCGTTCACGGATGAGGTCTGCGATGGAGATAGTGCCCCACTTCCGGCGCGAGGTCCGGTAGCATTGTCGATGGACCCCCGCGGCGTCCACCTCCTTAACCCCCCAGGGCCGGAAGGCAGCAAGGGTCCGGGAGCTCTGACGGGTGCGGGGGTCCACCTTATTCGCAGGCCTATATGGCGGCCGCATTGAGAGGTCTATCTACCGGCAATGCCGCTGGCGAGAACACCGTCATACCCAGCACGTAGGCTCGGTGCCGTGGCTCTCGCTCTCTATCGCAAATACCGCCCGGCAACATTCGCCGAGGTCGTGGGGCAGGAGCATGTCACCGCGCCGCTGCGCAAGGCGCTCGCGGCCGGTCGGATCAACCACGCATATCTATTTTCTGGGCCGCGCGGTTGTGGCAAGACGTCGAGTGCTCGGATCCTGGCGCGGTCCCTGAACTGCGTCAACGGGCCGACTCCGAACCCGTGCGGGGTCTGTTCGTCCTGTGTGGCGCTGGCGCCGGAGGGCCCCGGCTCGCTGGACGTCGTGGAGCTTGACGCCGCCAGTCACGGTGGTGTGGACGACACCCGTGAGCTGCGCGATCGCGCGTTCTATATGCCAGTCGAGTCTCGATATCGCGTGTTCATCATCGACGAAGCGCATATGGTCACCAATCAGGGTTTCAACGCGCTGCTCAAGATCGTCGAAGAGCCGCCGGAACATCTGGTTTTCATCTTCGCGACGACTGAGCCGGAAAAGGTACTACCCACCATCCGCTCGCGGACCCACCACTACCCGTTCCATCTACTTCCGCCCGCAGTGCTGCGTGAATTACTCGAAAAGTTGTGCGGCGAGGAGCATGCCGTGGTCGAGCCGGCGGTTTACCCGCTGGTGGTGAAGGCCGGGGCAGGCTCGGCGCGGGACTCGCTGTCGGTAATGGACCAGCTACTCGCCGGGGCAGGGCCGGAAGGCGTCACCTACGCGAATGCTGTTGCGCTGCTGGGTGTTACGGATGCCGCGCTGCTCGACGAGATGGTGGAGGCGCTGGCCGCCGCCGACGCGGCGGGCGTGTTCGGGGCTGTGGAGCGCGTCGCCGAGGCAGGACACGACCCGCGGCGTTTCGGGATGGACCTCCTGCAGCGGCTGCGCGATCTGGTACTGCTTCAGGCCGTGCCGGATGCGGTGGAGAAGGGCCTAGTAGACGCTCCGGCAGATCAGTTGGCGGCCATGACGGCGCAAGCTGACAAGCTGCCGATCGCCACGCTGACCAGGTTCGCCGAGATCGTGCACACGGGGCTCACGGATATGCGCGGCACGACATCGCCCAGGCTGGTGCTGGAACTGCTCTCAGCCCGGATGCTGCTGCCTGCAGCAAGTCTCGACGATTCGGCGTTGTTGCAACGCCTCGAGCGGGTGGAGCGGCGGCTCGATATTGCCGCAGAACACGGCGGCGTGTCTGCCGAAGCGGGCACTGCGGCTAGAGGCGCATCGGGCGACGGATCTAGCGACCGGCCGAGTGGCGCGTCGCGTGCTGGGACGGGTTCCACCACGTATGACGCTCCCCTCGCCGATTCTTCCGTCGGCAGCCGTGCGGCCCCCAAGGCTCGGCCTGCGGAACCGGTCGCGCCTGTCGACTCTGCTCCTGCTCTTGATCCTGCTCAACGATCGGACGTCGAGAGTTCTTCTGCAACGGCCGATTCCGCTTCAGCACGCCGGGTCACAGCGGATCGCACTGGAGCCGCTACCGCAGGCTCTGCTGCTGGCTTGGCTGCTGACGTCGTCGCCACTGCGGTTCCTGCCCCTGCGGCGGCGCAGGCTGGCGCGCGGGTGGCCGCATCTGACCTTGGGCTACCAGCTCCGCCCGTGTTGTCGAGTACCCGCGGCACTGCTCACGCCAGCACAGCAGCGGACAAGCTGTCGGTCGCGTCGAATGCGGTGGACCGCGCCGTGACCGACGGTGCTGCGCCGGGCGCGGGTGCGGGGGTGGGTGCGGCTGAAATTGAGCCCAGCGCAGCCGAAGACACTCCGCCGGTTGCGCCTGCGCCACGTTCGGTTGAGGCTGAGCGCTCGCTGGCCGCTGTCGCCGCGCCGACGACACATCCGGCAACCGCGGAGATACCTCCTGAATCTGCGTCCACGGAATCTGCTGGGGCTGAATCTGCGCCCACGGAATCTGCTTCGGTCGCAACCGGACTGGCTGAGCCCGCGCACGCTGGACCTATCCCGGCCGCACCTGCTCCGGGCGGTTCCACGACGCAGATCGGCGTTACGGACGTGCGGCGGCTGTGGCCGGAGGTTCTTGACGCGGTCAAAGCTCAGAATCGTCGGGCGCACGCGCTCCTCGAATCCGCAGCGGTGACCGTGGTGAGTATCGAAGCCGGCGTGTTGCTGCTCTCCACACAATTCCCGGCCCTGGCCCGAATGGTGTCCGAATCGCGCAATGCCGACCTCGTACAAATAGCGTTGCTCGATATCCTGGGCGTCGACTGGCGGGTCCGCTGCGTGGACGCTGGTGCAGACCCAACCGGTGCCGGCGAATCGGCCGGTCGGGGGCGGCAAGGCGGAGCCGGTGAGCGCCGTGGTTCCGGTGCGGACGATATGCCCACGCACGGCGCGTTGCACACCGAATCGAGTCGCGCTGCGCATACAGTTGCTGGCGCGACGGCCAGCGCAGCGCATGCGGCGCGAGAAAGGCGGCCGGGCGCTGCCGGTGGCGGGAACCATGGCGGCGACGAACAGCCACCGGACGAGGAACCTGATCGAGGCGTAGCCCCAGAGTCGGACGACGAGTTCAACCCCTACAGCGAGATCGACCCCGACGCAGATCCGACCGAATCGCCGTCATACCAGGTTCATGATTCGAGCAAGATCGCGATCGACCTCATCACGGCGAAACTGGGCGCGCATCCGATCGTCGACGCAGACCTCAACTGAGGGGCGGCTGTCCCTGGGGTAGCTAGTGTCATGTCCGGAAGTCGATTGTCCGAAATATGCCAAGTCGGCGACATATCTGGTCGATGTAATGAGGCTTAACGTTTCGCTAGGAGTTTGGTGCCGCCTGGGCGGATTCGTCCTGTTGGTGAAACGTGCCGCCGGCACTCACCGCTTTCAGGCACTCCGCCAGCTGTGGCCGGTGTCGTCCTTCTACCTGAGAGCCTGGTCCTCGTAGAGCTGTTTCGGGCTGACGTGAGCGGCGAGCAGCGCGTCTTTCTGCAGATCTGTGCTTTGCGATCCATCCGGCTTCGGGACCTGCAGGTGGCCAACCAGCATGATCCGCTCCGTCACTTATACGTTGGATTACGTGGCGCCGTTCCGGAAGGCGCAGCGTAATCCCTTTTAGGCACTTCACCCGTTACGTATCGTGCGTTCCGTCAAGGGTGAGTCATTTTTCGTTATTTGTCGAGTTCCGCGCGGACCTGCCGGGCCGTGCAGCATCCCTCCAGAAATGGACGACCAGTGGACCGGCGCCGTGCTTCGTACGCGACTCTGTCCTTGGTGAACACTGCGGGCAGGGCATACGGAACGGCCGAACAGGCGTACGTCCGCTGGGATGCCCTGGTGTCGGAGATGGGCCGCAACGCGTTCGGCTTTCGGGGCAGTGAGGTAGCCATGCCGTCCCACCGGCGGGTCAACCACGAGAGCGACGCCTTCGCAGTAAGGTGCGCCATCGGTCGCGGGAAAAGTTGGCCGGCACCAGAATTGCGACATCGATAGTGATGCCAACTGGCCAGATAGCTGCGGCGCTGAAGACCGCAGCGAGCGCGTCCACCCTGATCAATTTTGCGATGCCGGCCTGTGCGGCAACGAGATCGATCGCACGTTGCTGACGGTCGGCAGGTGTCGCGGCCGGGTGTGTGCCCGAATGCTGTCACGTGTGTCTGGGTTGAGGTTTTCTACGTTCTGGGCTGCTCGTCGGGTAGTAGTGCTGCGATGAGGGTGTCGCCTATCCATTGCTCGTATTGATCTAGGGTGTATCCGGCTCCCCGGACTAGTACGTCGTAGCTTTCCGGGCTGATGAGCACCATCATGGTGTCAAGGGCCGTGTCTCGGTCCAGAGTCGGCCGCATTCTGCCTGAGTTCAGCACTCCGGACATTAGGCCGTCGGCGATCGAGTGTCGACGGAGTTGGGCGAGAGTGGCCCAGTCGTCGGCGATCTCGGTGTCGATCGCGGCTGCGTCTCGGTAGAGCTGCCAGGCCAGTGCGGCTCGTTCGGATGCGTGGCGAAACACGCGGGCGGCGGCGCGTAGCGCCACGGCCGGGTCGTCAGACGGGCGGTCCATCTCGGAGGCGACCAACTCCCGGAGCTGGGCGACCCAGCCCGCTTGGTCGGTCGCGTCTGGCGTACCGCGGACTGAGTACTCCAGGTATCCGCGCAGTAGCTCCCGTTTGCTGCCCCAGCACAGATACAGGGTTTGCAACGACACCCCGGCCCGGACAGCGATGCCACTGACGGTGGCACCCTTGTAGCCCTTCTCGGCGAACAACTCCGTGGCTGCGACGAGTAGTAGTCGGGTGGTCTCCGCGCGGCTGGCCGCGCCGGCCGCGCGCTGCCGGACGGTGTTACGCGGCTTGCGCGCCGGCTCGCCATCGTCGGTGAGGGAGTCGGATGACGGCTCAGGTTTGGCATTGGACACAGCCCCATGCTAACAGTAGAGCGTAACTCTAGCCACCTAGGATTATCCTTTGGCCGGTAATCTGGTCGAGTTCGCGAAGGCGATGGTGGGCGGCGGGCTTACTGGCGCGAAGACCGGGAAGCTTTGCTGGACAGTGATTGTCGACTCGCCAAGGCGAGGCTCTCGTCGAACAGCAAGCTCACCGCAGTCTCCACAGGCCCGACGGAAAACCCTTGTGCAGCCGTGCGGATGGGGCGTCATTCGGTCGGGCCAAGTTTTGTTCTGGACATATCCCGCTCACTAGAGTTAGAGTGTTGCTCTAGTTTACTTGAGTTTCCCTCTGATAGAAGGCAGCAGATGGCATCCCGTACGCCCTTCAACGATTCGGGCACCACGACAAAGGGTCCACGCCGAGCGGGTTGGCGCAAAAACTCTTGTTCTGTTTCATCATTCACCGAGTCGCACGGACGGACGACCTCGATGCGTTGGCGACCGGTGTCACCGCAGCAGCCCAGTCACGGCGCCGATGCCGGCGCTGGTGGGTCGAGGGGCCGGGCCCGAGGCGTGGTGGAGATGCGTGTCCGCTCGAAGTCCAGGCCTGGTTGATTGTGGAGCCGGCCTGCGTCTGGTGGTGCCGAAAGCCAGTGTCGGCCGGCCGACAGTGTGTCGCCCCGTGAGGGAACAAGGTTTCTTCAGTAGGCGATCACCCCGATCGCC
>JBDTAR010000153.1:0-15491 GCA_039924545.1 Nakamurella sp. | reverse complement strand
GCATGTCTCTCGCTAGCTCACACGCGCAGAAGGTAGTTAGGAGCGCGCGAGAGCTTTGCGCAGCGGTACCCGAGAACCAATATGTATGACGGCGTTCCGGTAGATCCGGCCAGACAGCGCAGCCAATAGCGGGATCATCGCGAGGGCAAGAACCAGTGCCAGCGCCGCCTCCCACCCGGGGACCCCACCCATAGCGAGCCGCATTGGCATCAGCGTGGGCGCGAACAGCGGGATCACCGACATCACCTCAGCGAACGCATTGCTCGGATCGTTCGGCAACACAGTGATGCCGATGACGTACCCGACGATCACGAAGCTGGTGATCGGCATGATCACCCCGGCTGCGTCCTCCTGCCGGGACACCAACGCGCCCGCGCCCGCGAACGCGAACGCATACATCACAAACCCGACCAGGTACCAGACGATGAGCCACACCACCGTCCCGGCCGCGGCACCGATGGACAAGCTCAGCGTGCCAAGCGCTATAGACAGCCCCATACCGACCACCCCATAGAGCACAATCTGAATCAACCCAAGAGCACCGATACCGAGCACCTTGCCGACCATGAGCTCCCACGGGCGCACCGTCGCGAGCAACAATTCGACGACCCGGCTGGACTTTTCCTCGACTACGCCCTGGGCAACCAGTTGCCCGCCGATCATCAGCGACAGGTAGATCAGTATCCCGGCAGCGCCACCGAGCACCAGCTGTTGCACGTCGTACTGCTTCGGCGGCACGAGTGCCTCAACAGTGATTCCTGCCTGCGCGATAGCTGCGGCGACGGTAGCTGGATCGCCACCCAGCGCCCGGATAGCGTTGTCCTGCACCAGATTCCGCGACGCAACAGTGAGCGCTGCCTGCAGCTGCGGCGATAGCTTGGATTGGACCACTACCTCGACCTGGCCGCTGGGCTTCGCGATAGCCAACGCGGCCAGGGTTCCGTCGACAACTTGCGCCCGACCCGCAGCCGCGTCGGAAACAACGACAGTGTCGACCTCGACGTCTACCGCGGTCGCGGCCGCACTAATCTGCTCGCCGAGCGAGCGATCGGCCTGCAGCACACCCACTTTCGAACCACCGGACCCAAAACCCGGCAACAGTTGGAACGCCAGCACCGTCGCGACAATAATAAACAGCACGATCGCTGTCATCACGCGAAATGCCTTGCTGCGCAACCGGGTCGTCAATTCCCTGCCCGCGATGAGTCGAATCGCAGTCACCGTACTTACGTCGCGCGTCATACCGCCACCTCCGTCGCCACCACGTGGTGGAAGAGTTCAACAAGATCCGGTCTGCGCCAGGAGAATTCGGTCACTGGCCCTGTGTCGAGCGCTGCACGCAGCACGCTTTGATCGTCAACGCCGGGCGCGAGCGCCAGCGTCACGGTGGAGCCGGACGCCGAGATCAGCGTCACACCCGGTATTCTGGTTGCCCAATCAGGCGGCGCTGCCGCCGTCACCACCAACTGTGCGTCGGCAGCGGACCGTAGCTCGTCTACCGATCCGCATTCCACCATGTGCCCGGCTTTCACAATGCCCACCCTGTCGCAGATGCGCTGCACCAGGTCCAGTTGGTGGCTGGAAAAAATAACCGGCACCCCAGCTGCTGCGCGCTCGGCCAGTACCGCGCTCATTACGTCGACGGCGACCGGGTCAAGCCCGGAGAACGGTTCGTCTAGAACAAGAATCGTCGGTTCGTGCACCAGCGCGGCTGCGAGCTGGACTCGCTGTTGGTTGCCAAGTGACAGCGCCTGAACGTTGTCATTGAAGCGGGATGCAACACCCAGCCTTTCGGCCCATGCGTGTGCGGCGGTCGACGCGTCGCTGGCCGACATTCCGTGTAGTCGCGCGAAGTAGATGAGTTGTTCGCCAATCTTCATTTTCGGATACAGTCCGCGTTCTTCCGGCATATAGCCGATGCGGCGGCGACCGACCGCGTCGATCACGTTCCCGCCCCATCGCACTTCGCCGGAGTCGGCAGCCAGCACACCCAAGATGATGCGCATGGCCGTGGTCTTGCCTGCGCCGTTCGAACCGACGAAGCCGAAAATTTCACCAGCCTGCACGGTGAACGTCATGTCGTCCAGTGCGACGACATCCCCGTACCGCTTGTAGAGGTGGTCGATGGTCAAAGCAGGTTGCGGCATTGGTGAGCCTCCAGTTGATGACGGGGGGTAGCGGACGGCGAGTACGGCATTACACCGCCGTCCGCCGCGTGAGAAAGTAGCCGAGCACAGCCAACAGGACCGCGAGGACGGCGGAGAGGATAACCGCCCCGGTCACCGTCAGCTCTGAGAGGGTTCGGCTCAGCTCGGGTAGGACATGTGGGGCCGCGGCAAGCACGATCACTGCGACGATCACGACGAGCACAAGTCCGAGCGCCAGCAGCAGTCCGGTTACGCCCCAGCGAGAGTGGACGATGCCGAAGCACCATCCGGTCACGAACGCGACGAGAAGTGCCACGAGCACGATGGCAAAGGTCTCGAGCGCAGATCCGGCGGCCGCTCCCCACGGTCGGAAGAACTCGAGGTGCACGCCCCAGCCGTCGGTGGCAATCTCCAGCCGTGCCAGCGCCGCTGCCGCGACCGCCCACACCACGCCAACGAGTACCGCCCACAGCAAGCTAGCGAGATAGAAGCGCACCCGGGTCAGCCCGAGCGTGAGCGCGAGTGGGAGGGCTCTCGCCGCCGCGATGCTCGCGACCACGACGAAATAGCACGGCAGCGCGATGAGGGCACTGTTCGAGGACGGATGTTCTGGCGTGAAGATCGCGAAGAGCGCCATATTGATCACGAGGATCCCGCCGAGGATCGCCCACATCAGCCATACGCCCAGCTTGTTGATGCTCAGGTGTATCCGTAACGCTGTTTGAAGGTCGCTCATCGCGAGACCTCCTGCTCTGCCTCGAATGTCGGGGCGCCGTTAGCACCGTCGAGCTGTACGAGGAATTGTTGCAACGTGATTGGTTCGACTGTGAGACCGAGCGTCTTCGCGGCTGCGTGGTCCGCATCCGTCAACGGTCGTTGGATGGTTGCCCTGGCGTGACCGCCGATCGCGTCGACGTGCCACTGACCGCGCTCGGCAGCGAAAGTTTCGACCGCGGCGCGCGGGCCGGTGACTGTGACGATACTGCCGCGTAGCTCGTCCGCCGATGCTTCCATGGCAATCCCGCCTCGGCTCATGAGCAAGACATCTTCGAGTAGCCCCGCGATCTCGTCAATCAGGTGAGTCGAGATGACGAATGTCCGCGGGTGCGTTGCATAGTCGGCAAGGAGATGGTCGTAAAACATCTGCCTCGCCACCGGGTCCAGGCCGGCGATTGGCTCGTCGAACATGGTCAACTCGGCGCGCGATGCCAGCCCGATCACGATTCCCAACGCTGATCGCATGCCACGTGAAAGCTTCCTGATCTTCCGTTTGAGCGGCAGCTCGAAGTCGGTCACTAAGCGCATAGCGAAATCGTGGTCCCAATTGCTAAATGCATACGAGGCAATTGAAAGAGCTTGCTGCACTTGAATATCTGGGTAGCACTGGTCCTCCCGGATGAAAGCCAGTCGATGCGCGACGGCAGGGTTCTCGGCTGGGGTAGCGCCGCACACCGTGACACTGCCGTCGGTCGGAAATTCCTGCCCGGCAATGATCCGGAGAAGTGTCGTTTTACCGGACCCATTTCGGCCGAGTAGCCCGGTGATGACGTCGCGCCGGATGTGGCAGGTCACGTCGTTAAGCGCGATAACTTGCCGGTAGCGTCGCGTGACTCCGTCGACTGCAACGACCGAGCCAGCTGGGTTGGCTGAGTCAGCAGCGTCTGCGGCATTCCCCGCGCTCCGTGGTAACTGGCCCTCGCTCAGGACTGGCGCGTGGTCGGTCGAGAACGTCATAGGGTCCCTCCTCGGTCGTGGTGGTGGTTTGATACGCCGGACCCGGCGCGCGTGATCATGGTCGTCAACAGCTCGATGCTGATTCCGATGCGACTCGCCTCGGCCACAAGCGGTTCCACATAGTTCTTGTCGAACTCGGCGCGGCGCGCCTGTAGTACCTTCTCGCGTGCACCGCAAACCACGAACATCCCGACGCCCCGACGCTTTTCGAGCAAGCCGACTTCAACTAGCGTCGCGACCCCCTTGGCGGCCGTAGCGGGGTTGATTCGGTGAAAGACCGCCAGTTCATTGCTCGACGGAACGCGTTCGCCCTCGGCAAGGCTGCCGTCCGCGATACCGTCCGCAAGTTGTTCCGAGATCTGTGCAAAAATCGGCGCCGAGTCGTCGAACATTGCACCTCCCGCATTCCGCGTCTCGATCAACGATCAAGGCACATCGGTTCATTAGTTAGGTAATGTACCAATGGACAGGCCAGATCGCAAGGTCACCTCTTGGTCGTCGTGCGACTGCTCCAGATAGCCAGAAGCGCTAGGCGCTGCCGACCCACTCGTCGGTGCCGTCCGGGAACACCTGCCGCTTCCACACCGGTAGCCGGTGCTTCACTTCGTCCACGAGGTCGCTGCAGGCTTGGAATGCTTCGCCTCGATGCGCGGCGGAAACGGCTGCAGCTAGGGCGATGTCGCCAATATTGAGCATGCCGACCCGGTGGCTGACGGCCACGGCGATCACGCCGTCGCGCGCGGCGATCGTTGCGGCAACTTCCTTGACGACGGCGGCGGCGGTCGGATGCGCGTGGTACTCAAGTTCGGTGACGGACCGGCCGTCGTCGTGGTTGCGCACCACACCGGAGAAGCTCACCACGGCGCCTGCCTCATCATCTATGACGGCGTCCTCGTGCGCTTGCAGATCGAGCGGTGATTCCTGCACGGCTGCGATCGCTATGCGCGCGGTCATGAGTGCGCGCCGTTGTCGAGCCGCGCATGGTCGCCGCCGGTAAGCTGATCGAGCGCGTGCTCGAGGACGCCGTCCAGCACCGCCATGCCGTCTTTCACGCCGCCGCTAGATCCGGGCAGGTTCACCACGAGGGTGCGACCGGCGACCCCGGCAAGGCCCCTGGAGAGCACAGCCGTCGCGATCCCTGCGTCTGCGCCGCGCCGCCGAAGCGCCTCTGCCAGGCCCGGAATCTCGTAGTCCAGAAGGCCGGCGGTCACCTGCGGAGTGACATCCGTCGGCGAGATGCCGGTTCCGCCGGACGTGATCACCAGATCGGGTCGATCCGCACCTGTCGTCTGCGCCCCGATCACGCTGACCAGCGCCCGCGCGAACGGTTCTCCATCTGCGCGCACGACGGGCCCGGTGACGTCAAAGCCCTTGTTTCGCAACCACTCAGCGAGCAGCGGCCCCGTCTTGTCCGGGTAGATGCCAGCTGCGGCACGGGTCGAGGCGATCAATACTGCGGCGGTACGGGGCGCAGTTGCCCCGATATCTGACGAGGCCATTTCAGTCTCCAGCGCAACAGTGTCGTCCATTTCTAGCGCCCCTCCGGCCGTACCCACAGGCCCGTCTTGCCGCCCTCTTTGCGCTCGACCCGCACGGCGTCTAACACCGCTGCTGGGTCTACCGCCTTGATCATGTCGTGCAGCGTCAGCCCGGCGACAGACACTGCGGTGAGCGCTTCCATCTCCACCCCAGTTCGATCCGTGGTGGCGACGGTAGCTTCAATGCGAATAGCGTCATACTCGATTGAAAAGTCCACTGCGACACGGGAAATCGCGATCGGATGACACAGCGGCACCAGGTCCGAACACCGTTTAGCGGCCATGATTCCGGCCACTCGGGCCACCGCCAAGGCGTCGCCCTTCTTCAGCGAGTTGGCGCGCAATAGTTCGATCACTTCCGGCGTCGTGCGCACGATCCCGGTCGCCACCGCTACTCGTGCGGATGGCGCCTTTCCGGAAACGTCCACCATATGAGCGGCGCCCCCGCCATCCACATGCGTCAACTGACCGCCCAACGAAGAGGATTGCGTCATGCCCGTCATTGTCCCCCACGGCGACGATCAATCCGCTTACTGCGGGGGAAGGTCACAGCATGATTACAACGGTCTCGCTACGCACGGGCTACCCAGTCAGCGAAGCAGAAATGGCGCTGCGACGCCTAGAGGGTCCTTTAGCGCGTCCCGGCGTGCGTCTCGGCGATCGTTTCACGAGTCGTACCCTTAGACGACACGGCGCCCGACTCCTGCGCGGCCCCGACGATGGCTTTTGCGACCGCAGGCGCAACCCGCTCGTCGAACACACTGGGCACGATGAACGAGGTGTTCAACTGCTCAGGAGCCACGCAATCGGCGATGGCATGTGCCGCGGCTAACAGCATGGCGTCAGTGATCTCGCGCGCTCCGCAGTCCAACAGGCCCCGGAAAACGCCCGGGAATGCGAGCACATTATTGATTTGGTTGGGGAAGTCGGAGCGGCCCGTCGCCACCACCGCTGCGTGCGCCTGCGCCTCAATCGGGTCGATCTCGGGCGTCGGGTTGGCCATCGCGAACACGATCGCGTCACTATTCATTCGGGCCACGTCCGCGCCCTCGATCAGGTTTGGCGCAGATACCCCGATGAATACGTCCGCGCCGACGATCGCGTCATGCACCGTTCCTTGTATATTCGCTGAATTGGTGCGAGCCGCGACGGCCGCGAGTGACGGGTGCATGCCGGCCCTACCGTCGTACACAATCCCGTCGATATCCACCGGAATGATGTCCTTCGGATTCTGCATTCCGATCAGCCGAATGATCGCGTTACCGGCCGCTCCCACGCCGCACACCACGATGCGGCAATCCTCAATGTTCTTGTTCACGGCGCGAAGCGCATTCGCCAGCGCCGCTACCACCACAATCGCAGTACCATGCTGGTCATCGTGAAACACCGGGATAGTCAGGAGCTCTCGCAGCCGGGCCTCGATCTCGAAGCAGCGGGGAGCAGAAATGTCTTCCAGGTTAATGCCGCCATAGACTGGCGCGAGAATCTGCACGGTGCGGATAATTTCTTCCGTGTCCTGTGTGTCCAGGCATACCGGCCACGCGTCCACCCCAGCGAATCGCTTGAACAGCGCGGCCTTCCCCTCCATTACTGGGAGCGCTGCAGCGGGCCCAATATTGCCGAGGCCTAGCACCGCCGATCCGTCCGTCACGATGGCGACAGTGTTCCGCTTGATGGTGAGACGCCTTGCGTCGTCGGGGTTCTTGGCGATCGCTTCGGATATGCGGGCCACGCCGGGAGTGTAGGCGCGGGAGAGCTCGTCGCGGTTTCGCAGCGCCACTTTCGAGGTGACTTCAATCTTCCCGCCAAGGTGCATCAGGAACGTGCGGTCCGAGACCTTGCGCACCTCGACACCTGGCAAAGTGTTGACGGCATCGGTGATCTGGTCCACATGGGATTCCGACAGCGCGTTGCACGAAACGTCCACCACCATGCCGACGTTGCTCGACTCAACGATGTCGAAGGCCGTGATCACGCCACCAGCTCGACCGATGGCACCGGTCAATTCTCCGGCGGTAGACGCCGCAAGCGACGCCGCGATACGCATAGTGATGGAATAGCCGGGGCCGGGTACAGGCATGCTCGACACGCTCCTTTATGCGCTACAACGACAGGGCAGCCTCACTGCACCCCATCTACTGCAGCTTCCTGCATCGGATCGTAGTTCAGCAGATCAGGCTTCGCCCGGTTATTGATCAACATCGTCTCCGTCGGCCAGATCACCGCACTCCACGGCCTGGGTAGCGTGCCGCGCGAGGTAGTCCCGCGCGCCATGATCGCCCACCGCCGCCTCGATAACCCCTGCGAAGTGGTGTGAGCCGATGAGCACAGGATGCCCGGAGACTCCGCGATATGTCGCCCTGGACAATGTGTTTCGCAGATTAAGTATGACGCTTTCCTCGTGCTCCACCCCGTCGGAACGGCCGTGCACGGAGGCGCAATCCGAGTCGTTCTCAATCGATTCAGTAGCGCGTTGCGTGGCGCTGCGAAGTGCCTCGGCGACCACCCGACGGATAGCTGCAGCAGGGACATCCGGCAAGTCAACGAGCATAATTATGGCCGCATCTACTGGCACTGTGATGTGCGACGCAGTCGGTGCGAAGGCCCCTCTGCGGGAGGGCGCAAGGCGCGGTGCGATACTCGGTCTGGCGGGCGACTGGGCGTCGGGCACCGTAAGAGCACGTAATCCCGCGATCAGGCTCGATCCCATGCCGCTCGCAAAATCTGGATTGTCCGCGATCACAACGCCGTCGGGCAGCAGCGCCGAAACTTGGTCCGCGGCGGCACCGACCACCACGATTCGCTCGTCAAGTGGCGCCAGCGTCGTCAGTGCCCGAAGCACCCAAGGGCCGTCCCCTGTGTCTGCCAGAGCCTTGGGGCCGCCGAACCGCCTACCCATGCCCGCAGCGAGCAGGACCCCAGCAATACGTGCTCGCGATGACGTGGACAGCGTCATACTTTTCGCCTTATCTACGCTCCGCGGATTGACGCGCACCAAAGATCAGCGCTACAGGCTATGTCGACACGCCGAGTGCATATGACGACTTAGCACCTCTAACCAGCAGGAAGGAGTCAGCGATTGATGACGGTGACCGGGTGCTTGTATTCCGTCTTGCTGAGCGGAAACTCCACATCCCCGTAGGGCGACAGTGAACCTTGCACTGCCGCAACGAGTTCCGACACCGCGTGTTGGCCGTCCGCAAGTTCCGGCCACGTCGGCTCCATGCCACTGGGCTTCTGCAAGCTGGACATCGTTCCTCCTCGAATCTGACCGAAGCGCGTGCGCGGCCTCTACCACCATTGTGGCCGATAAACGCAGTCCACTCAACACGGGGTGTGTGAGTCAAGCCTTCCCCCGGGTCGTGAGTCTGGCGCAACTCCATAGCGTGGCACCAGGCTCACGACCCGGGTGGGCGAAGCAGGCGACTACCGTGGAGGCGATGTCCTCCACCGAAGAATGGCTGCGCGCTCGCGCCGATCCGGAGCTTGCCGAGTTGCTCAGCACGCGGCCGGACGTATTGCTGCCCGCACCGCCCGATTTCGCGACGCTCGCCCGGCGACTGGATAGCTCTACTACTGTGCGCCGCGTCGTGGCCGGTTGTAATTCATTCGAACTCCAGATCCTGCAGGCGCTGTGGGTTCTGAGTGACCCGGCGACCCCTGCGGACATCGCGGCGCTGCTGGGTGGTCCAGCAACGGCCGTCGACGTCGCGCGCACGGTAGGGCATTTGCACACACTGGGGCTTATCCGACTCACCGGCGCCCACTACGTGCTGGGTCCCACCGCAGGCGAAGCGCTGGGCCGGTTCCCCGCCGGGCTGGGCGCTAGCTCGCACATGGACGCCGACACCGTGTCGAACCTTCTGTCCAGCATCGACGAAATCGAGAAGGGACTGTTGCAGCGCTTGGTACCGGGCCCGCCGATCGGCAGCGCACCGCCGGACTCCCCACAGCGACCGATGTTGGTCTCGCTTGTCGCGCGAGGGCTCTTGGTGGAACTACCGGACGGAACCGTCGCGCTACCGCGTGAGGTGGCCCTCGCGCTGCGTGGCACCCAACCGCTGGGCCCAGCGACCCCCACCCCGCCCGCCTTCTCCACCACTAAACACCGCACTGGCACCATCGACGCGGCGTCCGGCGGGCAGGCACTGGCAGCGCGCGATACCGCAGTGCACCTGCTGAACCTGCTCGGCACCCAGGGCGCGCCAGCACTCAAGTCGGGCGGGATCGGCGTCGTCGCGGTACGCACCCTGACCAAGCACCTCGACGCCCCCATCGCCACGGTGGCGCTCTATCTGGAGCTGCTGCACGGACTTGGCATGATCGCACCGGCGGTTAATCGCGGGCACGCCACCGCCATATGGTTGCCCACGCAGGCCGCCGATACGTTTATCACGGGCGCTGAGCAGGGCGGCTGGGCGCTCCTCGCGGGCACCTGGCTCAACCTGCGCCGCGACCCGTCGAAGACCGGTGAGCACGACGCAACCGGGAAAGCGGTGAGCGCCCTGTCGGTGGCCGCTGATTGGCGGCGTGGACCCGCGCAGCGGAGGCAGGTTCTGGGCCAGCTTTCCGAATTGGCTGCAGATACCTCCACAGATCCGGCGAGTATTGTTGCGCGGCTGCACTTTTCGACGCCTATGGCGAATGTCGACGCGCTCAACCGCCTGACCTCAACAGTCCTGGCCGAGGCGACCGAGCTCGGTGTCGTGGCGTTCAACGCGTTGTCGACGCCAGGACGCTCGGTGCTGGATGGCGACATCGAAGGCGCTGCAGAGGCTTTGGAGCGAACGCTACCAAAACCTGTCGAAACCGTGCTGGTGCAGGCGGATATGACGATTATCGCGCCGGGGCGATTGACCCCCAATCTGGCCGCTGCTCTCGCCGAGGTGGCCGACGTGGAATCGTCGGGCAGCGCCACCGTATATCGGATCTCCGAGGGCAGTGTGCGGCGCGCGCTGGATGCTGGCGCGACTCGCACGGAGCTGCAGCAATTGCTCGAAACCCACTCCAGTACGAAGATTCCACAGTCGGTGACGTACTTGATCGACGATGTGGCCCGTCGGCATGGGGTGATACGGGCCGGTTCGGTCGCATCGGTGGTGCACAGCGATGACCCAGCGCTCATCGCGCAGGCGGTCGCCGCGGCAGGAGCGTCCGGCATCCCGCTGCGCACCCTCGCCCCGACGGTTGCGGTCAGTTCGGTTGATCTGGAGACTCTGGTCGAGGCACTGCGTTCGGCTGGCCTGGCTCCGGCCGCAGAGGACGCGCACGGTGACGTGATCGACCTGCGCCCAGCCCCGCGCCGCACCCGCGCGGCGATGCCAGCGATGTCCCGCTACATCGAGCAGACTCCGCCCACCGAGCAGCAGCTAGCCGCGGTGATAGCGCGGATGCGCGCCAACTATCGAGCAGGTGCCGCGAATTCGGCGGGTGCCAGCGGCGTGGACGCCCGCGACATTGTCGCGCTACTTCGGGAAGCAGCAGCGGCGCGGTCAGCAGTGTGGATCGGCTACGCCGACGCCGAAGGCGGAACGAGCTCAAGACCCGTGGAGCCAATCGTGGTGTCGGGCGGCACGATGGTCGCGTTCGACAAGCTCCGCAACGCGCCGCGGACCTTCGTGCTGTCCCGGATTAGCTCGGCCCAGCCCGACCAGCCCTAGGAGTGTTGCGCGGATCGGGCCCGCTCACTCGGTCAGAGGTCGTCGCCGACTGCGACGATTCTGATGACCGGTTCACCGGTCTCGTTAGATTCGGCGACGTCGACCTCGGCGCTGATCGCCCAGTCATGATTGCGCTCCGGATCGTCGAGAATCTGCCGCACTTTCCATATTTCGTCGCCAGGTATGACGGCAATCATGTCTTTGGCCCGAGCCGCGCCATCGATACCGATGTCGGAGTACTCCGCGAAGTAGTCCTCCATCGCTTCTTGCCACGTTGCCGCATCGAAACCGGCATCCCCGTCGAGCTCACCCAAGGTCCACCAGTCGCGGCGCGCCGCGAGTTCCACTCGCCGGAATAGCGCGTTGCGCAGCATGACCGTGAAACCGCGCCGGTTCGCGGTAATTCCTCGCGGCCCGGACGACGGGCGAACCTCTTGCGACCCATCGCCTTCCGAATCATCCGGGTGCGCGAGCGCCTCCCACTCCTCGATCAAGCTCGAGTCAACACCGCGCACCAGTTCGCCCAGCCACGAGATGATATCGGTGAGGGCTTCGGTGCGCGCGGCGACCGGCACAGTCCGCCGCAGCGCTCGATACCCCTGAGAGAGGTATCGCAGGACCACGCCCTCACTCCGCCCCATCTGGTATTCGGCGATGTACTCGGAAAACGTCATACCGCGTGAAAACATCTCGCGAATAACGGATTTCGGCTCAACTTGATACTCGGCGACCCACGGGTTGCCGGCCAAATAATGCTGGTAAGCAGCCTCAATCAACTCTTGCAGCGGCTTGGGATAGTCCACCTGATCGAGCCGATTCATCCGCTCTTCGTATTCCAGCCCATCGGCCTTCATCGCCCACATTGCCGCGTCGCGGGCGCGCTTACGTTGCGCAATGAGCACCGGTTTCGGGCCGGGCAGCGTCGACTCGATCAGGCTCACCACGTCCAGCGCGTAGTCGGCGGAGTCCATGTCCAGAAGTTCAATTCCCGCTAGCGCGAACGGCGACAGCGGTTGATCCAGCGCGAAATCGAGCTGCAGATCGCCGGTCACTACGAAGCGCCGACCCGCACTGTCTGGCTCGTCCAGCCGGCTCACTATGCCCGCTTCTATCAACGAGCGGCCGATCGCAATGGTGCGGAGGATGAGCTGCAGCTGCTTCCGGCGCGGCTCGTGTGAGGACTCAATGAGGTGCCGGATTGCCGCAACAGCGTCCGCTTCACGCGACAACATTGCCAGCACCACGGTGTGGCTGACCCGCAGGTGCGGCGTGAGCGGTTCCGGCTGCGCGGCTACCAGTTTGTCGAAGGTTTGTTCCGTCCAATTGATTTCACCGTCGACGGCCTTCTTCTTCGCCAACTTCGGCTTTTTGCGCTTGCCCTCGGCTCTGGCGGCCTTGGCAGCATTCTTGGCCGCCTTCGCCTCGGCCTTCGCCCTCTCCACGGCATGCGGCGGCGCGAGAACCTGCACGTAGCCAGCCGTATCGAAACCTGCACGGCCAGCCCGGCCGGCAATCTGGTGGAACTCGCGCGCCGACAAAATCCGGCTCTTATGGCCGTCGTACTTCGCGAGCGCCGTGAGCAGCACCGTGCGAATCGGTACGTTGATGCCGACGCCGAGAGTGTCGGTCCCACAAATCACCGCCAGAAGTCCCGCTTGAGCGAGCCTCTCGACAAGCCGCCGGTATCTGGGCAGCATTCCCGCGTGATGCACGCCGATGCCCGCCCGCACCAGGCGCGAGAGGGTGCGGCCGAATCCCTTGGCGAATCTGAAATCGCCAATCACCTCTGCGATCTCATCACGCTTAGCGCGGTCGACTAGCCCAAGTCCGACCAGGCCCTGAGCCTGCTCCACTGCCGACGCCTGAGTGAAGTGCACGACGTAGACCGGCGCACGGTCCTCCTCAACGATTCGGCGAACTGCCTCCGGGGCGTCGAACGTGAGGTACTCGAACGAGAGCGGCACCGGCCGGTCAACTCCGGTGACCAAGGCCGTCGGCCGCCCAGTCCGCTGCTCGAGGTCGGCTGCTATGGGCGAGATGTCGCCCAATGTGCCGGACATGAGCAGAAACTGTGCCTGCGGCAATTCAAGCAGCGGCACCTGCCATGCCCAGCCTCGCTGCCTGTCCCCGTAGTAATGGAATTCGTCCAATACCGCGATACCGACGTCGGCGCCCGCCCCGCCATGCAGCGCTTGCATCGCGAGAATCTCTGCGGTGCAACAGATTATCGGTGCGTCGACGTTGACCGACGAGTCCCCAGTGATCATGCCCACCGAGTCGGCGCCGAACACATCGACCAGCTCGAAGAACTTCTCCGATACCAACGCCTTGACCGGCGCTGTATACCAGGCACGCCGCCCAGTTGCCAGACCTGCATACAGCGCCGCAATCGCGACCATGGTCTTGCCCGAGCCGGTAGGCGTGGCCAGCACGACATTGTCGCCCGTCACCAGCGACAAGGCAGCCTCGTCCTGATGCGGATACAACGGGCGCCCGCCGGACTCTGCCCAATCCACGAAAGCGGCATAGATGTCGTCCGCGGCCATCGGCACGTCCGGCGCGACCACGAGCGCTGGAGGGTTCGGCGCGGTCATACCAACCCCCTTCGTTCGATCTGTCCTACTGCCGTGGTCGCCATCCTGGAAGCGTCGCGGTGCGGGCGAAAGCCATTGCCGCGAGGCCGAACGACGTCATACGTACTAGCTGATCTCCGCAAGGCACACGACGCGCGGACGCAATGTATAGGACCGCGGAATTTCACCTGCCGCACACACACTTGGATCGGTCGACCCCTCGTGGACAGACGTCACTCGCACCGCCGCAGACGGATCGGCGCAGTCGATCACGTCGCCGTCGTTCGACACACACGATCCCTCATGCAACACGAGCGAAACACACAGCGTGAATGGCGTTTTCGTGTCGTCCTTACTGTAGAGGGTGATGTCCGTGTCTTTGAAGTTTTTGCAGCCGGTGTCCGACGAAGAATCGAGGCGCGCCTCCACCTGATACTGCGCCTTATCGGAATCGCAGTTCACGACCTTGTTGTTTGACTCGGTCGCGTAGTAAATGCAATCGCCCACTTGCGCGCGCTGCGGATTCGACTGTGCGCGCAAGAATCCGTAAAGGCCGCCGCCCACGACGAGAACAATGGCAATGATCGAACCGATCATGCGACCCTTGCCGGGCTTTTTGGCGGATGGGACGGGAGCAGGGAAACCCGGCGGCGGGTAAGCGCCCGGCTGACCGGCCTGCTGACCCGTCGGCGGATACCAGGACCCCGTCGACTCACCTCCGTCGAGCGGCGGCGCAATATAGGCACCCGATTGCGGCTGGTAAGCGGACGGGTCCGGCACCTGGTTCGGGTCGGGAGGCACAGTCATGCTGATGGGGTCCTTTTCCGCAGGCGTCGTGGACGCCGCGCCATCCGCAGTGCCGGGGACCAGCGTACCGGCTGCAACGCCCGCGCCAGCCATGACGAATGCTGCGAGCCAGCATTGTCGGGGGTGTGTGCACAATGGATAGCGGGGATTTCGCGCGCCGCGAACGTCGTCATACATGGTGGGCTTCAGAAAGACGGAAGGATAGGTGCCGGTGGACGGGCCGTTGATCGTGCAATCGGATAAGACGCTGCTGCTGGAGATGGCGCACGCCGACGCGCACGCCGCGCGCGCGGCGATCGCACCATTCGCCGAACTCGAGCGCTCGCCGGAACACGTGCATACGTACCGCATCACTCCGCTGGCGCTGTGGAACGCGCGTGCCGCCGGCTATGACGCCGAGCAAGTGGTCGACGCCCTGGTGCGCTGGTCGAGGTTCCCTGTGCCGCAATCACTTCTGGTCGATGTCGTCGACGTAATGTCGCGGTACGGGCGGCTTGTGTTGCAGTCTGATCCCGCGCACGGGCTCATCCTTATCAGCCGCGACTCAGCCGTACTTACCGAGATTTTGCGTAATAAGAAGGTCGCACCGATGCTCGGCGACCGCATCGACAAGGACACCGTGCTGGTGCACCCTTCCGAGCGTGGGCGGTTGAAGCAGGCGCTGCTCAAGGTCGGTTGGCCAGCGGAAGACGAAGCCGGATACGTCGATGGCAAGGCTCACGCGATAGCGCTCGCCGACAACGGCTGGAAGCTGCGCGACTATCAGTTGGACGCCGCCGACGGGTTCTGGCAGGGCGGGTCCGGCGTGGTGGTGCTGCCATGCGGCGCCGGAAAGACGCTGGTGGGCGTCGCCGCCATGGTGAAAGCCCAGGCCACGACGCTGATTCTGGTGACCAACACGGTCGCGGGGCATCAGTGGCGGCGAGAGCTTTTGGCGCGCACCTCGTTGACGGAAGACGAAATCGGCGAATACTCCGGAGATCGCAAAGAAATCCGGCCTGTCACAATTGCCACCTATCAGGTGCTGATCCG
>JBDTAR010000152.1:0-13152 GCA_039924545.1 Nakamurella sp. | reverse complement strand
GAGGCGTCATACCTCTAGCTGCTACCGTCCGGATCCACGGGTCAGCGAGAGGAACTCTTCTCGCGTGCGGGAGTCGGTGCGCATCGTGCCGCGTAGCGCGGACGTCACGGTCTTGGCGCCGGGAGCTTTGACGCCGCGCAGCGACTGGCACAGGTGCTCTGCCTCGATGACCACGCCAACACCGCGTGGATGCAGCGCGTCGTCGAGCCAATTCGCGATTTGCGCGGTGAGCCGCTCCTGGACCTGCAGGTCATGGGCGAACATGCGCGCGACGCGGGCAAGCTTGGAGATGCCCAGGATTCGGTCGCCAGGGATGTAGGCAATGTGTGCGACGCCGAAGAACGGCAGCATGTGATGCTCGCACAGTGAGTGGATGGGAATGCCGATCTCCACGACCATGTCGTCGTAGTTCTCGTCATTGGGGAAGGTGGTGAAGTCGAAATCTTCCGACGTCGTCATCTCGATCAAGGCGTCGGCGACCCGGCGCGGGGTGTCGAGGAGGTGCGGACCGGACGGATCCCGGCCGAGCGCGGACAAGAGGTCGGCAACGGCGCGCTGGGCGGCTTCACGGTCGATCGTCGCACCGTTCGGCAAGGACGGTCGGATGCGTCGACGAAACGGCGTCACGGAACCCGCAGCCCGCGCGCGGTCGGCGGCGGACCGCTCCACGGATCCGGCCAGTCCGGTCGAGTGCGCCCCTGAATCGTCCAACATCTGTGCATCATTCAACATGGTATCGATGAACACAGCATCAACCTCCAGTTCTGCGGGACGAATCCCCGTCTCGTCGATCGCTCTCATTCCCAAACAGTACGTCAGAAAACATTCTTACGTCAACGTTATTTGCTGATAGAATGGTGACCATGCAGAAGCAATCCCTGGAGACACGAGTCGCGGCCGTGACCGCGCTCGACGATCCGACCCGCCGAGCATTACTGAATTTCGTGGTGCGCAGCGCTGGACCGGTCGGACGCGACGCCGTCGCCGAAGAATTCACCATGCCCCGTTCCACCGCCGCGTTTCATCTAGACCGCCTCGTTGCCCAGGGGCTACTCGAGGTCGAGTTCAAGCGCCTGTCCGGACGCACCGGCCCCGGATCCGGCAGACCGGCGAAGCTTTACCATCGCGCCCCCGGCGAGATCAGCGTCAGCGTGCCGGAGCGACACTACGACCTAGCGGCGAACCTCTTGGTGGCCGCAGTCGACAAGGCCGCTGCCGACGGGGATGGCGTCATACATGCGTTAACGGACGCCGCGCACCAGGCCGGCGCACAGATGGCTGCTGGCGCATCGAACCTCGGCGACGTGCTGGAATCAAACGGCTTCGAGCCGTACACGCAGGCCGATGGCTCGACTGCGATGGCGAACTGCCCGTTCCACCAGCTCGTCGCCAACCACCCGGACACTGTGTGCACGATGAACCTGCACCTGCTGCGCGGCGCTGCGTGCGCGTGCGGCGCGGATCCAGATTCGCTGCAACTCGACCCCGCACCCGGCCGCTGTTGTGTCACGATTCGCCCGCCCGCCAACTTCAAGGCCCCGGCTTCCGAAGGATGAGGGGACGCAGCACGCGTGGCCGAGAGCAGTCTCGACGAGATTTATGCGTGGCATTATTCAAATAGTGTCGACCACCTCGTTTGACGGTCGCCGCGACGATAGGGTTACCAGCATGAATGCCGCCGCATACTCGGTTTCTGGCGATGTGTCCGATCCGTCGCCCGTACCCGCTGCTGCTGCGGACAGCACGTTGGCGGACAGTGCGTTGGCGGACAGCACGTTGGCGGACAGTGCGTTGGTCGCCCGCATCCGCGACTCCGTGATCGGCGACGACCAGGTGATGCCCGGCCCGTACGGCCCGCGCCGGGTCACGTACGCGGACTACACCGCCTCCGGCCGGTCGCTGACGTTCATCGAAGACTTCATCTCCGCCGAAATCCTGCCCCGTTACGCCAACACACACACCGAATCGTCCGGCACGGGCCTGCAAACGACCCGGCTACGCGAAGATGCGCGCGAAGTCATCCGGCAATCGGTGGGCGGAAACTCGCATGACGCCGTTCTGTTCTGCGGCTCCGGATCGACGGCAGCGATCGACAAGCTCATCGGGGCATTGGGTATCCGCATCCCCGCCGAACTCGACACGAAATACGGCCTGTCTGCGCACATCCCGGCTAACGAGCGGCCGGTTGTTTTCATCGGCCCGTTCGAGCACCATTCCAACGAACTGCCGTGGCGCGAGTCGATTGCCGACGTGGTGCGGATCGGTGAAGACCGCGACGGCCATATAGACAGCGCCGATCTGGAACGAAATCTTGCGAGATACGCCGATCGCCCACTGAAGATCGGCTCGTTCTCGGCCGCCTCGAATGTCACCGGCATCGTCACCGACACGTGCGCCATCTCGGACCTATTGCACCGACACGGCGCGCTGTCGTTCTGGGATTTCGCCGCTGCCGGGCCGTATGTCGACATTGAGATGCACCCGCAGTGCAACGAGCACCCGCTGACCGGAAAGGATGCCATCTTCCTGTCCCCGCACAAGTTCGTCGGCGGCCCGGGCACGCCCGGCGTTCTAGTCGCCGCGAAAAAGCTGTTCACCAGCCCGGTCCCGGTGGTCCCGGGCGGCGGCACAGTCACCTACGTCAACGCCGAAGAGCATCGGTACGTCTCGAATATCGAGCATCGCGAGGAGGGCGGCACTCCGGCAATTATCGAGTCGATTCGCGCAGGTCTCGTCTTCCAGTTGAAGGAAGCTGTCGGCACTGCGGCTATCCGTGCCGGGGAGGATCGACTGCTCCGCCGAGCAGTCGCTGTCTGGTCCGCGGTTCCCGAGATCGAAATCCTGGGAAACCTCACCGCCGAACGTTTGTCGATCGTCTCATTCGTGATCCGTCGCTCGGGCGGCAAGTACCTGCACCACAACTTCGTCGTGGCACTGCTCTCCGACCTGTTCGGCGTCCAATCCCGTGGCGGCTGCTCCTGCGCCGGACCGTATGGACACCACCTGCTCGGCATCGACCTCACCGAATCACAACGCTACGAGCGGGAAGTGTCCAGCGGTTGCGAGGGCATCAAACCAGGCTGGGTGCGCGTCAACTTCAACTATTTCGTGTCCGATGCCGTCGTCGACTACATCATCGACGCCGTTACCCTCATCGCGCGGGACGGCTGGAAAGTGTTGCCGGACTATCACTTTGACCCGGCGAACGGCCTATGGAAGCACAAGGCTGGGCCCATAGAGCCGCCGCTGCGCCTGTCGCAGGTGTCCTACGACGCCGCCGGCACCATGGTCTACCCCCATCATCGGGACACGGCCGACGAGTCCGCCCTCACCGGGTATCTGGACGAGGCACGGGCCGTGTTCGCGGCACGCGAAGGGGGCAGCGTCATACCCAGCATCGCCGTCGCTGCCAGTAACGCGGGCAGCGACACTGAGGGCGGCGACTCTGAGGGCAGCGACACTGAGGGCGTAAAAAATCCCGAGTATGACGCCCCCGCGGCTGGCACCCTGTCCGACGACTTCGAAGCCCTGCGCTGGTTCGAACTCCCCGCAGCGTCGCTCCGTTAGATTTCCAGGCCGCCGTCTCCGGACTCGATTCCCGGGGTTGTGAGTCTGGCGGCTCACAGGAATTTCCCATCCCCTTCCAAAGTTATTCCACGAGTGGCGCGGCAGCATTATCGGGTGAACCACCGCAACGCTGTCGACCATCCCACTAAACGTCGCACCGGCCTGTTTCCTCATCAACGGGCCCGGCGATTTCTCGGAATAGCCGCCGCAGCAACAGCTCTCGCTGTCGTTGCTGGTTGCAGTTCCGGCGGCGTCGTCGTGGTGACGGTCACCCCGGCCGTGTCAGCACCGGCGAACCCGAGCGCCGGCACGGCCGGCGGGGTGACGAGCACGTCAGCGATCTCCTCGAACACGAGCCCGAATACCACGAGCCCGGCATCGGACGCGCCTACGAGTTCCGCGCCGGCGACCCCCACCTCGGCCGCAGCCACTCCCGTTCGCGTTGCCACTTTCGAGGGCGACGGGGAGACCTATGGCATCGGTATTGCGGTCATGACGCTCTTCACTGTCGCGCCGACCGACGCGGCCGCTTTCGAAAAGGCAGCCATCGTCACGGTCAACGGAAAACCTGCCAACGGTGCCTGGTTCTGGGAGGATTCCATCGTTCCCGGCTATGCGACCGAGGCTCTCTACCGCGAAAAGAACTACTGGCCAGCAAACTCCACCATCGACGTCAACCTGCCGATCAACGGCCTATCCGCAGGCGCTGGGCTGCAATACGCCAACAGTCTGACGGTCAACTTCGCGATCGGCGACGCCCACATCTCGCACGTCGACAATTCGCAGCACATGATGACGGTGACCAGCAACGACGCGGTCGTGAAGAACTTCCCCGTGTCGCTCGGGTACGCGAACACCCCGACCTATAACGGCACGAAGCTCGTCATGTCTAAAGGATCGGTGGCTCCGGGCACGCACACTCCGCTGCCCAACGGGACAGTGGAAATGAAGTCGGATCCGGGCGAGTCGAGTCCCTACGACTTGTTGGTCCCATGGTCGGTGCGGATCACTAACTCCGGCGAGTTCATCCACGCCGCGAGTTGGAACGGCAAGAACATCGGCAGCCGCAATACCTCTCACGGCTGCACCAACTTGAATGTCTCGGACGCTGAGTGGTTTTACAACTTCTCGCTGCTCGGCGACGTCATCGATTACCCCAACGCGAATACCAAAGGCACGGTGCAGCCGTCCTGGGACGGCTGGGGTTGGTGGAATGTGCCGTGGAGTCAGTGGACCGGCGGTGGACAGCTCTCCGCGTCGTAACGCGTCATACCTGCTGAGTTTTTGAGATATACGGCCGCAGCCGCTCCGTCTCGACGGCAGATATTTTTAGCGTGCGGCTACACCCCAGACACACGGTGAAGTGCTTGACCGAGATCGGCACGGTAGGTACGAAAAACAGGCACAGCCGGGTGATTTTCCGATACAACTGATGTGGCATGGGGCCAGCGCAACTGGCACACATCGCCGTGAAGATGCCGAGTGTGCGAGTGGCGCTGCGCGTACCGAACAGGACGATCACGGCGCGATACCCCGATGCGGGAGAGTTCGGTGCAAGACCGCTTTATGCACGACCGTTTTTTGTGGGACCGTTTTATGCACGACCGTTTTATGCACGACCGCGCTACGCATAGCCCAGTGCGTCTGTCAGTCTGTCGACGACCGGAACGCCAGTCGCTTCAAGCGCCGCGCGTGACGACGTCCCGCCCGTGTACACCACTGCTCGGGCGCCGACATCCCTTGCTGCGTCGGCATCATCGACGGTGTCACCGATGACCAATACATCCTTGGCATCGATACCCAGCGCCTGTATGTGCGCCGCCATATGTTCGGCCTTCGGCCCACCGCCAGCGCCGCGCAACCCGTCCACTCGATCGAAATACGGATCGATGTGGTAATCGTGGATCGTGGGCACCAGCCGGTCGTGCCACCACATCGATAGCAACGACTGAGTTCCGCCGCTGGCCTGCCATTCACCCAGCGCAGCACGGGCCGTTGAATCGAGGTCGCACTGCTTCATGAGCTCGTGATACTGCTCGTGGTATCCGTTATCGAGCCGTTCCCACTCACCCTCGCGTAGCGGCCTACCCAAGAGCTGCTCGTAGGCGACCCAGATCGGTCGCGTGTACGAAGCACGGAACACGTCTGGGGTCAGCGGGTCGAGGTGATACTGCTGAAAAATCACGTTCGTCGCACCGACCACGGCGTCAATATCGTGAAATAGCGTGCCGTTCCAGTCCCAGATGATGTGCTTCGTCATAATCGAGACAAGTTTACCCGGGTATGACGTGTGTCCAGTTACGGTGTCGGAACGGCGGCATTGATCGTCGACGTGAGTATGTGTTCTAGCATTTCCTTCGGCTGCGGGCGGGCGAAGTAATATCCCTGAGCCAGTCCGGCGCCTAACTCCTTCAACCTCTCCCATTGTTCTGCGGTCTCCACCCCCTCGGCCACCCAGGTGAGCCCGAGATCGTGGGCGAGCATGGTCACCGCCTTGACAATGGCGGCGCTACCCGAGTCTGTCGTCATAGCTCCGACGAAGGACTGATCGACCTTAATTCTGGTGACCGGGAGCTGTCGCAGGTACGTGAGCGACGAGTAGCCGGTGCCGAAATCGTCTAAGGCAATCTCAATGCCGCGGGCACTCATATCGTGCAATCGCGCGAGTGTCGAGACATCTGCCTCCAGCAGCGCCGATTCAGTGAGTTCCAGCGTCAGGGCGTCCGGCGGTAGCCCAGCTGCGTCGAGCGCTGCGTCCACCACATCCACGAGGTCCGATCTGGAGGCCTGACGCGCGGCGACATTGACCGACACATGAATGGGTACATGGAGCTTCCGACGCAGATCGGCGGCGGTCCGGCACGACTCGGCCAACACCCACGACCCCATGGGGACAATCAACCCGCTGCGCTCCGCAACGTGAATAAACCGCCCGGGGGCGACCAGATGCCCGTTCCTGTCGCGAAGCCGGACCAGCGCCTCTATCCCGACGGGTCGCCCATCGGCAATATCGACGATGGGCTGATAGTGGACAACGAATCTTTCCTCTTCCAGCGCCGTTCGCAGCAATACCTCGACACGGCGGTGTTCCGTCGTCTGTCGGTGTAGACCGGCGTCGTACACCACCTTCCGATCTTGGCCCAGTCTTTTCGCGCGATACGCCGCAGTATCGGCATGCTGCAGTCGGTCAATGGCGTGCGCTACCGGGATCGTGTTATCGCAGACTCCGATGCTGACCGTAATGTGGGCTGGCCCGGATGTCGTTCCGATCGGCTCGGCCAGCACACGCTGCGCGCGGTCAGCCACCATCCACACTGCTTGCGCCAGGGGTGACAGTTCGTTATCGCCTTGCTCAATGCGTGGGTCGCGATGCGTTTCCGGTGATGCAGACAGCGAAGCAGTTTCGCGGCACAGCACCACGAATTCATCGCCGCCGAAGCGCACGACCAGATCCTCGGGCCTGGCGGCGGCAGCGAGCCGCGCGGCAACCTCGATCAGGATCTCGTCACCGATTTCGTGTCCGCGCGCATCGTTAATCGATTTGAAACTGTCCACGTCCAGGAACACGACCCCGAATTCTTCGCCGGAACGGTCGAGCTCGTCAATCTTGCGGACGAGATGCAGCCGGTTGCCGATACCGGTGAGACCGTCAGTCTCCGCCTGCTCAAGCAGGTGACGTTCCGCATTCCGTTGGGCGGTAATGTCGGCTATTTGTTGCAACAGCATACGACGGCCGCCTGGAAGGTGCAGCCACGTGAGAGTTGTTTCCGTGTAGATGATATCGCCCCGCGCGCCAATCAAGCGGCGTTCCACGCGGTGCTGCCCACCCGGGTTTTCAGCGGCGAGGCCGCACGCCGCTTCGATGATCCGGACATCATCCGGATGGGTGATCGAGCGCGCGGACTTTCCCACCAATTCATCGCGCGCATAACCCACCAGCTGACACAGAGCATCGTTGACGACGGTAAATTCGTGGCGATCGCCAGCTAATAGAGCCTGCGGGATCGTAGAGGCGTCAAAGACCGCGCGCAGCTGTTCCTCCCTCTCCATTAGCCGGTATGTCCGCACCTCCCGGTCGACAACGTAGGTGCACTCCATCGCGATGACGGCCAGCACCCCCTGAGGGAAGTCGACGACATCCTCAGGGTCCACGAAGGCGATGGCCCGATATTGGCCAGAATCCGGCGGCAGCAGAACCGCGAGCGCGAACTTCCCGCCCTTCTCCAGGACGATCGACTGAAACCCGTCGGTCCTGTCGGCAGCCCAGGTGGGAACTCCGACAAAAATATCGGCCCAGTCGACCCCCGTGGACCGAGGCGGACGCACCGACTCGAGCACAACCTCGCTGCCATCGAAACACGCGACGGCGCCGCGCAACCCCGGATACCGGCGGCATACCGCGTCGAGGACCTTATCGAGCAGACCAACGAGGGAGTCAGAACCCACGGAAGCCCTGATGATGGCGTTGAGGATACCTAGGCGCTCTGTCGTAAGCCGCGGGTCCATATCCGAGTCAGCCACATCGAGCGCGATAGAGACCCGACTCCAGCTGCGAGTGGGGGGCTCGGCATTGGAGCGCGCCAGCCCGTCGTCATACCCCACCTCGCCGGACCAATCGGACATAGAAACAATGATCGACTACTGCTGTGACGGATGCAACATTGCGTCACACACTGACCATGCACGGAGTATTGGGCAGATGCGCGGGGCATTACGTCAGGCGCCTAGGTCAGACACGCACCAACGTCAGCTCGTCGGCGACAACAGTCACACAGCGTTACTACAAGAGTGACATCCTGTCGAATCAAGTACGTACTTTGCTATGAAAAGCCTTTCCGCTGTCGATACTCGTAGTAGCCGACGCCAGACGCCGACATTCTGCTGAACAGCAGGAACACCGGCGCGGAGGGTCACCGCGATATGGAATTTGGAGAGGTTTCGCGATGTCAACGGCTACCCTTACTGCGCCACCAGCAACGAACACAGCGCGATCTACACCTGCGGCCACCTTCCACGCGGCATCTGCGCCGGAGCCGGGGCAAGGTACGTCGCTCAGTCGGTGGTTCGCTAACCGCGGTGTGCGGACCAAATTGCTGACCGCAGTCGGTGTTGTCGCGGTGGTCGCGATCATTACCAGTGTGGTCTCGGGCACGGCGCTGAGCAAAGCCGATTCCGATATCACCGGGTTGGCCACGACACAGGAAACAGTCCTTGTGCCGCTACAAAAAGCCCATGCGGAAATAAACAACGAGCGCACCCTGATCCTGCGTAGCGCAACGACAACGGGCGCGCCTAGAGCAGCACTCGTGACCGCGATCAGCGCCAGTAGCACCGAAGTCAATACGATCTTCACGTCGATTGACCAGGGAATGATGGGCATCGAGGCAACGGAATGGGCGGACATCAAGGGTACGTGGGCGAGCTACGAGAAGATGCGCGACACCGTGTTGCTACCGCTGGGCGCAGCGGAGGACAACACGAAATTCAACGCGGCTGTAGAAACACAGGCCGGACCCCTGACCGCCACACTCAACGACAAACTAGATGCGATCGCGGCTGCCGGCGCCGCCAAATTCAAGGCAATTGCTCAGACTTCAGAAAGTAACAACAGCGCCGCACTTGTCCAGAGCTGGATCGTGCTAGCAATCGGGCTAGCGCTCGCGATCGCGCTGAGTCTCTACATCGCCGGCGCTATCCGGCGGCCCTTGTCTCGCGTCCAACGCGCGCTTGAGGCAATGGCCAACCGTGACCTCACGGCCACGGCCGATGTACACAGCACCGACGAAATCGGGCAGATGGCCGCGGCGCTGCGATCCGCCCGACAAAACTTCCACCAAGTCATCATCAACGTCATTCATTCATCGGAAGCAGTCGCCGCCTCGTCCGAAGAGCTCTCGGCTTCGACCATGCAGGTATCAGCCGCCGCAGAGGAGACATCAGCCCAATCAGGCGTCGTGGCGGCAGCGTCCGAGCAGGTGTCCCAAAACGTGCAGACCGTGGCCGCCGCATCGGAGCAAATGGATGCGTCAATTCGGGAAATCGCGCAGAATGCTAGTGAGGCGGCGAAGGTGGCAGCCTCGGCCGTGGCAGCAGCACACGCCACCAACGAGACGGTCACCAAGTTGGGCACTTCGAGCCAAGAGATTGGTGATGTGGTCAAGACGATCACCTCAATCGCCGCGCAGACCAACCTGCTCGCATTAAACGCGACGATCGAAGCAGCACGCGCCGGGGAAGCCGGAAAAGGATTCGCGGTGGTCGCGACCGAAGTCAAAGAATTGGCACAAGAAACATCGCGAGCTACCGAAAATATTGCTGCCAGGGTAGCGGCCATCCAGACCGATTCGATCAGCGCGGCCGAGGCCATCGGAAACATCGCAGCCATCATTGAGTCGATCAACGACTACCAAGTCACGATCGCCTCCGCAGTTGAGGAGCAAACCGCAACCACGAGCGAGATGAGCCGCAACGTATCGCAAGCAGCCGCCGGCACCGGCGAGATCGCCGAGAACATTACCGGGGTATCGACCGCCGCATTGTCAACAACCGAGGCCGTAGCCCAGTCCAGGATCGCCATCGACGAGCTCGCGCGCATGGCCGCGGACCTCCACCGGGAGGTCGCTTCGTTCACCGTGTGAGCGCGGTGCATGACGTCGAACACAGGTGTGATGGGCTCGGGAATAAGATCACGTCAAGGATAGTTAGTTGACATGACAACAACTTGCTATTCCTGGAGTTGCCCACCTCGAGAGGAGCCCTCTATGGCTGCCGTCACCGCAGACCCACTGACCCTGAGTCGTATTTCCGCCGCCGCACCCGCCGACACCGAACGGCCCGTGCTCGCAGTCACCACCGGACCAACCGGACACGAGGGGCTCGGATTTCCCGTCCGCCGCACCATGGCCGGCCTCGACTACGAGCACACCGACCCGTTCATCATGATGGACCACATGGGCGAAGTCGACTACGAAGCCGGCGAGCCCAAGGGCACCGACTGGCACCCGCACCGCGGTTTCGAGACCGTCACCTATTTGATCGAGGGCATGTTCGAGCACCAGGACAGCCACGGAGGCGGCGGCCTGATCACTCCGGGCGCTACTCAGTGGATGACGGCCGGCGCTGGACTGCTGCACATTGAGACGCCGCCCGTCGATCTGGTCAAGACTGGCGGGCTGTTTAACGGCTTCCAGCTGTGGGTCAACCTGCCGGCGAAGGACAAGTATCTGACGCCGAACTACCAGCCGGTCGAGGCGAAAGACGTGCTGCTGCTGGCAACTTCGGATGCCGGGGCGCTGCTTCGAGTGATCGCCGGCACCGTCGAGGGCCACACCGGGCCAGGGTCCACACATTCCCCGATCACCATGCTGCACGCGTCGATCGCGCCCGGTGCGCAACTGTCCCTACCGTGGCAGCCCGGATACAACGCGCTCGCCTACGTATTCGCCGGTTCCGGAACTGCGGGCCCGCACGGATCGAAGGTCGCGCCCGGCAATATGGTGGCGTTCGGCGCAGGCGACCGACTACTGATGTCTGCGGACGAGAAGCAGGACAGTAGAACGACTTCCATGGAAGTGCTGCTGCTGGGCGGCGAACCGATCCACGAGCCGATGGTGCAGTACGGACCGTTCGTGATGAATACCCGCGACGAACTCGAGCAGGCGCTCGTGGACTACCAGTCCGGTCGACTCGGCGTGGTGCCGCCGAACGCGCTCATGCCGCACGTCGCCCGCTGACATATCCGGGGCCGTTGCGATATGGCGGTGATCGAGGTGAATAACGCTCGCGGTGAGCGGTGCTCGGTTAACGGTGCGCGGGCAGCGGTGCCCGGTTAGTGCCCGTGGCCGGTGACCCAGCCCCAGGTGATGAAGCCAGCGCCCACTACCAAGAAAATAATCGCCCAGGCCACGGCGCTCACGCTCCATCCATTAGTTCAGAACTTCTATCAAAGATTATGTAGCTCAACCCGGAGAGCCACGTCTCGTACGCTGCCGATCCAACTCAGTCTAGAGGTGGTGTGAGAGCCTCGCTCGTCAGCGCCCGAGTCCGTGTGCGACGAATTCGTTGGTGGCTTTGATCGTGGCCTCCGGGTTTGCGCCATGCCGCGCCAGCGTGATCCCCGCAGAGATAGCACCGAGGATCAAAACGGTCGCGACCTTCGGGTCAGCGGCGCCGATCTCGGTCACCGCGTCAACCAGCGGTGCCGAGAGAGCGTCGTGCAGTTCGCGAAGGCGGGCGCGTGTTGTGTCGGGGAACTGGGCGGTCGGCATCGCGTGGAACGGCCCATACTGCCCCGCAGCCGCTCGGAGTGCGACGGCGATGTACGACTCCACCCGCTGCCACGGGTCGGTCGATCCGTCCAGCGCCTCCGAGATCCGAGACTCTGCCTCCGCGAACATGTCTTCTACTGCCGCGGTGAGCAGCGCGTCCGTCGACGGAAAATATTGATACACGCTGGTCCGCGCAATTCCGGCCGCGCCGGAGACGGCGCCCGGAGTCACTCCCGCAGCACCTACCGTCCCCAGTGCATGTCGCGCAGCCGCAATCACCGCTGCCCTGCGCATCGCGTGATGCTCAGCAACGGTGGGAGCATCAATCTTCGGCACGCGGTCATCTTCCCATCTTTTCAAGTCTGACGCTGTCCGCGAAGGCGCATATGTCGTCATACCTGTCGTTATCTTGTCAACAGTACTGTCGAGATGTTATCGTCACCTGTGTGGATAACACAGATGATTAGTGCCGTTCATACAGATCGAATCGCAGGTGTCGCAATGCTCGCCACACTCCGTGCAAACCGCTGGCTGACGCTCGTGACTCTGAGCCTCGGCGTGGCGCTCATCGTGATCGACGGCACGATCGTCAACGTCGCCCTGCCCGTGATCATCCGGGACCTGCACCTGAATTTCACCGACGCGCAATGGGTGACAACGATTTATGCGCTGGTGTTCGCCGGGCTGCTGATCACCACCGGGCGACTCGCGGACCGATTTGGGCGGCGGCGCCTATTCGCGCTCGGCGTCGTCGTATTCGTCGTCAGCAGCGTGTTCGCCGGATTCGCTGCCAGCTCGGGAGACCTGTTGGCCGCACGCGTGTTTCAGGGTGTCGGCGGCGCGCTGATTCTGCCATCGACACTGTCCACGGTGAATGCGACATTCGTCGGCCGCGATCGCGCCATCGCCTTCGGCGTCTGGGGTTCAGTGATTTCAGGCATGGCGGCGGTCGGTCCGCTACTCGGCGGCTGGCTCACCACCGACCACTCATGGCGATGGATCTTCTACGTCAATGTTCCCGTGGGTGCAGTGTTGCTGGTCGGGATAGTGCTGTTCGTTCCGGAGACCCGCGGTAGCGACTTCGCGCCCGGCGCGGACATTGTCGGCTTCTTGCTCAGCACCGTCGGCCTGGCTGCACTGGTGTTCGGTCTGGTGGAAGGCGGCACGTACGGCTGGTGGCGGCCCACCGCCGCGCTGCATCTTGCCGGACTCACCTGGTCGGCTAGCGCCGCCGTCTCGATCGCGGCAGCCAGCATCGCGCTCGGACTAGCACTGCTCGCTATCTTTGTCGTCTGGGAGAGGCGCCGTGCGTCCGCTG
>JBDTAR010000151.1:0-10254 GCA_039924545.1 Nakamurella sp. | reverse complement strand
GCGGCGGTGTTGGGCTGGCGTAGCCACCATTACGCGGCGGTGCGCGCCGCGCGGTCAATCCCGCAGCCTTCAACCCGCTAGTGCGCGCCAGCCGTTGGCCTATCCGTCGCGCTGGTCGCGCAGCCGCTGGCCAGTGCGTGCGTACGCCAGCCTAGGAGGGCCACCATGGGATGCCGGCAAGTCGGGATCTGACGTCTTGCAAAGCACCCTCGAGTGCCCCAGCCAGTACGCCCCCGTCACCGGTGGTCGACAGCTCCGGGGGAGGACGAACGAAGGCCAGCCGCCCCAGATAGGTGGTCACGAGGCCCAGAAGACGGGCGCCACCGGCCTGGTCCACAGGCCCGCCGAGAATGATCAACCCGGGATCTAGGAGCGTGGCGACAGCGGCGGCTCCAATGGCAATCCGGGATCCGAGCTCGGTGAGGAACGCCTCTTCGCTGCCGCCGGAAGTCGTTGCCTCCGCCACGATTTCGGCGGGTTCAGTGCCGCGGATGTGGTGTTCTTCGGCGAGCGCGATAATCCTTTGCCCACCGGCGAACTGCTGGAATGCGCCCGCGGCCCCGCGATCGACCCGGGGGCGGCAGCCCTGGTGCTGGAAGATGGCCGATTTCACCCGCATCGCCGTGGGCTCCGGTTCGTAGCCGACCGCCTGATACCAGGCCGAGTCCGGCTCCGCGCCCCAGCCGCATCAGGGCGTAGTCCAGGTGGCCCTTTGCGGCCCCTTGCAACCCTTCCGCGGGCGGCAAGGTTCACATCGCTGCCCCGGTTCACGCAGACTCCGGGCTCCGGAGCGAGGGAGTCGCGTAGTCCCGGTTCCTTGCACCCGTGCAGGCGGTTTGCGTGCCGCAGTGCTCCGGTCTGTGGATCGATGGCGCCCGGCTTTGAGATGATTTCGCCGGTGAGGTGCGCGTGCGCGGCAACGCTGCCGCGTTGTTCGACGTGAATCCGTATGACGTACCCCGCTGCTGGGTTAAATCTGTACGAGCGGGCTTTTGGCCCTGGCCCGCGCGCGATTGCGACGGCTTCTTGAATCAATCGCCTGGTGGCATGCCGCTCTAACAGCGCGGAAATAGTCGGCTTTGACAGACCGGTCAGTTCACCAATCCGGATGCGCGTTTTCGGACCGTGTTCCAACAGCAGGCCCAAAACAATCTGATCGTTGATCTGCCGCGGGACCCGAGGTGGATCGGCAGCGCTGCGGACTACTGCTCGAGAAGGATCCACCTGAGCAATCATGCCGTAACAGCGGCGCCCCTCAACAACTCGACGACAGCTCGTGTGTTGGCACGTGTCGCGCCAAAGCTCGCAATCGCCGGCGCGTCAGCATCCGTCACGCCGCTAATGCCCATCTCGATCAACACCGTGTCGGGCCGAACGGATCGAACGGCGCCCAGCACCCTGACCATCCATGGGGAGCGGTGTCGGTCGCGGGTGACAACCAGTACGATTCCGGCTGCTCGGACACTGTCGGCAGGCACATGGTCGGTGTTGCGCAGCACGATTTCATCGGTATCAAGGGTCAACACGGTGGCAGGACCCCACGGGACGATGCCGACGGCAGTGTTCGGGGTGTCGAGGCAGCGCAGCACCAGGATCGGCCCGCGTAACGGGGGCAACGGACCGGCAGTCTGCGTCGCGTTTAACGCCACCGTCATCGAGTGGCTGCCTACGATGTTGATGGACTGAGAAGTCCTACTGCCGGTAGTGCTCGCGTTATCGACTGCCGCTACCCCGGTCTTGGCGGTAACTTCCGCGTTCACTTCGGCGGTGCGCCGTGCGGCGCGGACTCCGACCGTCTTGCTGCGCGCTGCGGCTTGAGCCAGCCGCTCTTCTGGCAAACTCCCGTCGAGTACTGCATCGACGATCGCGTCGCGGATCGTGTCGATTTCTGATTCGGGACGTGTCTGTCCGCCGATGCAGAGGAGGTCGGCGCCTGCTATCAGCGATCGGACCGCCGCCCCGCGGATCCCGTAGACCGCGGCGATCCCGGCCATTTCCAACGCGTCGGTGACGATCACCCCGGTGAAACCGAGCTCGCCACGCAGTACCTCGGTGAGCCAGCGGAAAGAAATTGTGGCAGGCACATCGTCGACAGCGGGCACTACGAGATGCCCGGACATGATCGCGGCGGTTCCGGCCGCAACTGCAGCGGCAAACGGGGGGAGCGCTTGCCGACGAAGTGTGGCGAGGTCCCCGGAGACAACGGCTACCGAGTGGTGGCTATCGGTGGTGGTGTCTCCGTGGCCGGGGAAATGCTTGGCGCATGCGGCGACGCCGGCGGCCTGCTGTCCGTGTATCCACGCTGCGGTATGCCGCGCGACGAGCTCGGGGTCGGCGCCGAACGCCCGGCTGCCGATCACTGGGTTCGCCGGGTTGAGAGCTACATCGGCACTCGGCGCAAGGTTAAGCGATACCCCGGCCAAGCGCAGTAGTTCGCCGACCTGGCGGCCGATGATGGTGGTTAAGGTCGTGTCGTCCACGCGCCCTAAGGCCCAGGCGCCGGGGAAACGGGACCCGGTTGCCGCGTCCATTCGGGTGACATCGCCGGCTTCTTCATCAATCGCAATAACAACATCGCTGTTTGCCGAGACAAGCGCTTCGGAAAGCGAAGCGACTTGTTCGGTCGACTCCACATTGCGGGCGAATAGGCATACTCCGCCCATTCCTTCTGCGACGCGGCGCTGTACCCACTCTGGCGCTATCAAACCGTCGAAGCAGGGTAAAAGGACAGCGTCGGCGAGCCTAACCAGGCGATCCGGTACACCTGTTCGGCGTGCGGTCATCACTTCACCGCACCCGCGATGTTGCGGTTTACGACGTTCTTCTTGATCACGCTGAACAGAATGACGATAGACAGACATGCCAATGTTGATGCCGCCATGAGCGCGCCCCGATCGATGCCCTTTTGGGTAATGAACATGTCCAATCAGATGGTGATGGTCTGCTCGTTGTTGTCGCGCAGCAGCACCAGGGCATAAAGGTACTCGTTCCACTCCTGGATCACCGAGAAGATGGTGGTGGCAACGAGTCCGATCAGGGGATTCGTCGTTCCCGCGTCGTTCAGCACCAGATGCTGATCGTGCAGCAATCCGATGTGTTGGCGCCGCCGTTTCGGCGGCTCGAACTCGGTGTTTTTATCCGTCAGCGGGTCGCGGTTTCGCGGTCCGCGAGCAGATCGACGAGGCGGTAGCCGTGCCGCGCAAAGCGGTCCATATGAGGCGGCATTCCGCCGGCTCGGACGAGGACGTCGTCCCGGGTGGTGAAGATGTCGGCAATCTCTACAATCCCAGACTCAACCCGCCCCGGTAGGGCAATAATTTCTCGAACTCGTCTGCGACCGTCGCCCTCCAGCGCCATTTGCACGACAAGATCAATCGACGTCGCGACAGTAGGAACTACGAATGCCGCAGTCACGTTTTCGCCAGCCAACAGCGGCAGAGTGCATAGCTTGATAACCGCTTCGCGCGCGGAGTTCGCGTGCACCGAACACATACCGGGCAGCCCGGAGTTCAAGGCGATGAGGAGGTCTAGCGACTCTTCCTGCCGGACCTCGCCGACGATGATCCGGCTCGGCCGCATGCGCAGCGCTTCCTTCACTAGTCGACGCAGCTTGATTTCGCCGTTGCCCTCGAGGTTCGGCTGCCGGGTTTGCAGCGCGACCACGTCGGGAAGATTCGGCCGCAGCTCGAATACTTCCTCCGCGGTGATCACCCGCTCCTGCGCGGGAATCGAATTCACCAGCGTGTTCAACATTGTGGTTTTGCCGGCCTGAGTTCCGCCGGACACGATGATGTTCAGCCCCGAGACGACGGCGGCCTCGAGGAATCGACCCGCTTGCACGGTGAGGGTGCCGCGCGAGACTAGATCGTCGAGGCCGTTGGCTGCGACGACGAATTTCCGGATGTTCAGCGCCGTGTGTTCGCGGGTGACGTCGGGGATCGCAGCGTGCAGCCGGGAGCCATCGGGTAATAGTGCGTCGACAAAGGGGCTAGATAAGTCGAGCCGCCGCCGGGACGGTTTGAGCATTCGTTCGATCAGGTCGCGCAGTTCGTCCGCCGTGAGCACCACTGTGGTGAGCTCGGAGCGGCCATTGCGAGCGATGAACACTCGGCCAGGTTCGTTGACCCAGATTTCTTCTACCTCGCGGTCATCCAGGAACTGTTGAAGTTGCCCGAAGCCGGCGAGCTGGTCGAAGACGAAACGCGCTGCGTCCGTTCGGTCCAGCAGCGGCGGCAGTGAAGAGATCGATACTCGCTCCTCGTAGTGCCCGATCACCTCGTCGATCAGGAGCCGGGTGCCGCGTGGGTCAACTAGAGGATCGAGGCCGCGCCGTCGGACCAGCTCGCGGGCCTCGTCATAAATGTGAGTCGTTGCGGTAGGCACTCAGGCTCCTTCGCGGGGGCGTGGTGAAGTTAGCCGACAGTAACTCAGCAGCAGCAGATTTGTGAGAGTTGTCCACAATTCATTGGACAGAAATCCGACCGGTGGCGCCTCTATGTATGACGACATTCGATCCTGTGGTCGCTCTGGCCGCTGATTTCGACTGCTCACTGGGCTTGCGGTCGCCACTTAGACGACAGCGCACCTAGGGCGATTGCCCGACACATCTGGCGCCTCGAACCGTTTGCGGTTTTGAGGAGTAGTGAATCGAGGCCGCGCCGCCGGACCAGTTCGAGGACATCGTCTTACATATTGGTCATTGCGGGGCACGACCCAGGGTGACGGGGGAGGCCTTGTGGGCCACGAGTAGTCGGACCCGGGAGGCAACAACGCGAGCTGCGGATGATTAGCCGATAGCGGCGCGGATGAGGCGCTCGATGCGCACAGCGCCGAGGAATCGGCCCGCGTTGTCAGTGCACATGAGCGGTTCGTACCGATGAGTTAGGTCGCGAGTGATCGCCCGGCGTAGCGCTTCGTCGACGGGGGTGTCGACATTTACCCGCATTCCGCGCTCGCTAGTGCCGAGGAAGATGGAATCTGGCGTATGTGCGGCTAGTGGGTGGGCGTCGGCGTCGCCCATAACGACAGTGTGGATGTGGTCGATGGCGAATTGCTGTGCGGCCTCTTCCCCGTTTGTTGCCGTCGGTACTACTTCGATGAGTTCGCGTACCGAATTCGTCACGGGGGTGTTCTGTCGCTGGACTAGCGACTGCGCTGCTTCGGGGTTCAACGTCGGCCATGGGTCACCGGGCCTTGCAAGGTAGTAGCCCTGCACCAGTGGCACGCCGAGAGACGCCAGCGCGTCCAGTTCACCGGCCCGCTCAATTCCCTCAGCCAGCAGCCACGCGTCTATTCGCCCAGCGAATGTCCCGACCATTTCGGCCAGGGCAAGCTTGGATTCGTCCAGGTCGATGTTCTCGACCAGTTCGCGGTCGAGTTTGATGATGGCTGGCCGCAACTCGAGCAGGTGTCGAAGGCCCGAGTAGCCGGAACCTGCGTCGTCGATGGCGATCATGGCGCCAGCAGCGCGTAGCGCGGTTAGGTCACCTTCGAGCGCCCCATACGACTCGATGTGTGCCTGTTCGGTCAACTCGATGACGAGCCCGGTGAGATCGCCCTCGCCCCGCCAGATCGACCGCACTTGCTCGTTGAGCAGCAGGTCAGGTGACACGTTGACGGTCAGGAAAGTGTTAGTAGGCAGATCCGGCCGCGATCGCAATGCCGTGCGGAGCGCGACTGCCTCTAGTTCGGCATGGCAGCCGTGCTCGCGCGCGGCGGTGAACCACTTTTCGGGATTCCGCTCGGGATATGCATTGAAGCGTGCCAGAGCCTCGTAACCCGCCGTGACACCGGTGGCGACGTCGATAATCGGTTGATAGACAGAAGTGACGCCGACGCCTGCGCAACCGGATCGCATCCATGTCCGGCTATCCGATGCTGGTCGAATCGATCACCCGTGCGCGGGAAGAGTCGTTCCGCGAAATCAACACGCTGTGGCTCGAGGCAGCGGATGAATCCGTATTCGAATCATTTTCCGGCGAGCATCACGAAACCTGTGCTGCAATCCCGGACCGGAATGCTCCCGCCGCCGAAGCCGCAATGGTGGAGCATTTGAAGCGGGCTTGGGGAGAGTTCACCGGTCGCGTGGCGACGTAATCGGTGACGGTAGCGTCACTATGTATGACGACATTCGATGCTGGAGCCAGCCTGGCCGCTGATCTCGCGCTGGCTATTGAGCTTGCGGACGCTGCCGACGCGATCAGTCTGCCACGGTTTGGTGCCAGTGATCTTCGGGTGGCGTCGAAGCCGGATATGACACCGGTCTCGGACGCGGACTTGGCCGTCGAGACGGCACTACGCGGCATCCTTGCCCAGCGGCGACCCGACGACGCCGTGATCGGCGAGGAATTCGGTACCGGCGCACGCACCGATACAGCTACCGGCAGCGGAATAGGCATCGGTAATGAGTCGGCCACCGCCGAATCCGCCACCGAACGAGCCGGCCGCGGCCGAGCCTGGATCATCGACCCGATCGACGGCACCAAGAACTTCGTGCGCGATGTGCCAGTGTGGGCGACCCTGATTGCGCTGATGATCGACGGCGCTCCGGTGCTCGGCGTGGTCTCCGCACCAGCCCTGGGCCGCAGATGGTGGGGCGCCGCCGACAGTGCGTGGACATCGTTCCAGGGCGGGGTTGCCAAGCCCTGCCACGTGTCGCATATCGACAGCGTGCACGATGCGTCGCTGTCCATCGCGCAACTGAACTCCTGGGAAGCAGTCGGCCGGGGAGCGCAAATGCACGAGTTGTCTGCGCGATGTTGGCGGACCCGTGGTTACGGTGACTTCTTCTCCTATGTATTAGTGGCGCAGGGCGCCGTCGATATCGCCGCGGAGCCGGAGCTGTCACTGTGGGATCTCGCAGCGCTCGCCCCCATTGTGATTGCGGCTGGCGGTGCATTCAGCACCGTCGACGGCCACGCCATCGACGCGCGAGCCACATCGGCGATCGCCACAAACGGGCTCTTACATGCAGAGGTCGTTGCCGGGCTTACCCGCGAATAGCGTCATACCTCAATACGGACACGTCGGGGCAGGTGCGGCAAAGCGTGCCAATACCAACCCCATACGGGGCGAAACTGAGAGTTGAACCACGCGCCATGCCGCGCTTGGTAACGCCAAGATAACGCTCCGCCCGGTACAGTTGTTCCTTGTGATTCACCTGTCGCATGTCAGCAAGCAATACAAGGCCTCGACGAGACCTGCGCTGTCCGACGTCAGCCTGGATGTGGAAAAGGGCGAGTTCGCGTTTGTGATCGGCCCGTCCGGATCGGGTAAGACCACTTTTATGCGGCTGTTGCTGCGCGAAGAGATCGCGACGTCGGGCACAGTCCAGGTCGCGGGCAAGGACTTGAGCAAGTTGCGCCGCGCGAAGGTTGCGTGGCACCGGCGTCGACTCGGCTGCGTTTTCCAAGACTTTCGGCTGCTCAACAACAAGACCGTTGCGCAAAATGTCGGATTCGCGCTGGAGGTAACCGGCCAGGCGCGGAACAAGATTAAGCGCGTTGTCCCGGAAGTTTTGCAGCTGGTCGGCCTGGACGGTAAAGCGAACCGCATGCCGCGTGAGCTGTCCGGCGGCGAGCAACAGCGTGTCGCTATTGCCCGTGCGTTCGCGAACCGGCCGCTGCTGCTGCTCGCCGACGAGCCGACCGGCAACCTTGACCCGGACACGTCGCAGGAGATCATGCTGCTGCTTGAGCGCATCAACCGCACTGGTACCACCGTGCTGATGTCGACACACGACAACACCATCGTCGACGCGATGCGCCGCCGGGTGATTGAGCTGCACCTGGGCAAGCTGGTCCGCGACGAAGATCACGGCGTCTACGGCCTGGGACGCTGACCTCAACCGACCGAAATTATTCGTGAGATCAACTGCGAGAAGAGCCTGATTGATGTTCGCTGACGTAATGCGCGGTCTGCGCCGCAACATCACTATGACGATTGCGATGATTCTGACCACCGCGATTTCGTTGACGCTGCTCGGGGCCGGCCTGATCGTCGCCCGGATGACGGACCAAATGCAGCAGACCTACGCCAACAAGATCGAAGTAACAATCTACCTGACGAAAGATGTCTCGACGCAGGATCCGAATTGCCAGGAGAAGGTCTGCCAGTCGCTGGGTGAAGCGCTGAGCGGTGACACGGACCTCGTGAAGCGAGCGACCTATCAGAGCCAGTCCCAGGCGTGGGAGCAGTACCAGCAGATGTTCGCTGGCCAGCCTGAGATGCTGGATATCGCCAAGCCCACCGATTTGCAGTCGTCCTGGCACGTGAAGCTGATAGACCCGCAGAAGTACAAAGTCTTGGCCGCACGCTATGGCCACTTTGCCGGCGTCGATAGTGTCGTCGACCAGAGCCAAACGCTCGACCGGCTGTTTAAGGTTCTGAACGGGATCCGAAATGCGACCATAATTGTCGCGCTGGTGCAGGCGCTGGCCGCGTTGTTGCTGATAGCCAACACCGTTCAAGTCGCCGCGTACACGCGAAGAACCGAGACGTCGATCATGAGATTGGTCGGCGCGTCTCGATGGCGAACACAATTGCCGTTCATTATGGAGGCGGTGGTCGCGGCCGTGATCGGAGCACTTGTGTCGATCGTTGGCCTGGTGGCGATGAAGTACCTCTTCGTTGACAAGACACTCGGTTCGATCATGAACGCCGGAATCCTGCCGCCGATTGACGCGACATATCTGGTGTGGGTGGCGCCCTGGCTCGGCGGGATAGCTGTCGGACTTGCCGCAGTTGCGTCGTACGTGACATTGCGCCTATACGTGCGGCTGTAGTTGTTCGTCGACGGACCAGTCGGCTCGCTCCGTTACGCTAGGTCTTGTTATGTCGAAGAAATCCGCGAAGCCCGCACCGGGCAAGATCGCCAGTAACCGCAAGGCGCGCCACGATTACGAAATCATGGAGACGCTAGAGGCGGGTATTTCGCTGACCGGCACCGAGGTGAAAGCGTTGCGGGACGGTCAGGCGAGTCTGGTCGACGGATTTGCGACGATCTCGGACGACGAAGTATGGCTGCGCAATGTGCACATTGCCGAGTATGCACACGGGACGTGGACCAACCATGCGCCGCGGCGGGCGCGCAAGTTGTTGCTGCATCGGGCGCAGATTGAGAAACTCGCTATGAAGATTCACGAGGGTGGGTTTTCGCTGATCCCGCTGTCGTTGTACTTCGTCGAGGGGCGGGTCAAGGTCGAATTGGGCCTGGGTCGCGGCAAGAAGATGTACGACAAGCGCCAGGACCTTGCCAAGCGAGACGCCATGCGTGAGGTTGACCGGTACGTAGGTCGCCGCGCTAAGGGAATGCATTAATTCATTCAATTATTGGTTTTAGTACATTGCGTCGTGGTTCCTTGGATTACCAAGTATGACGTTTTCCTCGCCGTAGCCTCGTCGAATCACGCTGCGTCCCGTACTATAGGGAGTGCCGGATAGTCCGGTGGTTCGTAGTTCAGTGTAGCTACGTCAGATGTCGCTACGTCAGATGTCACTACGTCAGATGTCACTACATGGGGGTGATTGGTCTCGACAGCGGCTGTCGAGTGAAGAGAAGCGGGTCGAGGAACGCGGCAATGATCTCGTTAACCATGGGTCGCAAAAATATCAAGCGCCAACTCTAATCGCGCTGACTTCGCCCTCGCTGCTTAAGCGAGCCTGAAGTCCGTCAGACCGGGAGCTCCTCCGGCCCGAATCTGGCGTCGACTAGGAGGATCACCGCACGGTTCGGCCACGGGGCCGGGCGGGACAATCACAGTGGCTGGGCCTGTCACGCCGACTCGTTCGCATGAACGGCGGGGCCGAGTAGAGGCAAAGCGAACTACACCCGAAGAAGGCTTCACAAACCACCGTTGGACGCGGGTTCGATTCCCGCCACCTCCACTACGAAACTGTGGGCCAGGCACGCTTTTCGCCTGGCCCACAGTTTCGTATTAGACGCTGTAATCGAGTGGGCCCCGGCTACGAAGCGCTAGCTGAGTAGTAGGGGATCCCGCCACCGTTCCCGTCTTTGCCATGGCACTCACGCCCCGGCTACGAAGCGCTAGCTGAGTAGTAGGGGATCCCGCCACCGTTCCCGTCTTTGCCATCGCACTCACGGCACGGCTACGAAGCGCTAGCCGAGTTGGGGTGCTGTGGAGTTCTCGGGCAGTGGGCCCCCTTAACATGGGGGCGCTACTGAAAGAGAGAGCAGCATGTCTGTGTCGCGTAGGCGATTCACGCAGGAGTTCAAAGACGAGTTATGCCGTGTGG
>JBDTAR010000150.1:0-10301 GCA_039924545.1 Nakamurella sp. | reverse complement strand
TTTAATAATTAATTGGCACTTGACTTTCGGTACGCTGTTGAGTTCTCAAGGAACGGACGCGCACCCTTAACAGTCTCTCAACCGTCTCAGGGGCAACCCGATCAACGCTACTCGGCTCAGTTCGCGGTGTCAAACCGCCTGACCCGATCAGATTTACCCTGTTAAAGGCAACCTGACTTACTCTACCCGGCTCAGTTCGCGGTGTCAAACCGCCTGACCCGATCCGCGCCGCTCTCGCTAAAGAGCAACCCGATCAACGCTACTCGGTTCAGTTCGCAGTGTCAAACCGCCTGACCCGTCCCGATCCGATTCGCCTTGTTTAAGGGCGCAAAGTAGCCTCTCCGGTATTCCCGGAGTTGCTTCTCGGGGGCTTGTCACTCTGACCCGAAGGCCGCGCTGAGCAACAAGGAGAACATTACGTTCGCTGCGTGGGAGTGTCAAATTCCCTGATCACCGCTGTGGGACTGTTCATACTTGCAGGTCACGGTCAGGGATTCCATCGCCTAAGCGGGGGATGCAAAAGGCGCGTTTCGGTGACCTGGGCCACAGACAGTGCCGAAATGGGTGACCGCGGGCTTTGGATGCGCGAATGTGCGCACGTGAGATGGAGGAAATGCGCCGTCATACCTGGGTAGATTCGATGCCTGCAATCGTCCGCTTGCCACGTCGTAGGAGCAGGTACGCGCCAAACAGCAGGTCAGCAGCTGTCGGCACGAACTCGGGATCCGACATGCGCTCGTTGTTCAGGTAGGCACCGCCGTCGGCGATGGTGCGCCTTGCCTCGGAGAGGGACGCAACTAGACCTGACTCCTGTAATAGATGCGCAATATCCGATAGAGGACCGGTAACCTGCGTCAATCCCGCTTCGCCGAGTGCCGCCTTGAGAGATGCCTCGTCGGTGTCTGCCAGATCCCCCTTACCGAAGAGGGCGCCCGCGGCCGCGATCGCAGCATTGGTCGCTGCCTCACCGTGCACTAGCGCGGTGACATCTCGCGCGAGGGTCTGTTGCGCCGTCCGAAGGTGCGGCCGCTCCGCGAGATCCGCTTCGAGTTCAGCGATCTCGTATGGCGTCCGATCCGTGAAGACCTTAAGTAGCTTGATCACGGAGGCGTCTTCAATATTCCGCCAGTATTGGTAGAACGCGTACGGCGACGTCATCTCCGGGCTCAGCCACACGGCATTACCCTCGGACTTGCCGAATTTCACGCCGTTCGAGTCGGTCAGCAGTGGCGTCACCAATACATGCGCGGTGCCTCCCTCTGCCTTGCGAATGAGGTCGGCGCCGGCAGTGAGGTTCCCCCACTGATCCTGGCCCCCGGTCTGCAGCGTGCAGCCGTACTCCCGATAAAGGTGCAAAAAGTCGAGCGCCTGCAGGATTTGGTACGAGAACTCCGCGTAACTGATGCCTTCGTCACTAGAAAGGCGCGCCGCCACGATCTCTTTTTTGATCATCGTGCCGACGCGGAAGTGCTTACCAATGTCCCGCAGGAAGTCCAGCGCGCTCATCGGGCTGGTCCAATCCAGGTTGTTCACCATACGCGCGGGGTTGTCGCCGTCGAAGTCTAGGAACGGTTGTATCTGGTCCTGAATTCGTGAAACCCATTGCGCTGTTAACTCTTTCGTCTTCAGCGTGCGCTCCGCAGACGGCCTTGGGTCACCGATGAGCCCGGTTGATCCGCCCACCACGCAGATGACGTGATGCCCTGACCGCTGCATCCGACGCAGCAGAACGAGCTGCACGAGGTTACCGAAGTGCAGGCTTGGCGCCGTCGGGTCGAACCCGCAATACACCGTGATCGGACCAGCGGCGAGGGTTTCGGCGAGCGCCTGGGCGTCGGTGGATAGCGCCACCAGTCCGCGCCACTCGAGTTCGTCGAGGATCGAGTGGGGCCGAGCGACGTCCGCCGTCAACGCCGGCGCACCTGTAGCGGCAAGGTTAGGGTCAGTGTGTGATTCAGTTTCTGGCACAAATCGCATTGTGCCAGCCATGCGCTGCCAATGCGGTAGGTACGTCCGGCATGTATTACGTATGACGGCGGATACCCGGCCCTATCCAGTGCTCGATTCGCGCACGCGACGCCCGCCCTTCCGGTAGGTCGTCACTGTTGGTTCGTCCGCCTCGTAGAAACGCCATAGGGTTTCTGCGCCAGCAGCAACGCCCACCCGGGGGCCAGCAACGACAGTCCGGGATTGTCCGTCACCGGCGCAGACAGTAAACGGAGCATGGGGCGCGCACAGGTCCGCACCGGATTCGTCACGGCCAAGTCGGATACATGAGGCCAACCGAGCTGGGCCACTCGCAAGGTCCACGTCACGCGGGATCTTTCCGGCTGCTGAGCGGCGCCGTTCCCGAACAGCCTCAGGATTTCCAACTACTGCCGCGGCCCGCATCAGCACAGCGGACGCCTCGCCATCGGATCCGGTGACAATGTTTGCGCACCAATGCATCCCGTAGACGAAGTAGGTGTACAAGAAGCCGGGTGGGCCAAACATCGGAGCCGTTCGAGCCGTAAGTCCGCGATATGCGTGCGAAGCCGGATCCTGCTCGCCGTGGTACGCCTCCGTCTCGGTGAGCCGCAACAGAATCTGCGCGTCGGATGACTCGGCACCGGGTACGGCCGACGCGAGAGCTAGACCGGCGCCTGCCGGGACGACGAGCACCCGCCCAATGAGATCGCTAGCCACAATCTCCGGGGCGCGCGCGAAGAACGACCGCGGCAACGGCTTTCCCGCTGGGTTCACCGTGCGCTACTCACAGTGCGCCGGCGGCCCACGAGCGATCAGTCGCGACCCGTTGGGCAAGTGCCTCGAGCTGTTCCGCGACGCGCACCGGCGCGGTACCGCCGAACGAGTCCCGGGAGGCGAGAGACCCCGCCACTGTGAGCACCGACCGCACTCCGGGATCGAGCGCCGGGTGGATCTGTTCGAACTCCGCATCGGTGAGCTCGTCAAGTTCCCGTCCGGTGGATTCCGCAAGCGCTACACATTCGCCGGCGGCCTCGTGCGCTACTCGAAACGGCACCCCATGTTTCACGAGATACTCAGCGATATCCGTCGCGAGCGAAAAGCCCGCCCCGGCAAGCGATTCCATCCTGTCAGTAGCAAATGTCAGAGTTGCCGTCATACCCGTCATGGCCGGTAACACCAGCTCAAGTTGGGCCACCGAGTCGATCAGCGGTTCCTTGTCCTCTTGCAAATCCCGGTTGTAGGCAAGGGGCAAACCCTTGAGCGTCGCGAGCAGTCCGGCGAGGTTGCCGATGATCCGGCCAGCCTTACCCCGGGCCAGCTCTGCAATATCCGGGTTCTTCTTCTGCGGCATGATCGATGAGCCGGTGGCAAACGAATCGTGCAGCTTGGCGAAGCCGAACTCCACTGTGGTGAAGATGACGATTTCCTCAGCCCAACGGGAAATGTCCACCGCCAGCATGGCGAAGCAGAACGCCAACTCGGCTGCGAAGTCCCGAGACGAGGTGCCGTCGATGGAATTCGGAGTCGGTCCGCCCGCTAGCCCTAGGTCTGCGGCGACAGCCGCCGGGTCCAGATGTAGTGAAGAGCCGGCTAGCGCTCCAGAACCGTAGGGTGACAACGAATGTCGCTTCTGCCAGTCGCGCAGCCGATCGACATCCCGGGAGAGCGCCTGCGCATGCGCCGCGAGGTGGTGGGCGAGCAACACCGGTTGGGCATGCTGAAAATGGGTGCGCCCAGGCATCGGCGCCGTGCGGTGCGCAAGGGCTTGGTCGATGAGCGCCTGCTGCAGGTCGGTCACGGCGAGCGCGATCCGATGCGCAGCATCGCGGAGATATAGCCGGTAGAGAGTAGCGACCTGGTCGTTGCGAGAGCGGCCGGCCCGGATCTTGCCACCGAGCTCCGCACCGACGCGGTCGATCAGGCCACGTTCCAGGGCGGTGTGCACATCCTCGTCACCGGGCTCTGCCGTAAATGCGCCGGACGAGACGTCCGCGGCAAGCTCGTCGAGGCCGGCGTGCATGCGGGTGAGCTCGTCATCGCTGAGCAGCGCCGCCGCGTGCAATACCTTCGCGTGCGCCTTCGAGCCGCGCAGGTCGTAGGGCGCGAGCACCCAGTCGAACTGCGTCGATTTGGACAACGCTGCCATTGCCGGTGCCGGGCCGCTCGAAAACCGTCCACCCCACAACGATGTCGGGGCTTCTCCGGCCCTGCCATCGCTGCCGTTGGTTTCTCCTCCACTGCGTTGCTGCGGTTTTGCGGCCTGTGCGTCTGTCATCGGTCTGCTATCTCCTGTGTGCTGGACTGCTCAACTGCCTGTTCACCGCGTATCTCGGCGGGCTGGTCGCCGGACTGCGCGCCGGGCTGTTCACCAGCCGCATACGCGGCCATTCGCGCGCCCACTTGGGCGCCCGTCATACCCTCGGCTGCCACCAGCATCACGGTATCGTCGCCCGCAATCGTGCCGATCACCCCGTCCGGTTGCGCGCGGTCGATCGCCGAGGCGAGGAACTGCGCAGCGCCGGGCGGTGTGCGCAGCACCGCGATATTGCCGGAGGCGTTGTACGACAACAGAAGTTCGGACAGTAACCGCTCTAGCCGCGACGTCCCGCCCGACTTGGGCCGTCGCGGTCCATCTTCGGGTATGACGTAATTCCCGGCTCCGCCGTCGACGCCGCGCAATTTGAAGGCGCCTAGTTCTTCCAGGTCTCGGGAAAGAGTCGCCTGGGTGATGACAGTTCCCTCGGCGGCCAGCACGGTGGCGAGCTCGGTCTGCGACCGGATTTCGCGCTCGGTGACAAGTTCGGTGATGCGGCCGTGCCGGGCCGCCTTCGTCGTCGGCAACATTGGCGGGATAGCTTGCGGGACCAATCGTGCGGCTACACCATCGGCAGCGCGGTCCGCTGCGCTACCGTCTGCGCTTTCCCTGGCGCGGCGCACTGTCGTCATGGGGCGCACGCCCGTTCAGACCAGGCCGGATGAACGCATCAAGAACGACAGCAGCGCCTTCTGGGCGTGCAGGCGGTTTTCAGCCTCATCCCATACGACACTGGCAGGCCCGTCCATTACCTCGTCGGTGATCTCCATACCGCGGTGAGCGGGTAGGCAGTGCAACACGATCGCGTCATTCCCAGCGCGCCCGAGCAACTCATCGTTGACCTGGTACGGCCAGAAAGGCGTGTTGCGATCCAGGCCATCGTTCTCCTGGCCCATGGACGTCCACGAGTCGGTGACCAAGACGTCTGAGCCGTCAACAGCCGCGTTGGGATCGGTGATGAGCTCGATCGAGCCACCCGTCTCCCCGGCAAGGTTCTTGGCGTCCTGCAAGATGTCCGGCTGCGGATCGAAACCTGCAGGGGCAGCAATGCGGATATGCATGCCAGCAGTAGCGCCACCGACCATCAGCGAATGCGCCATATTGTTGGCCCCGTCACCGAGGAAGGTGAGGGTGAGCCCGGCCAGGGTGCCCTTCCGTTCCCGCACGGTCTGTAGGTCCGCGAGGACCTGGCAGGGATGGAACTCGTCGGTGAGGGCGTTGACAACTGGAATCGATGCTGCGCCGGCCATGGCGTCGATGCGCCGCTGCGCAAAGGTGCGGAACACAGCGGCGTCGGCGTACCGGGAGACGACCCGGATGGTGTCCTCGATGGTTTCCTCGCGACCCATCTGCGAGGTGCGTCCGTCAACGATGACGGGCTGGCCGCCGAGCTGGTTGATGCCGATCTGAAATGACAGGCGAGTACGAGTCGAGTTCTTTTCGAACAGCACCACGACAGCCTTACCGGCGAGCGGCTTGCCGGTATCTGCTCCCGACTTATAAGCAGCGGCCAGATCCAGAATCTGAGTCTGCTCGTCGGGGGTGATGTCGTCGTCACGCAGGAAATGCCGAATCATGCACTGCTCCTTAGCGGGAGAAAAAACGTTTGAGAAAACACTGTCTGTTGTGAACTGGCGCAGGTCTGCGGAACGATTCCGGCCCAGTCAGCAATCGATCCGTCAGCAATCAGCTAACGGCAGCGGAATCGAGGATCGCAGGCAACGCCGAGATGAAAGAGTCGGCCTGTGACTCGGTGAGGATAAGCGGCGGGGCCAGGCGCAAGACGTCGGCACCTGCGGCGTTGGTGAGGAATCCGGCTTCCGCTGCAGCCGAGTTGGCTGCGGCCGCGACCGGCGCCGTCAATTGCACGCCAATGAGAAGGCCCCGACCCCGCACCTCCGTCACCAGCGGATGGTTCAAATCCTCTATGGCGTGGGTGATGTGTTTGCCAAGTGCATCAACATGATCGAGCAGTCGCTCGTTCTCGATGGTGTCCAGCACGGCCAGCGCCGCGGCCGCGCACACCGGGTTGCCAGCGAACGTGGAGCCGTGCGCGCCTGGCGTGAAGATCTCCGACGCGGCGCCGAATGTGACGACCGCCCCCATCGGTAAGCCGCCGCCGAGACCCTTGGCCAGCGTCATCACATCGGGCGTGATCCCATCTCGCTGGTGGGCGAACCAGGCACCGGTTCGACCAATTCCGGTCTGCACTTCGTCCAAGATCAGCAGCGCACCGGCCTCCGATGTAATGCGACGGACCGCGGCCAGGTAGCCGTCGGGCGGTGTGCGCACCCCTGCCTCACCCTGGATCGGCTCACAGATAAACGCAGCCACGCTGCCCGGATCGCGTGCAATCGCCGCAGCCAACGCATCGGCGTCGCCGTAGGGCACGAACTCGACCCCTGCGGGCATCGGTTCGAACGGTTCACGTTTCGACGGCTGCCCCGTCATTGCAAGCGCGCCCATAGTGCGGCCGTGGAAGCTCATTTCGGTGGCGATGATGCGGGGCTTGCCCGTCAGCCGGGCTATTTTGAACGCAGCCTCGTTCGACTCGGTGCCCGAGTTCGTGAACAGAACCCTGCCGGCCTCCCCCGCACCAGAGATCGTCTGCAAACGCTCGGCGAGCGCCAGAATGGGCGGATCAGAGAAGTAATTGGAGACATGACCGAGCCGCGCGATTTGCTGGGACACCGCGGCCACGATCGCCGGGTGCGCATAGCCAAGCGCGTTCACCGCGATCCCGCCAAGAAGATCCAGGTACTGCTTGCCGTCCGCATCGGTGACGACCGCACCGGATCCCGATACCAGCTCAATTTTCGGCGTGGAGAAGTTTCCCATCAGCGCGGCCGACCACCGTTGCCCGGCGGAAGTGTTGCCCGAGATCGACTGCGGGGCCGTCATACTCATTACTGTTCCTCCAGAGTTGGGACCACCATGGTGCCGATGCCTTGTTTCGTGACGATCTCGAGCAGTGTCGCGTGCGCGCGTCGGCCGTCGATGATGTGTGCCGCCGGAACGCCGCCGCGGACCGCCCGCAGCGCGCCCTCCATTTTTGGCACCATGCCAGATGCCAACTGCGGCAGTATGTCGGCCAGCGCATCTGCGGAGATGCGGCTAATTAGCGAGGATTCGTCGGGCCACTGCGCATATAGGCCTTCGACATCGGTCAGCATGACGAGCTTCGCGGCGCCGAGTGCCACCGCTATCGCCGCCGCTGCCGTATCCGAGTTGATGTTGTGCACCACGCCATTGGCATCCGGCGCCACAGTCGCGATCACCGGGATGCGGCCCGCGTCCAGCAGGTCGCTGAGCGCCGCCGGATTGACCGACGCGACATCGCCTACCAGCCCTATATCCGTGGGGACCCCGTCGACCAGCACCGTGCGCCTCGTGGCCGTGAGCAGGTTCGCGTCCTCGCCGCTCATGCCGACCGCCAGTGGACCATGTTGGTTGATGAGCCCCACTAGTTCTCGACCGACCTGGCCGACCAAAACCATGCGCACGACTTCCATCGCCTCGGCCGTAGTGACGCGGAAACCGCCACGGAATGCGCCCGCGATACCGAGCCGCGCGAGCATGTCCGAGATCTGCGGTCCACCGCCGTGCACGACGACCGGTTTGAGGCCGACGGTGCGCAGAAACACCATGTCCTCGGCGAATGCGCGCTGCAACGCCGGATCAATCATGGCGTTGCCGCCATACTTGACGACCACGACGGCGCCAGCGAAACGTCGCAGCCACGGCAGCGCCCCGGCTAGAACCTCGGCGCGCGCGGTGGCGTCCGTGAGGTCGGCGACATCGCGGTGTTCGATACCGATCGCCGCGACAGAGCTTGCGGTACTGGCTTCAGTGCCGGCCTGAGTGCTGATCCCAGGGCCGTGACCAGTCAAGGCTGTCTCACTCATGAGGAGTAGGCCGAGTTCTCGTGAACATAGGCGAGGGACAAATCGTTAGTGCGGATGGTCGCGGAGTGCGGGCCGGTCTTCAGATCGATGACAACGTGCACAGCGCGCCCAGACAGGTCCACCCGGCTACGGTCCTCGCCGACGGAGCCGCAGCGGCAAATCCACACGTCGTTAATGGCAACGTCCAGATCGTCGGCGTCGAAGGTCGCCTTCGTGGTGCCAACGGCGGCGAGGATCCGCCCCCAGTTTGGGTCGCCGCCGAAAAACGCCGTCTTGACGAGACTGTTCCGCGCGACGGAACGGCCTACTTCGACAGCGTCGTCCTCGCTGGCAGCGTGGACAACCTCAATCTCGATGTCCTTGGTGGAGCCCTCCGCGTCGGCCATCAACGCTTCGGCAAGTTGATCGCAGACCATGGTGACGGCCTGTGTCAGCACCTCAACGCCGGGCTCCATGCCACTAGCGCCAGACGCAAGTAGCAGCACGGTGTCGTTCGTGGACATGGCGCCGTCGGAGTCGAGTCGATCGAAGGTGGCACGGGTGGCGGCTTTGAGGGCGGAGTCGAGTTCCATGCTGGTGGCCACGGCGTCGGTGGTGAGCACGACCAGCATCGTGGCCATACCCGGCGCGAGCATGCCCGCGCCCTTGGCCATACCGGCGACCGTGAACGAGGCGCCGGCGGGTCCGTTCGCCGTGATCGTCACCGTCTTTGGCACCGTGTCGGTCGTCATGATGGCGTGAGCCGCGGCTTTACCACCGTCGGCCGTGAGCGCCTCGGCTGCTTTATCAATGCCGCCGAGTAGCGCCTGCATGTTCAACCGCTCACCGATGAGGCCGGTGGAGCACACCGCGACCCGCTTCGACTCGGTGCCAAGCGCCGCGGCAACATATTCGGCGGTGGCCACCGCATCCGCGTAGCCGAGCACGCCAGTGCAGGCGTTCGCCCCGCCGGAGTTGAGGATTACGGCATCAAGCTGCCCACCAGCCAATACCTTCCGGGTCCACTTGACCGGCGCGGCGAACACCCGGTTGCTGGTCGTGACACCGGCGGCAACGCGGATCGGACCGTCGTTGACCACGAGCGCCATATCGGGCTTTCCGGACGCCTTGAGCCCTGCGGAGATCCCTGCGGCGCGGAACCCGGCGGCGGCCGTCACCCCGATGTTCGCGTCAGCGGCGGGTATCAGTGACTGGCTCACGGTGCGACTCCTGCAATGGGTAGGCCGCATGTCTCCGGGAGACCGACGGCGAGGTTAAACGACTGGATGGCGGCACCTGCGGTGCCTTTGGTGAGGTTGTCTTCCGCGGCGACGGCAATGACCCGGCCGGCGTCCGGATCGAGCGCGACCTGGATCACGGCGGTATTCGCACCGAGGGTCATGGCTGTCGACGGCCATTGGCCCTCCGGCAATAGGTACACGAACGGCTCGTCACCGTAGGCGGCCTCGTACGCAGCACGAACTGCCGCGAGGTCGACACCAGGCTTCGCCAGCGCGGACACCGTCGCCAAGATCCCACGGGGCATCGGGGCAAGCAGCGGGGTGAAGGAAACGGTGACCGGACGACCTGCTGCAATCGCCAAATTTTGCACAATTTCCGGCGAGTGACGGTGGGTTCCGCCCACGCCGTATGCGGACATGGAGCCCATCACTTCACTGCCGAGAAGGTGCGTTTTTGCGGCCTTTCCGGCGCCGGATGTGCCGGAAGCCGCGACCGCCACCACACTTGGCTCCACAAGATCGGCGGCCAATGCCGGAGCGAGCGCAAGCGAGGTGACGGTGGGATAGCAGCCGGGCACCGCAATGTGCTTCGCACCGCGTAGCGCATCACGCAGCACGGCGGGTCGGAGCGCGCCATCGACCCGACCGGGCAATTCCGGCAGCCCGTAGGGCCACGCGCCGGAATGTTCTCCGCCGTAAAACTTCTGCCACGCTGCCGGGTCTACTAGGCGATGATCGGCGCCGCAGTCGATGATGACGGTGTTCGCGTCGAGCTGGTCGGCGAGTGCATGGGATTGTCCGTGCGGCAAAGCCAAAAACACTGCGTCATACCCGGAGAGCACCTCGGCGGTGGTCGGCTGCATCACCCGATCGGCCAGCGGAAACAAGTGCGGC
>JBDTAR010000149.1:0-11842 GCA_039924545.1 Nakamurella sp. | reverse complement strand
GGCGCGTTCGTCGATCTCGGCGGTGTGGATGGGCTCGTGCACGTGTCCGAACTGTCGTGGAAGCACATCGACCACCCGAACGAGATTGTCGAGGTGGGCCAGGAAGTCACCGTCGAGGTACTCGACGTCGACATGGACCGCGAACGTGTCTCGCTGTCGCTCAAGGCCACCCAGGAAGATCCGTGGCGTCACTTCGCCCGCACCCACGCCATTGGGCAGGTCGTGCCGGGTAAGGTCACCAAGCTCGTTCCGTTCGGCGCGTTTGTGCGCGTCTTCGACGGCATCGAGGGTCTGGTGCACATCTCCGAACTGGCCGCGCGTCACGTCGACGTGCCGGAGCAGGTTGTCAATGTGGACGACGAGATCTTCGTTCGGGTCATCGACATCGACCTCGATCGCCGCCGTATCTCGCTGTCGCTGAAGCAGGCCAACGAGGGCATTCCCGTCGGCGCCGACTTCGACGAGGTGCGCGCTCAGTACGGTGTCGTCGACCACTACGACGAGGCCGGCAACTTCGTTCCGCCGGAAGGTTTCGACGTCACGACCGGCGAATGGCTGGAAGGCTTCGACCAGCAGCGCGACATGTGGGAGAAGTCCTACACCGACGCGCATTCAGTGTTCGATGCACATCAGAAGCAGATCTCCAAGGCGCTCGACGACGACGCAGCTGCTGCGACGGATTCGCCGAGCAACTACTCGTCCGATTCGGGTAGCGAAGAGCACGCGGGTTCGCTCGTTGACGACGAGGCTCTGGCGAAGCTCAAGGAGAAGCTGGCCGGCAACGAGTAACACGCCGCGCTAGTCGATCTCATCGACGCCGGGGTGGTGGGCACGACCCACCGTCCCGGCGTCTTTTTGTCTGTTTATCAGGTATGACGCTGTTCACGGTCGCTGCCTTCCGCGCGGCATCCCCACTACGTATGACGCTGTTCGCTACGGTTGACTCATGCGTGAATTGCGAGGCACGTGGGGGCTCATTGTCGTGGCGGTGCTGTTGTCGGTAGCCGGTTGCGGCTCGTCCGCGGGCGCGGCCCAGACGATTACGCACACCGTGACGGCGCCTCCGGTAACGGTCGTCAGCGGGAGTGCATCGGGAGGCGCGCCGGCGGGCCAATCCGGTCCGCAATCCGGGGCGGCGATCACGGTGGTCGCTCCGAACGCAGTGCAGACTTCCTCGTCAGCACCGTCGGGTGCTCCGGCGCAGACGGCGGCCGGGTCGGGCGAATCGGATGGCGCAGTGCAGTCCACCGACGCGAATGGGGCCGCCGCTACCACGACTACTTCGACGGCGCCGACCACCATGGACAAAGCGGCCCGGGCCGCTGCCCGCATGGTCGGCACCTCATGCGGCGCGGTCCTATTTCGGAACGACATTTCCCGCGCGCTCGGTAAGGGCCTCGACTCGACGATGCTGCGCGTGCAAGACACGGCTAACGCCGACAATCAGATGACAGCCCGCGCAAAATGCTACTACGGCACCAGTGACCTGGCGGTGGCGCGCCCGCTCGTCGTTGCGATCGCCAGCTTCGCCGATGAGGCGGCCGCCCAGAAACAGTTCAACGTCACGGTTCAGTCTGAGACAGCGGCGGGCGCGAAGGCGTCCGTCACCGACGCCAACACCAGCGGCCAAAAGATCGCGGTTCTGCTGCGCGACGGAGGTCTCGCAATCACGCACACGGGCTCCGTAACGATCTCCATCGCGATAGCCAGCGGAGTGATCGCCGACTCCGCGCTCGAATCGGCACTGACCCTGTTGATGCGATCTGCTCTTGGCCACGTTCAGTAGGCAGATGCCGTGAATCTCCCAGTATCTAGCCAGCCAGAATCGAATCGTTCCCCGCTGGGCGGCGCAGTGGTGACGGTGGCGGTGACTGGCGGAATCGGGGCCGGCAAGTCCGCTGTGTCGCGAGCGCTGGCGGAGCTCGGCGCTGTCGTCATTGATTCCGATGTACTGGCCCGAGATGTCGTTGCGCCGGGGACGGAGGGACTCGCTGCCGTGGCGGCGGAGTTCGGGCCGGACGTGTTGTGCAGTGACGGGTCGCTCGATCGCGCGGAGCTCGCCGCCATTATTTTCCCAAAGACAGTTGCTGCTGCAGCCGCTCGGGCACGGTTAGAAGGCATTATTCACCCGCTTGTCCGCGCTGAGTTTCGCCGGATCCGTGACGCGGCTCCCGCCGACTCGGTCGTGGTCAACGACATCCCTATTCTGCGCTCTGCCGCAGAGGCAAGCGAGTTCGACGTCGTAGTGGTCGTAACGGCGCAGACTGCTACGCGGATCACCCGGCTCATCGAGCGAGGGTTGACCGAGGACGATGCCAGGGCACGCATTGCTGCGCAGATCTCGGACAGTGAGCGCGCAGCGTTCGCGGACATCGTCATACAGAACGACGGCGACCGGGCTGCATTACGCACCAGGGTGCAGGCGCTCTGGGCCGAACTGCACCAACGGTGAGTACTGGGCAGACTCTGTGTGGCCTGCCCGGTGGCTAGTACTTCTGCTCACTAGCCACGGGGAAGATGGGTTCGGACAACTCTGTCGGGGGTCCAACGTACGCTGACAAGCGTGGCATTCGCATCTGAACATCCCGTCATCGCCGTCTCCGAATTCCGGCCGGTCGGTGATATTCCGCGCACCTCCAGCAAGTTCGAGGTGGTGAGCGATTATCACCCGTCCGGCGACCAGCCGCAGGCGATCGAAGAGCTTGAAATGCGTATCAATCGCGGCGAACGCGATGTGGTGCTGCTCGGGGCCACCGGTACGGGCAAATCGGCGACCACGGCATGGCTGATCGAGAAGTTGCAGCGACCCACTTTGGTAATGGCGCCGAACAAGACCCTGGCCGCCCAGCTCGCGAACGAATTACGAGAGCTATTCCCGCATAACGCCGTCGAGTACTTCGTCTCGTACTACGACTACTACCAGCCGGAGGCGTACGTCCCGCAAACGGACACCTTCATCGAAAAGGATTCGTCGATCAACTCCGACGTGGAGCGGCTCCGACATTCGGCCACCATGTCACTGCTCTCCCGGCGCGATGTGATTGTGGTGGCGTCGGTGTCCTGTATCTATGGCCTGGGTACTCCGCAGTCGTACCTCGATCGGTCGCTGCCCGTCCATGTAGGTATGACGATGGATCGGGATCAGCTCCTTCGCGCCCTGGTGGACGTCCAGTACTCGCGCAACGACATCGCCTTTACCCGCGGCGCCTTCCGGGTTCGGGGAGACACTGTCGAGATCATCCCCGCCTACGAGGAGTTGGCGATCCGCATAGAGTTCTTTGGCGACGAAATTGAGGCGCTGCACTACCTGCATCCGCTGACCGGTGAGATCGTGCGGACCGTGCAGGAGTTGCGTATTTTCCCGGCTACGCACTACGTGGCCGGGCCGGAGCGCATGGAAAAGGCGATCGCCGGAATCGAGATCGAGTTGGCAGAGCGGCTCGCCGAATTCGACCGACAGGGCAAATTGCTCGAGGCACAGCGGCTCAAGATGCGCACCACCTACGACATCGAGATGATGCGGCAGATCGGGTTCTGTTCCGGTATTGAGAACTACTCGCGACATATCGACGGGCGCGGACCGGGCACCGCGCCGGCAACACTGATCGACTATTTCCCAGAGGATTTCCTGTTGGTCATCGACGAATCGCACGTCACGGTCCCGCAGATTGGTGCCATGTACGAGGGTGACTCGTCGCGGAAACGCACCCTGGTGGAGCATGGATTTCGGCTGCCCTCCGCGCTCGACAACCGGCCGCTCACCTGGACCGAGTTCGAGGCGCGAGTCGGCCAGACGGTGTATCTGTCTGCGACGCCAGGCAATTACGAGCTCGCGCAGGCTGGTGGGGAATTTGTGGAGCAGGTGATCCGGCCGACAGGCCTGATCGATCCGCAGATCGTGGTGAAGCCGACCACCGGCCAGATCGACGACCTAGTGGGCGAGATTCGGGAACGCGCCGGCAAGAATGAACGCGTCCTGGTTACCACGTTGACGAAGAAGATGTCGGAAGACCTAACGGACTATCTGCTGGACCAGGGCATCCGAGTGCGGTACCTGCATTCGGATATCGATACGCTGCGACGTGTCGAATTGTTGCGCGAATTGCGGCTAGGGGAGTACGACGTCCTGGTCGGAATCAACCTGCTCCGCGAAGGCCTCGATCTGCCGGAGGTTTCGCTCGTTGCGATCTTGGATGCGGACAAACAGGGGTTCCTGCGCTCCGCGAAATCGTTGATCCAGACCATGGGCCGAGCCGCGCGAAACGTAAACGGCCAGGTACACATGTATGCCGACACGATCACTCCGGCGATGGCGCAGGCCATCGAGGAGACGACCCGGCGCCGGGAGAAGCAGGTCGCCTACAACGAGGTGCACGGTCTCACCCCACAGCCGCTGCGTAAGAAGATCAACGACATTCTGGACCGCGTCTACGCAGAGGCAGACGACACCGAGGCCGGATTGGGCGCGACGGTACTGCCGTTCGGCGGTTCCGGTCGACGCATGTCGCGGGGGCGTGCGCCTTCCGGTGAGCGGACCGCAGGCATCTACGCGGGCCACAACACGGCGGGCATGGCGCGAGCAGACCTTGCCGATCTCGTGCAGCAACTCACCGAACAGATGCTCTCCGCGGCCCGCGACTTGCAGTTCGAGCTCGCGGGTCGGCTACGTGACGAGGTCGCCGAGCTCAAACGCGAGATTCGTGACATGGATGAGGCTGGAGTCGGCTCGCCCGCCTAACGCCCGTAGCGAACCTGCTTAGCTGCGGTGCTCCGGCAGAGAACACCAATCGCGCACCACGTCGTTGGCTTCCCGCCGTTTCAGATGGACCTGACTTTTGCCAAGGTGGTTCACACATGCTGGCGTGTGGATTTGGGCGAGTGCGTCGGCAAACGCGACCCGAGTTGTCGGCACCAGCCGGTGCTACTGCGGGGTGACAAAGACCAGCGCAATGAACGCGATCCCGTCGACTAGGAAGCCGAGATGCAAGGTGAGGCGTCACCACAGGGTCGGTTTCCGAGGACCAGTCGGCAACGACGTTGCGCGACCTACAGCTTCGCTGAACTCGGCTACAGAGTTACCGTTAGCCCGCTGAGCTAACAACCACATCGGATACGCCCGGACCGGCGACTGGCCAAACACGCACCTCACGACGCGGGCCACTACGTCCAAAATGCCCTGATCCGTATTTTTCACGTCAGGCGATCTGTAGATGCGCCCAGGCGGGTTGCTACGTCGACGCCGGTCCCCAGGCCTGTAGTTCCGCGAGCCCGATGTTGTGAGTGGTGGTGCTCACCGCGGTGATAGTGAAGCGGATAGACGTCGTGTCGCGTGCGGGGAATGTGATCGTCGTCGCCGCACCTTCGTTGCTCAGCTCAGGGACAGCGACGGTGGAACCGTCGGAGAAAGTAATCGAGCCAGCGAGCACATGGTCGTCGAGGTTGGGTCGGTCGAACAGAACGATCTTGTCAAGAGAAACCGGCGTAGCCCACGCCAGGTCAAGCCAGCTACCGACCCCGCCCCCATTCGTTGCCCATTCCCGCGTGTAATCACCGGGATACCCGTCAGCGACGCCGTCGACGGCATTGGCAGCCAACTGATTGTTGGCATGATTCTCCGAACTCGCCGTCACCGCCGTGAACTCCGCCACATTCGTGCCCGGGGCGATCGGTGGAAGATCCGGGGGCACTACGACAGGTTGACCAGTGTCAACAAGGTATTCGCGGTGGAGCCATGCACCCTCAGCACGGTTTGCGCAACTCGGAGCGGAGTCGCACGTCTTGTAATCGAACGAGCCGTACGTGAAAAACGCGTTCGATTTCGTCGACACCGCGGCGCCAGACAGATTCGCAGGATAAGTCGCGATTCCGTAACCCAGATATCCGTTGAAACTGTGAACTCCCCTGTACTGCGCCTGTGCGAGCTTGGTCAACTGTGCGACGACGTGGTGGTCACTGTGGTCGCCGTCACCGTATGCTCCGCTGTAGTCCAGGGTGTTGATGCTCGTCGGGCGAAAGTCGTCCATGATCGTCGCGAGGGTGTCGACCAGTGCATCCTTTGTGTAGGCGGGCGAACCGTCGACCGTGTGGATGGAATGGATGACCCCTTGCATCAACTTCTGCAGGCTGTCCCCATTCGCTTGCGTGTCGCCACTACCGTCCATCTGGCCGTCGGGGAGATGCATGAACGCCAACGAGATTGCTGGTGCCCCGACGAGCGTCGCCAGCATAATGGGATGTCCAGGTATACCGGTGTCGGCACTGGCCCAGTTGTTGCTGACACCCGCGAGTTCCGCGTACGCCGCTTTTACCCCAGCTTCGCGCGCAAGCCAATACCATGAGGGGAGGTTGTCGTTTCCAGCGGTGACGTACACCGTACGCACGCAGTGTCCGGCCGCGATATCGGCCGCGATGGTGGCGCCCTGAAAGAGCAGGTCGTCGTCCTCATGAGCGACGACGTTCAACGTCACATCAGCCGAGCATTCGTCCGGTCCCGAACTGGCAGCAAGAGCGGTCCTCGGCACCAGCATTGCGGCGACCATCAAAACCACAACACCGATCAGAAATGACTTCCGAAGGCGGTTCGCAAACGCGCGTGCCATGACAGTTTCTCTCAATGCCCAGTCTCCAATTTCGGCTGGCACTCTGACAAATCGTGAGGCGCCTGAATTCGATAGACGCCTGTCGCGAATGCGCTCCGTTAACGGCTTTAGCCTTTCAAACTTCATGTATGGTACATCGCGCAGGTGCTCTCGTATAGAGCGCTGTGCCGCGTCATCGATGGCTTCAAGTCGTTGTGGCTCCGTGGTCACTCGGCTAGGAGTGCTGTAAAGCACGGGCAAGAGCGGTCGGCGGCTGAGTTAGATCGAAACGATCGGAATCGAACGTGCGCGACTCAACATGCGGATCTACAGGAGGTGTCGCCACGCGAAGCGAAACGCAATTCCGCTCCAACGGCCACCAAACGAGGCGCATGGCCGTGCGTGACGGGATGCGTCAAAACCATACCAGCGTGGGTGTCGTAGGACCCATCGCCGGGCTGGCGCGGGATGGCGTCGTCGCTGCGGTGCGGCGGATCGCGGATATCGGGCCGCGCACGCGTGTTGCGGTGAGCTTCGTCTCGGGATCGCGGCGGTGGCAGCATCATGACGACTGCCTCGATTCGTGGTGTGATGACCTCGTCATTGACGTGTCGCCAGCGACACCCGACGCTATCGTGGGCATCGCCGCTCAGCAGGTGTTAACTGTCAGCCCACAACATCCACTTCGCTTCGTAGTCGCCGGGGACTACCTGATCGAAGTGGGGCATCATGCCCCGGAGGACGGCAAGCAGCACTTAGAATTGCTCATCACGGTCGCGAATCTGGCGACGGGCAGCGCAGAGGACCTGCACATGTTCAAGTCGAGCCTGGAACGACTGCCGCTCTGGAAAGCTGTCCGCGCGACATTTATCAACAGCCCTCGGACGTGTCGTGCCCTTTTCGCTACCCGCCGCCTCGAGACTCCGCTGAGGTGGTCGGCGCCGAGTTCTGCGATCTCCGTACGTGGTGCCCAAGACTTACCGTGGCCTACGCGGCCTCTCCTGCGACTGTCCAGCTTGCACTCCGCAAATGGGTCAGGTTGCATGGCCGTGCGACCACGATGTCATCGGCGCACTTAGTGGTACTCCGTCGTGCGTTCGAAATGGCCGGGACCGCAATCCGACCGGAGTTGACAGTGATTTTTGACGTTCGTCGCTATCTGCCCCGCGGATCGGGACAGATCAACGGAAATTTCATCACCGGATTGTCAATACCGAACGGCAGTCTCGGCGAACCACGACAGGTCAGCCTCGCCATACGCGCTCAGACCCATTCCGGAAGGGCGTTGGCCGCTCTCCTCGCCGGTGTGCTCCTGCACTGGACTCGTGCGCGCCATAACTCATTGAGCTGCATCGCCCCGCGCAATGCTCAAGCCCGACTCATGTTCAGCAGCCTAGGTATCTCGCGGGCGCTGCAGGAGCTGCCGTGGAAGACCGACGTCGGGCATCGGATCTGCGCTTTTATTACGGAGCCGGCCAGGCCTGAGCATGTAACCGTGGTGCTCATCATGGTTGGCGGCGTGGTCCATTTGACTGCGTCGTTCCATTCCAATGTCTTCGATGAAGACGCAGTACGCCAAGCACTGGCACTGGCTGCGTCGGACCCCTTATGGTTGCTCGATGGCGACCGCAGCCGCGCGGCGGTAATGTCAGGTCCAGCATCGTCGGATGCCTCTGGTGGCACCGCGGAAGCCATTGAAATAACCGAGTGATTGCATGCGTGAGCCCGAAAACCTGAGCGGCCCTAGCGCGGGGAGTGGGCCTGCCGTAGACGCCGTCACCGACTCATCGGGAGCGCCCACGCCTACCACCGGATCGCGACTCTTCGGCCGGGGCATGCTCTACGTGGTCATTTGGTCGCTGCAGTTGGTGGCCGGAACGATCGTATCGCCAATCCTCGCGTACGTGATGGGGCCAGCCGAGTTCGGCGCGCTGGCCTCCGGGTTGGCGCTGTTTCAGGTGCTCAGCGTCGTCGCGATCCTCGGTATCGACCAAGCCCTTGTCTTGCAACGCGCCGAAGACGGCAACAGCTTATCCGCCCGCGGGCTTGTCGCGGTGGGCATCGCGATCGCGGTAGGCATCGCCATAGTTTTCGCCATTACCGCACCGCTTTGGCAGGGATCGCTTGGGTTTCGCGGCGACCCGATGTTGGTTATCGCAGTGGTCGTGTGGGCTGTCCCGGCCGCCGCAGTGCAACTGACTCTCGCGCTATTGTTGGCCGAGGATCGCTTAGGCGCATTCGCCGTAGTCAGCGTGGTCGCCGCGATGGGTGGCCAAGTGACGGGAGTGCTGTTACTGGTCTTCCTGCACAACGACCCGGTCACCTATCTCTGGGGATGCGTCGCCAGCCAGTCGGTCGCAATGGTCTTGGGTCTCGTTGCCGCGAAGCCCACACTGCGCGGTTTAGTCGATTGGCCGGTGATGTGGCGCGCGGTCAGGCTCGGTGTACCGCTCGCACTCGGTGGTCTCGCCTACTTTGTCTTGAACGCTGGCGACCGAATCGTGATCCAGCGGATGATCGGGGTCGGAGAAGTCGGCCGTTACCAGGTAGCGTACGTAGTCGGATCAGCTGTCATCCTATTGCTCACTTTCACCAGCGCAGCCTGGACCCCGCGGTTTGCGGAGATCCACGATGAAGAGGCTCGTTGGGCGCTCGCTGCACAGTCTCGCGGCGAACTGTACCGAGTGCTGATGCCCACGGTGCTTGGCCTCACGGTCGCCGCTCCTGTGCTGCTGAGGATCGTGGCGCCGCCGAGTTTCGAGCCGGAGTCTCTGACCTTGGTGGTATTCCTAGTGGCGCTCGCCGCGTTCCCCTACGCGGGCAGCGTGGTCACCGGTCGGCTACTGATCACATTGCGCCGAGCGAAAACCATCGGGGCCATTACCGGTGTGGTAGCGGCCGTCAACATCATGCTCAATATTGCGCTCGTGCCAAGCTTCGGCATCGCCGGTGCCGCCGCAGCCACGTTGGCCGCGTACGGATTGCTCGCATTTCTGCAGCTCAGATTCCTACCCGTGACGCCCTCGTGGCCGCATCCACCCTGGAAGCTCGTGCTCGCCGTCATCGGCGTGATCGCGATAGCTGCTGGGACGATCCTGCTGCCACAGACCTCCGGCTGGAATATGGCGCGTTTCGCTGCTGGACTTTGCTGCCTACCCTGGTTCTATTGGCAGCTCAGGCGAGCTCGTCGACTCCCACAGCCCGTTGCGTCCTCCCCGGAATTCGGGTCGACAACTTCATCCGAGGAGCGTTAACATGACGCCGGTCCATGTGCTGACAAATGCGGCCTGGCTCACTCCCTACGGCGGTATCGAAGAGTGCACGTTCCAAGATAGCGCCGCATTGGTGTCACGCGGCAACCGCGTCGACCTCGTATACGGCTCCGACGGCCCGCAACGCGCCGACTACGAAGCTGCCGGTGTGTCCGTCGAGGGGTCTGTTGGCTTTGGTTTCAATCCTTGGCGACCGCTGCGTGAACTTCGGACCTTCGTCGCCGCGGCTCGGCTGGTAAAAAAATTACACCCGGATCTGCTCTGGCTCAACCGGTCCGAGCACATTATTTGGGCGCGCTTCGTTGCGTGGCGGGCTCACATCCCGATCGTTTGCCACCTCCACCAGATCCCGAATTTTCGTAATACGAGACTTCTCTATTCTGGGGTCACCCACTTCGTCGCCGTCTCAGAATTCATCCGACAGGCATGGATAGCCAGGGGAGTGGCTCCGGAGAAGATCACCGTGTTGCCCAACGCTGTTCCGTTGGACCGATATCCTTTTGGCGGTCCGGGTGAACGAACGGCTGCCCGTGACGAGCTTGGGCTGCCGCAAAACGTCCCGATTGTCCTCTACTATGGACGAATTTCTGCGCAAAAAGGGGTCCTCACTCTTGCGCGGGCATGGCGGGAGCTGGGCATGGCCCCAGGCGAGGCGCTCCTAGTGCTGCTGGGATGGCCATCCCCTGACTCCGATCCCGAGATTGCGCGAGCGCTGGCGGCATTGCCACCCGGTTCGTATCGGTGGTTTGAAGGTCGCTCCGGCATTGTGCCGTTCCTGCACGCCGCAGACCTGACGGTGGTGCCGTCTTGGGCCGAGGAGGCCTTTGGTCGCGTAGTGATCGAGGCGCTTGCCACCGGCAGACCTGTGATCGCCTCCGAGATTGGCGGAATCCCAGAGGTACTCTCCGGTGACATGTCACGTTTTCTCGTGCCACCGCGCGACCCGCAGGCGTTGGCTGCGGGTATCCGATCGCTATTGAACTGGCGACTGGACGATCCGCACCTCGGCGAGGCCTGTCGTGCGATGGTCGAAGAAAAGTATCCTTACGATGTGCACATCGACAGGCTGGAGGAAGTCCTGCGCCGCTATAAGCGGCGGCCCCCCTCCACGGTCAGGGCACGTAACTGTAGATCGTCGCCCAATCGATGAGCACGTGACCGGCTGTGCTCGGTGCTGGAATGTCGCCGTCGCTTTCCATTTGCAAGACCCAGTGCATCGCTTTCGTGGGAATGCTGCTGGTCGTTGAGCCAAGTAACTCACCGTCGATGTAGAAGCTCAACCGGTCCGGCGTCCAGTTAATCGTGTACGTATGCCAGTCGGTGTAGGCAACCTTGCTCTTCGCGAGGTACGCGTTAGCGCTGGGGCTCCCGACAAGGTGATTTACGGCGTACGGGGACGAGTCGAACGGGCCCTCGGGGAAGTCGATCTCGCCGTCTTTCCAATTGTCTGTGTCGGGCCATAGCAGGAATGCAGGCTTGAACGATTCCATCGAATCCGCCTTCATCCGTACGCTGTACCGACCGTAGACCTGGCCGCCCCACTTGCCGTTTACGAGCGGAACTGGGGCTGCCGACAAAGGTTGCCCGTTCTTCGTGTGCAAGTAAACATCAAGAGCACCGTCGTGCACCGAAATGATCCGCTGATCGTAACGCGCGACCCCGAAAGTGTCCGGGAACCCGTCGTAGCTCTGCCACTTACTCGCGTAGGGGCCGGGGAATGACCCGAGCGGCAACGGCGTGGTGAAGTCCTCGGAAAAGATCTGCTTCCAGCCTGGAAGATTGCCTACCGGCATCGCAGCGCCACTTGTAGAGGGCGTCACCACCTTTGTGGTGGGTAGCGCCGTTTTCGCGCGGGGTGCAGTGGTGGTAGGTGAAGTAGCCGTCGTGCGGGGTGCAGTGGTGGTAGGTGAAGTAGCCGTCGTGCGGGGTGCAGTGGTGGTAGGTGAAGTAGCCGTCGTGCGGGGTGCAGTGGTGGTAGGTGAAGTAGCCGTC
>JBDTAR010000148.1:0-6193 GCA_039924545.1 Nakamurella sp. | reverse complement strand
TGGGCGAAGGCACTGGAGCGTGCCGGCGTGCATGTGGTTTACGGCCTGGTGGGACTCAAAACGCATTGCAAGGTAGCTCTGGTGGTGCGGCAAGAGGGCTCGACGATCCGTCGTTACTGCCACATTGGCACCGGCAACTACAACCCGAAGACCGCGCGCACGTACGAAGATCTGGGGCTGTTCACGGCCGACCCGGACATCGGCGCCGACCTCACCGATTTGTTCAATGTTCTTACCGGCTATTCCCGACAAACCGAATACCGGAACCTGCTGGTCGCGCCACATTCGATTCGCACCGGCATCGTCGAGCGGATCGAGCGGGAAATCGTGCATCAGCGCGAGGGCCGTGGCGGGATAATCCGGCTCAAAGCCAACTCGATCGTCGACGAGCAGGTGATCGACTCGCTCTACCGCGCATCGCAGGCGGGTGTTCAGGTCGACGTGACGGTCCGTGGCATCTGTGCGCTACGCGCTGGCATACCGGGTCTGTCCGACAACATCACGGCCCGGTCGGTCGTCGGACGGTTCCTGGAGCACTCCAGAATCTTCTATTTCGGCGGCGGCAGTGCTGGTGGCGGCGGAGCCGGGACCGGCGAGGAATACTGGATCGGCAGTGCCGATATTATGCATCGGAACCTCGACCGCCGGGTAGAGGCGATGGTGCGCGTGACCGATCGCGCCGCAATCGCCAGGCTGGCTGACATTCTGGAGATGATGGCAGCACCGGATACCCGCTCATGGGTGCTCACGCCGGATGGTTGGCAACGTTCGCCTGCGGACGGTGACGGCCGTGATGTCCAGAAGGAATTACTACGAAAGGTGACGGGTGGCGAATAACCCCGCAGTCATCGAGGCAGCCGGCGCCGTCCTGTGGCGTCCGTCGCACAAACATGGCATCAAGGTCGCGGTGATCCATCGACCCCGGTACAACGACTGGTCGCTGCCCAAGGGCAAAGCAGAGAGCGGCGAGTGCCCCACTCTCACGGCATCGCGAGAAGTACTGGAAGAGACGGGATTCGCGTCCCGACTAGGGCGACATATCGACTCGATCAGCTACGAGACGTCGTCCTGCCTGAAGGTCGTGCACTATTTCGCGGGCCGAGTCGCCACTGGCGAGTTCGCAGTAAACAAGGAAGTCGACACCCTTGATTGGCTCCCGGTACCCAAGGCTCGAGCGCGACTAACCTACCCGCGCGACCGTGCGGTGCTGGATTCATTTATGACGCTTCCCGCGGCCCTTGCTACCGTCGTGCTCGTGCGGCATGCCAAGGCTGGCCAGCGGGACTCTTTCGTCGGGGCTGACTCCAAACGGCCGTTGGACCGCCGAGGCCGAAAGCAGGCCGAGGAGCTGATTCGCCGACTGGCTGTGTTTGCACCTTCTGCGGTGGCGGCCGCCCCGTTGGAGAGATGTCGACAGACTGTGGGCCCATTTGCTGCGTCGATCGGCGTTCCCGTCACCGACGAGCCGTCCTTTTCCGAGGCGGAGTATCAGCACGACCCGGCTGCAGCCCGTCAGCGCACCATGGAGTTGGCGCTCGCCAACGCCGAAGGCGGCCCGACCGTGGTGTGCAGCCAAGGCGGTGTCATCCCAGGCGTCATCAAATCGCTCGCATCTCGCGCCGAGCTTGCCATTGAGACGACCACGACACCAAAGGCCGCGTACTGGGTGCTGAGTTTCGACGACAAACGCATCCGCCAGGCCGACCGGTACGTGCTGACGGATTTGTAGGCCGCGCGTCATAACTCGCGGCATTGGCGCGTCATAACTCGCGGCATTGGATCGTCGATGCTGTTGAAGCGACCGATGCGGCCGGGTGTCGCGCATCTGCGCAGTACCCAGCCGCATCGATTGTGTCTCAATCTGTCGGCATCGCGGACGACTCGTGGTCTCCTCGGCTGCCCCTAGCTGACTACTTGGACTTCGACTTCTTGGCGGCAGCCTTCTTTGGCGCTGCCTTGGCAGCCTTCGCGGGCGTGGCGACCTTGGCGGCCTTCGCGGGCGTGGCGGCAGCCTTCTTTGGCGCCGCCTTCGCGGCTTTGACTGCGACCGGCTTGGCGGCAGCCTTCTTTGGCGCCGCCTTGGCAGCCTTCGCGGGCGTGGCGGGCTTCGCAGCCGATTTCGCGGCAGCCTTCTTCGGCGCGGACTTCGCAGCCTTGACCGCTACCGCGTCGCCACCTTTTGCCACCGATGCGAGGTTCCGCGCAGGAAGTACGGTGCCTGCCTTCGGCAGCTTGACCTTGCCTGCAACAATGTCCTTAAACAGGGTACCGGGCCGGAACGACGGCACGTTCGTCTTCTTCACCTTCACGGCTTCACCTGTGCGCGGATTGCGGGCGGTACGCGCGGCACGTTCACGCTTTTCGAATACGCCGAAGCCGGAAACTGATACCTTGCGGCCGGCCTTGACCTCCCGTTGGACTAGGTCGATGAATCCCTCGATCGCAGTCGACGCGGTCTTCTTGTCTCCATCCAGCAACTCGGCGAGTTTGTTGGTGAGCTCAGTCTTATTCATGGCAAAGTCTCCTAATGCGTCACGGCGACCCGACGGATCGGCTGCAGGCAAACGGTAAACGCATCCGCCTCAATTTCCAACTCGCCACGCGGGTCAAAGCCCCGCCGTTATAACGATTCTCGTCATATCCGAACCGCGAAAGCCAGACTTGCGCGCAGAATGTCTGACGTCGAGCAAGGAACTGCGGTGCGAAAACCCTTGGCGCAAAGCATGCTTCGGGTCTTCGCACCGCAGTGTCGACTGCTATTTCACTATTGCGCTCGACTACGCCGACTTCGGGAGAGCGACTGGCTTTAGAGGCGAGCGATGCGTCTCAAATTCACTGATCGCATCGACTTGCCGGAGTGTCAAAGCAATGTCGTCCAGCCCTTCAAGCAAGCGCCAGCGGGTGTAATCGTCAATCTCGAACGGGATCGATAGAGCGCCACAGGTGATGCGCCGCTCTTGCAGATCGACGGTGACGGAGTCACCTGGATGGTTCTCCAGCCACTTCAGCAACAGTTCGTCATCATCCGGGCTGACCTGGGCGGCGACAAGTCCGCCCTTGCCAGAGTTCCCGCGGAAGATATCAGCGAAGCGCGGCGAGATCACGGCACGAATGCCGTAGTCCATCAGTGCCCAAACGGCGTGTTCACGGGACGAGCCGGTGCCGAAATCCGGTCCTGCAACCAGAACGGACCCGGCCTTGTACGACTCGTTGTTGAGGACAAAGGTCGGATCGCCGCGCCATGCGGCGAACAGCCCGTCTTCGAATCCGGAACGACTGATGCGCTTGAGATAAACGGCTGGGATGATCTGATCCGTATCGACATTGCTTCGGCGCAACGGGATCCCGACGCCGGTGTGAGTGTGAAAGGCCTTCATAGTCATGCCTCCTTGGATGGCATTGATTTCAATCAGAATATTGAGCGGGCTTCAGGTCGACCTTGAGAAAAGGATGGAGCGAAGCCTTAGTGCTTTCGGTGACAGTCCGTTACCCCACCAGCGCTGGCACCGGTCCGAGATCCGATGGCGCGCTAAGGGTCCCGCGAACCGCGGTCGCAGCAGCAACGATCGGTGAGACGAGGTGAGTGCGACCACCCTTGCCCTGCCGACCTTCGAAGTTCCGGTTGGACGTCGATGCGCACCGCTCGCCGGGCGCGAGCTTATCTGGGTTCATAGCCAGGCACATAGAGCAACCCGATTCACGCCATTCTGCGCCGAACGCCAGGAAAATCGCGTCCAGGCCTTCCTTCTCGGCCTGCGCCTTGACTCGCATCGAACCAGGAACGACCAACATTCGAAGATTCGGCGCAATACTTCGGCCACGAACCACGTCCGCTGCCGCGCGCAAGTCTTCGATGCGCCCATTGGTGCAGGAGCCGAGAAAAACCGTGTCCACTCGAATGTCGCGGAGCGGAGTGCCCGCAGCCAGGTCCATGTACTTCAGGGCCCGTTCGGCAGCCTGACGCTCGCCCTCGTCGACGATGGAGGCCGGGTCGGGCACGCTCGCCGACAGCGGTACGCCCTGCCCGGGGTTGGTACCCCACGTCACGAACGGGGTAAGGGACGAACCGTCGATGATGACCTCTGCGTCAAAGTTGGCGTCGGCATCCGAGGCGAACGACTTCCAGTACTCCACTGCCTCATCCCACTCCGCGCCGGACGGGACGTGTTCGCGGCCCTTGAGATAGTCGAAGGTCGTCTCGTCGGGCGCGATCATTCCGGCGCGGGCGCCTGCCTCAATCGACATATTGCAAATCGTCATCCGCGATTCCATCGACTGGGCACGGATCGCCTCGCCGCGATACTCCAGCACGTACCCCTGGCCGCCTCCCGTGCCGATCTTCGCGATCACCGCGAGGATCAAGTCCTTAGACGTCACGCCGGGCGCCAGCGAGCCGTTCACGGTAATGGCCATGGTCTTGAACGGGTTGAGCGGGAGCGTCTGGGTGGCGAGTACATGCTCGACTTCACTAGTGCCAATACCGAAAGCCAATGCACCGAAAGCGCCATGTGTCGAGGTGTGCGAATCGCCGCAGACAATCGTCATGCCCGGCTGGGTAAGCCCTCGCTGCGGCCCGACGACGTGCACAATTCCCTGCTCCGCATCGCCCATCGGGAACAGCCGGATGCCAAACTCTGCGCAGTTTGCTCGCAATGTGTCGACCTGCTTACGCGAGGTCGGATCTTTGATCGGTCGATCAATATTCATCGTCGGCACGTTGTGATCCTCGGTAGCAAGGGTGAGATCGGGTCTACGCACCGGCCGCCCGGCTTGCCTCAGCCCTTCGAATGCCTGGGGACTGGTGACCTCGTGGATCAGCTGCATGTCGATGTACAGGAGATCAGGTTCGCCTTCGGCACGATGCACGACGTGCTCTTCCCAAACCTTCTCGGACATTGTGCGGCCCATATCGGCTCCTCCTTGCGTTGTACTGCGCCGTTTTGGTTCAGCCGCTTCCACCTGTAAGTGCGAAACCCGTTGCCGGTGCAGCCTGTCGCGAATAGACATCTCACGATTTGGGACTCTAGTATCGCGGTATGGGACAGTCTAGCGGTATCGGAGTCTTGGACAAAGTGGTGGCTGTTCTCAAGGTCACCGCATCCCGTCCTAGCGGCCTGTCCGAGCTGTGTGAGTCCACCGGTCTACCACGCGCGACGGCCCACAGGCTGGCAGTCGGGCTGGAGACCCACGGCCTTCTGGAACGCGATCATCACGGCCGGTGGCGCCCTGGACCGCTGCTCGCGGTGCTCGCGGCGCACGCGCCCGACCCGCTCGTGACGGCTGCCGCAGAGGTATTGCCGCGTCTTCGCGACCACACCGGCGAGAGTGTCCAGCTCTATAGGGCGGACGGAATGACGCGGATCTGTATCGCGGTGGCGGAGCCCCCGGCCGGGCTGCGCGATACGGTGCCGCTTGGTGCCCATCTATCCATGGGAGCGGGGTCAGGGGCGAAGGTTCTCACAGCATGGGCGGATCCTGCTACTCAGCGCGCGGTACTGGCCACGGCGGTATTCACCGAGCAGACACTCGCTGAAGTCCGGCGCCGCGGCTGGGCACAGTCGTTGGCCGAACGCGAGCCAGGAGTGGCATCGGTGTCCGCACCGGTGAAGGACCGACACGGCAATGTGGTGGCTGCGATTTCAGTGTCCGGCCCCACAGATCGGATCGGCCGACGCCCGGGCAACCGCTGGGCGGGCCCGTTACTACAGGCATCAGAAGCGTTGACCGCGCGACTCTGACGGCAGCGAGCGCCAGTGGGCGAGCGACAGTGGGCGAGCGACAGTGGGCGGAAGCGAAGCCCTCAAGCAACCTCGCCACCATCTCGGAGACAGTACGGGTCGAGGGCAGCACCCACCCGAGGGCAGCACCCACCCTAAAATAAAAAGCGCCGCGGCCCTTTAAGAGCCGCGGCGCCGATGTAGCCCCGATGGGATTCGAACCCACGTTACCGCTGAACGTTTTCGCTCATTTTCGTACACTTCGGTGACCTGCATGAATCTCCCAAATCCCCTATTTGACCTGCACTAACATGCAATTCGCCGATAATCACGAATCACATCAAATGACCACGATTCCTTTTCAATTCGTGCAGTAAGCGTGCAGTGAGATGAGCTACGCTGACCACTACAGCGCCCCATCAAGGGGCGCACTGGCACAAGGGGTTTCCGTTGACCACGACAGGCATCGCTACACG
>JBDTAR010000147.1:0-18509 GCA_039924545.1 Nakamurella sp. | reverse complement strand
GATTTCGCGGTGAGCTTGGTGCCCCGCGGCGCGTGTACCGGGCGAGGTCCGGACGTTGAGTTGTGGGACGTTCCAGTCATGAAAGCTCCTTAGTTTCAGGCCTTTTCAGGTATGACGCTGCGTTTTGGGTGTGACGCTGTTCAGATTTTGCGGTGTTCACGAATGCCGCCGTTCACGTATGACGCTATTCGCTGCATTTCGCACGCGGACCGGCGAAGTCGCTGGCCCAGCCGCCGCAGTGAGCAGCACTGTCAGTGTGCGGCACCGATGCGGACCGCGCCCACCACAGCTCCGGATTGCACCATCTCGACCACTGCGTCGATCTCGCGCGCCAGATGCCGGTCCGGCCCGGGTCCTTCGACGCGAGTGCGCACCAGGTCGCGGACAGCGCCGGTAGCGGCGCCCGGCATCAGTGGTGCACGCAGATCCAGTGCCCGTGCGGCGGTCAGAACCTCAATGGCGAGCACCCGAGAGAGCCCGTCGACGGCGCGGCGCAGTTTCCGCCCCGCGTGCCAGCCCATCGAGACGTGGTCTTCTTGCATCGCCGACGACGGGATGGAGTCGACGGACGCTGGGTTGGCGAGACGCTTAAGTTCGGAGACAATCCCGGCCTGCGTGTACTGGGCGATCATGTGGCCGGAGTCGACGCCGACTTCGTGCGCCAGAAATGGCGGCAGCCCGTGCGAGCGCGACGCGTCGAGCATTCGGTCTGTGCGCCGCTCAGAGATCGACGCAGTGTCTGCGACGGAGATGGCCAGGAAGTCCAATACCGCCGCGATCGGCGCTCCGTGGAAGTTGCCGTTGGATTCCACCCGACCGTCGGCGAGCACGACGGGGTTGTCGATCGCGGCGCACAGCTCGCGCGACGCGACAAGCGCGGCATAGTCAGCGGTATCGCGGGCGGTGCCATGAACGGCTGGCGCGCAACGCAGCGAGTACGCGTCCTGCACCGTCGGATCATCCGACCCAGCGTGCGACGCAACAATGGGCGAGCCATCCAGCAGCGCGAGAATGTGCGCGGCAGAGGTGGCCTGTCCCGGATGTGGCCGCAACGCAGCAAGTTCCGGCACGAAGACTCGGTCGGTTCCGAGCAGCGCTTCGACGCTCATGGCGGCCGCAATGTCAGCGGTGTCCAGCAGAACCGCAAGATCAGCGAGCGCCAGCACAAGCATGCCGAGCATTCCGTCGGTGCCGTTGATCAGCGCGAGGCCCTCCTTCTCGGCGAGCACGACCGGTGCGAGACCAGCGGCGGCAAAAGCCTCGCCCGCAGGAACAACGTGGCCGTCGGCGTCGAAAACCTCGCCCTCACCTATTAGTGCGAGCGCGCACGCCGCGAGCGGTGCCAGGTCGCCGGAGCAGCCGAGCGAGCCATACTCAGCAACAACTGGGGTCAGTCCGGAATTCAGCAGCGCCGCGTAGGCCTGTGCGGTTTCCGGCTTGACTCCGGTTCGCCCCGTGGCCAGCGTGGACAGCCGAAGCAGCATCATGGCTCTCACCACTTCGCGCTCCACCGCTGCTCCGGATCCGGCAGCATGCGAACGCACCAGGGAACGCTGCAGGTCGGCGCGCCTATCCGGCGGGATGCGGGTGGTTGCGAGCGCCCCAAAACCCGTGGAGATGCCATAGTGCGGGGCGGTGTCGGAAGCGAGGTGATCAACAATCGCGCGCGACTCGGCGATCGCGGCGAGCGCTTCATCTGTCAACGCAACGTCTGCCTCGCCGCGCGCGACGGCAAGGACTTCGTCGCCAGAAACCGGACCGATGGAAACAGGTATGACGATTTTCGTGGGCACAGCCCAATTTGATCTCGGAAGGTGCGCCGTGGCCAGTAGCACAGCCATGCTTGTGTCCGGTATACCGGACACATGACGCTTTCTGATGGTACAGGCGCTGGTGCTGGCGCCGTCGTTGATCTTGGCGCTGACTCGGGTACTGACCGGGCGCGCCGGCCGGTACCGGCGCTGCGGCGAGGGCTCGCGGCGCTCACGCTGCTGGCATCGCGGCCCGGACCGATCTCAGCGGCATCAATCGCCCGGGAGCTAGGGCTTGCCCGGTCTAGTGCCTACGAGTTGCTCAGCGAGTTGGCAGCCGCCGGATTCGCCACGCATGTGCCCGAACAACGCCGCTGGGGGCTAGGCCCGGCCGCGTTCGAAATCGGCAGCGCATATTTGCGTAGCCAGCCACTCGAGCAGTTGGCGACGCCGATGTTGACCAGGCTGGCGCACACCACGGGAGGCACCACTCACCTGGGGGTATTGCATGGGGCCGAGACTCTCTACCTGGCGCGGCAACGTCCTGCCCGCGGGCCCACGCTCATCACGCACGTCGGGGTGCGCCTACCGGCGGCGCTCACCGCCACCGGGCTGGCCATATTGGCTGCCCTTCCCGCAGCCCAGGTGCGGGCTCTCTTCCCTGGATCAAGCACATTCATTACCCGCACCGCCCGCGGCGTACGAACGGTGCCGGAGCTGCGTGCCCGGCTGACTTCGGTTCGGCGCCGCGGCTGGGCTGTGGAGGATGGCGAGGTTTCCCCGGACACAGCATCGCTGGCCGCCGCGGTGTTCGACCACAACGGTTTACCGACGGCGGCGATCGGTGTGACGGTTGACCACCGCTGCCCACCGCAGTCGGGAAAGCCGCCCCATCTCTCCCGATCCACGCAGTCTGCCGGCGCGCCAGCCGGGTGCGGAATCGAACTTACCGAATTTGCGACAGTCGTGCGCAGCGCCGCCGATGCCCTCACCCGTGCCATCGGCGGCCACGAGCCCCAGTAACTCCGCCTTCTTTTTCGGCTCGTGTTACCCAGCGCGGCTTATGGTCCTCGCTGGCTAACACGAGCGATCGTGAAATGGCTCCAATGGTGAGACGGGCGGGCTAGGCGGTCACGCTTTGGGGGTGGTGAAACAGGTTGTCCGGGTCGTACGTGGCTTTCACTTGTTGCAGGCGGCGATAGTTCGCGCCGAAATAAGCTTGCGACCAATCCGCGATCTGGTCGTCCACGTAATTCTGGTACGCGCTGCCAGTGACGTACGGCTGCATCGCGTGCCGCGTCTGATGTGGCCATAGCGCTGCAGCGTCGACCGCGGCGGCAGGCGTGTCGTCATACCAGTTTGCGATGTACTGCACCGAACAAATCGAACGGCGGTGTACGAAGGCGGTCGACGCCGGGTCGACCCGGTTGATCGCGCCACCCGACGCATCCAATTGGACGGCGACATCGGGTGCGCCCTTGGAATCGTGCCGATTCTGGATCGCAGTGAGCAATGTCGCCGTTCCGGCCGGTGGCATCGGCTTGTCGATCCAATCCGATGACGCTGAATACGCTTGGTGGGTCACTGTGCCAGCGGGCTCAAGATGACACGCGGCGAAGTCTGCATCGCCGCACCCCGCGTCGACCAACTTGGCGTCCAGGAACGCGTGTGAGTTGGCGAATTGCGATGACGGCGCCGAGCCGGCGGCCGAGACGAGCCCGTCCAGAACGCGGTCGAGCGCGGACACATCACCGCCGAAATACGTCCCCACCACCGACACTTTGGGTGTGGAGGAACCTGGGGCGGACGACAGGTGGACGCTGCCCCACAACTCGTCCGGCGCACTCGGCAGCCACCTCAGCCACGCGTCGACAACGTCGCCTGCGCGCGACCACGGCCACGATCTCCCCCACGTAGCCACCGGCTCGATAGGCCTGGTGCGGAACGTGAACGACGTGGCGACACCAAACGTGCCGCCCGCACCACCCTGGCAGGCCCAGAAAAGGTCTGCATTACTCGACGGGCTGCATCGCACCGCTTTGCCGTCGGCCGTAACGACGGTGACTGCGGTGAGGTTGTCGCAGGCCAATCCCCACATCCGGTCAACTACACCGAGCCCACCGCCAAGCGTGAGCCCCGCGATACCCACGGTCGGGCAAGAGCCGCCGGAGATACCGACACCGTGGCTCGCCAACGCCGAGTAGACGTCGATCAGGCGTGCCCCGGCGCCGACCACTGCGGTGCCGGAATCCAACTGCACTGTTTTTAGCGGCCCGGTATCGATCACCAGGCCGGGCCCGACTGACCACCCCTCGTAACAGTGGCCCCCGGAGCGGACCGCCAACGGCACCCTGGCACGACGGGCAAATGCCACGCACGCGGCCACATCGTCAACCGATGCGCATTGGGCGACGGCCTGCGGATGAATATCGTCGAACCGGGGATTAAACAGCTCGCGCGCTCGGCGGAAAGCTCCGTCGCTTGGCAGCACCAGAGTGCCGGTGAGTCCTTTCGCAAGTGCCCGGTAGTCGGCGCCAGCGGACGCCGTCCGGGACGTAGCCGTAGGTCCCGCGGAGGGTGAGGTCGTCGTCATTGCCGTTGTCGTACCGGCGACGGTGGACGCCGTCGTTGAGGCAGCAGTCGTCGAGCGCTGAGCAACGGAGCTGATGTGTTCACCTTGAGAAACAGATTGGCAGCCCGCGAGCGCTACAGCACCCACGGCGCCGAGGAATGCGCGGCGGCCAAATACGCGGTGTTGCGGATCATCGTCCATCCGCAACACGGTAGACGCCCTGCGAACATCGTCACGGGCAACCGCCGATTTCGACCACCCTCATCTCGTGTTAGCCAGCGCGAGATACACGCCGCGCTAGCTAAAACAAGGCGACGATGCATTACGGCCCGGTGCCGCCACCAGTGAACAGCCACGTCCCGCTCGGTTGCTGCGTGAGCGTGTAGAACCAGATGACGTCACCCGCCGGAACGGTCCCGTCGCTGCTGCCGCCGGTTGTGAGGTTGACGGCGAAAGTCTCAGTCGCCGGTTTCGTGTTGGAGACGGCGGCAGCGCCTCGCAGCGAGTACCCCGTTACCGTGGCCGCGCCGCACAGCTCACCGTTGCCACTACGGAAAGTCGGCGCCGCGAAACTTTGAGCGGTGGCGCAATCGTCCGCAGCGAGCGCATCGAGGTAGGCCATCAGCACCGACTGAGGGTCGCGGTGATCGACGACGCCTGCCGTGCCGTCACCCGACGATGCGGGTGCTTCTGCCGACGGCGCTTCACCAGAGGATTGGTCAGGCGACGCAGAAGTACCTTCGTTCGTGCTACTGGGCTGCGGCATCGACGTGCCAGTCACAGGACTCTGCGTCATCTGCGGCGACGAAACTAGCAGCACAGCAACCGATGGCGAGAGGCGCACCGACGCCACCAACGCGGCGAGATCCGCGCCCGAGATCTGCCCGGCAAGCGGCCCAGATCGCGGCGTCGAAACGGCAGCGATCACACCACCGTCGAGGTCATCCCACGCTGTTCCGATATCGGTATCGACATGCGCCACGGTGCCGCCCGCTGTCATTTCGGTGCCAGCGGGCAACGTGCCAGAGTCTATTGAGGCACGGGGCACTACTGCGACAGTGATGCACGGACTCGTGTGATCGCTGGTTGACTCGGTCTGACTTTCCGTTGGGGCATTCGACAAATTGTCGTCGGCTTCGCTGGATCCCGAGCCCGACGATGAGCTGTAATTCGGCGCCAATGGCTCAACTCCGGGCGGGCATAGATACAGCATCGCACCAAGCATCCCGACCAAGGGAGAAGAATTGCCTGACGAATCCGCCGTTAACCCCGGCAAGGTAAGGCCGATGCCAACGCTGCGAACTAACGTCTGCGGCTGCTCAGTGATGCCTGCTGCGAACTGTGTCAGCGTCGCAACCGGCGAGGGCTTATTCGCCGAATCCGAGGCCCACACGTGGATCCATCTGCCATCACTCAACTGCCAGGATATTCGCTGGCTAGCAGGAAATCCGAAGGCGCCATTCGGGTCGCCGGGCGCGGTATCAAGCGTGGCTTTGTGTCCTCCTACTGTGATGTCCTCGCGAGAGACGGTCGGCGTAGTCAGGCCGTCTGGACCGAACGATCTGATCGTGCCGTCACGATCGTTGGTAATGGAATAGCCCACGGAAGCGAGCGCTCCGGTCGACGCAGCTGCGGATCCCAACGGCGTGTAGGTAGTCCATCCGGCCATCCCATTCGAGGCCGAGCCTGGGTCGAACCAAGACACCGCCAGCTGCCCCGGCGCGGAGAACCACACCTGCCCGGTCAGACCCGCCGGCGCCGCGGCAGTCACAGGCGATACCGTCGGCTGCAATTGATGACGGATCAGCTGGGTATCCGCTGGCAGCGGCACCTCGGGCACCAGCACAATGGGGCTTGGCGCGGCAGGCCCGACCAAACGATGCGACAGCAAAGCATTTGTCACGCTGGCACCACCGACCACCAACACGACTGAGGCGGCCACTGCGATGAGCGCTGTGGTGCGGCGCCGTTTCCCTTGCGCCGCAACACGTTCGGTGAGCGCTTGGCGCACATCCACATCGGACGGCGACTCCTGCCCCAGCCGATCAAACTCTGCCTGAAGATCGCGAATGGTGTTCATCGCTCCTCCTTCACCTGCGAGGTAGGTAGGTATGACGCCGCCTGCGCCAGGGCTTCGTTCGCTGCAGCTGCGCCTTCATAGGCTTGCCCGACACCGTGGCTCCACACCGTCGATTCGTCATCGCTAACGGCAATCCGCAGCGCACCGAGCGCGCGGGAAATGGCGGTACGAACCGCTCCAGCAGTAATGCCGAGTTCTTCTGCAATCGAGGCGTTGTCGAGGCCGAGGTAGTAGCGCAGCACCACCGCGGCCCGTTGACGCGGTGGCAACACAGAAATTAGTCCACCTAGTTGCGCCCGATCGTCGGCGGCGAGAGTCGGGTCCGGCGCCGCCTGCTCCGGCAGCTCCCCCGAGTTGGTCGGCCGGATCATGCGCACCGACCAGCGGCGCTTCTCGGAGACGAAGGTCGACGTCACCATGCGCCGCACGTATGCCAGCGGAAACTCCATCACGCAGATACGCGACCAGCGCGTGTGCGCCTTCAGGAGCGCGTCGGCCAAGACGTCGTGCGCTTGCTGACGGTCGCCGGTGAGTACAGCCGCGTACCGGCGAAGACCCGCCAATTCCGCGTCCAAGAACTCCGCGAACGTCAGCACCCCATCACCGCCTCATCCCTGGCCCGTCGCCGTACGTCGCCGGTCCCTCGTTAGCGTTGCTACGGCTGCCGCTGGTATCGCTCCACAGGCGCCAGCCTTCACCAGAATCCGCTCGGCCCGTCATACATACAACGCAGCTCGCAGCCATTACGCACCATCGCGGCGCCGACTTATCCAGATTCCCCGCGTCGTGTAACCCCGCGAGGCATATCCGCCGCGCTCACTAACACGAGCGGACTATCTGGGCCATCAGTCGCTGTGCCGCTCCAAGAACGTCAGTACCTCGGTATCGTCCACTCCCGGGTAAACGCCGGGCGGCATGGCCGCTAACAGGTGCGAGTGCACGCGGGCACTAGGCCACGAGAACCCTTCCCACTTTTTGGCCAGCCCCTCCGGCGGCGTCAGGCAGCATCCGGGGTCGGGGCAGCCAGACTTCGCCCTGTCGGTGGTTTCGCGCCCGCGCATCCACTTAACTGCAACGTAGGGCACTCCGACGCTGACCGAAAACAGCCCGTCCTTCGTCCGCTCTACCATGGAGGTGCACCAATAGGTGCCGGACGGGGTGTCCGTGTACTGCTGGTACGCGGCCGACAAATCTGGCTGCTCGAACACCTGGCGCGCTGTCCAGTATCGGCAGACCCGCTGTCCTTCAATCGCTCCAGTCAGATCCGCCGGGAAGCGCACGCCGTCATTTTCGTAGGCCTTGTAGATGATTCCGGTAGACGAGATCCGCATAAAATGCACCGGTATATCCAGATGGTGAGTAGCAAGGTTCGTGAACCGGTGCGCGGCAGTCTCGTACGAAACAGCATGGGCATCTCGCAAGTCTTCGATCGCAATATCCTTACGGGCCTTCGCGTCTCGCAGCATGTGCACCGCGCTGCCCTCAGGGATCAGCAAGGCGGCGGCAAAATAGTTCAGCTCGACCCGCTGGGCGAGAAACTGCGCATAGTCTTCCGGCTGCGCGTGACCCAGCACCACATGCCCCAGCGCCTGCAATGCGAGCGACCGGGAATCGTGCTGCCCGGTTTTTGGCTGCGGCAGGTAAATCCTTCTATGACGAAGATCGGTGACCGTGCGCGTCGACACCGGTAAATCCGGGCGATGTTCAAGAGTGAACCCCAAGTGGGCCGCCATGCGGTCCACCACGATCCGGGTGATCGGTCCAGCCTCATGCCCGCTGGCCGCGAGCAACGCGGCCGCTTCACGCTCGATATCGCCAAAGTAGTTGCCTTGCTTGCGCATCCGATCTCGCAGGGCCGCGTTCGCCACGCGCGCTTGTTCGGGCGTCGCGGCCCGCTCGGTCTGAACTCGTTGCAGCGCGGCGTGCAGCTCGACTAATGCTTCCAGCGCCTCGGTTGGCAGCCGCGGGCTGACCCGCACCGTCGAAACTCCCAATGCGGAAAAGCCTTCGGACCGCTGAACTCGTTCCAGCGCAATTTCTAGCGAGGCGCGACGGCTTGGTGGAGCCGTGACGAGCAACGCTGGCACGGACACCCCAAATAGGCCGGCCAAAGCCGCTAGCTGCGACAACTTCGGCTCCCGCTTACCGTTTTCGATCAGCGACAAGGCCGACGAGGACACTCCGATAGCGTCGGCAACGTCATCCAGAGTCTTCTTCGCCGTGCGGCGCAGGTACCTTAGCTGTCGGCCGAGCGTGATCCGGTCAATCGACGCCGCGTCACTGGCTGGCGGCGGCGTCTGCATCTGCGCGGCAGCCGGGCGAACCGACCGAGTCCGGATCGTGCGTTCTGGCATTGCACCACATTAACGCAATTTCTTGATTTCTTTACATGCCAAACACTAGAAACTCACCCCAAGGGCAGAAGATAGTGGAGAACATCGGTTCCTGATACTGCGTTCGAGCATTAGCTCCCATCCTGAGCTAGCCCTTCATCGCAACCAGCACACGCACAATACCGAGGAAGTTCACTCCCATGACGATCTCCGTCTCCACCGCCAGCACCACTTCTAGCGACACTGCCCACCACGTCCCGACCCGCCCGGCAGAGCACGCCCAGTCGAGTCCACACGCCCATGCGACCACGGCACAGCGCGCCAGCGCACGATTCAGCGTCACCAGCCGGGGCGAGGAGGCCGCGCTACTTCGCCAGCAATGGGCCGGGGACCCACGCTGGGTTGGCATCGACCGCACGTTCGACGCCAGCGATGTGATCGCACTACGCGGCAGCGTCGTCGAAGAACACACGTTGGCCCGGCTAGGAGCCCGGCGGCTATGGGAGCTGTTGCACACCAAGCCCTTTGTGCGGTCCCTGGGCGCACTCACCGGCAATCAGGCAGTACAGATGGTCAAGGCCGGATTGGAGGCGATCTACCTATCCGGCTGGCAGGTCGCAGCAGATGCCAACGTGGCCGGTCAAACCTACCCAGATCAGTCGCTATATCCAGCCAACTCGGTTCCCACGGTGGTGCGGCGCATCAACAACGCACTCCTGCGCGCAGACCAGATTGCGTGGGGCGACGGCGAATCCAATGACAGCGGTCCGACAGACTATTTGGCACCGATCGTGGCAGACGCCGAGGCCGGTTTTGGAGGGCCGCTCAACGCATTCGAGCTGATGAAGTCGATGATCGCCGCAGGCGCGGCCGGTGTGCATTTCGAGGACCAACTCGCCTCGGAAAAGAAGTGCGGGCACCTAGGAGGCAAGGTGCTAGTGCCCACCGCGCAACACGTGCGCACGCTCAATGCTGCGCGTCTCGCGGCCGACATCTCTGGAGTGCCAAGTCTTCTCATCGCCCGCACCGACGCACTTGCAGCGAACCTGATCACCAGCGACATCGACCCCATCGACGCTCAGTTCTGCACCGGGGAGCGCACCGCCGAGGGCTTCTACCGGGTGCGTAGCGGCCTGGAGCCGGTGTTGGCACGCGCACGCGCCTACGCTCCGTATGCGGACCTGATGTGGGTGGAAACTGGCACGCCTGATATTGGGCTGGCCAGGGAGTTCGCTACTGAGCTACACCGCGATTTCCCAGGAAAAATGTTGGCCTACAACTGTTCGCCTTCGTTCAACTGGCAGGCAGCGCTGACGGAAAGCGAGATCAGCGCATTCCAGGACGAACTCGGTGAGCTGGGCTATAAGTTCCAGTTCATCACGCTGGCCGGATTCCACTCACTGAACCACTCAATGTTCCACCTAGCGCACGGATACCAGGAGCGCGGTATGAGCGCCTACGTCGAATTACAACAAGCCGAATTCGATGACGAGGTTCGCGGCTATACTGCCATAAAACATCAGGCCGAGGTGGGCACAGGCTATTTCGATCGAGTTTCTACTGCTATTAATCCGAATTCTGGAACGCTCGCGCTAGCCGGCTCCACCGAAGCCGAGCAGTTCTAGCACGAAGGCTCCGCTCTCACACTATAAATCCGCACAGTACTCCCGCGCCGTCACTCCACATCTCTCAAACGACCCATTAATAACGGAGCACATCATGACATTTCCCATTACTACCCCAGAAATTCGCGGCACAATGCAGGACCGATTCGACGAGATTCTCACGCCACAGGCGTTGGTCTTCCTGGCCAAACTGGACGGTGCGTTCGCCGGTCGACGAGCGGAATTGCTCACTGGCCGCCGTGCCCGCGCCGCCCGCGTTGATGCCGGTGCGGACTTGGGTTTCCTGCCTGAGACCGCTGCGCTCCGAGCAGATAGCAGCTGGCGGGTCGCACCGCCTGGCCCCGGCCTGGAGCGCCGATTGGTGGAGATCACCGGCCCGGCATCGCAGAAAATGACGGTGAATGCACTGAACTCCGGCGCCGATGTGTGGATGGCAGACCTGGAAGACGCCACGGCGCCGACCTGGAACAATATCATTACCGGTCAACTCAACCTCTATGACGCAATTCGAGGCAACGCCGACTTCATCGACGAGCGAGGCAAGGAGTACCAGGTCGGTGCCGTCACACCGACAGTGATGCTGCGGCCACGCGGCTGGCGGTTGTGCGAAAAACATATTGCTATTGATTCGCGCCCAATGTCGGCATCGTTAGTTGATTTTGGGCTGTATTTCTTCCATAACGCACAGCAATTGATAGATTCGGGTACCGGTCCGTACTTCTACCTGCCGAAACTGGAATCACATTTGGAAGCTCGGCTGTGGAACGACGTGTTCATTCTTGCCCAGGACCTGCTGGGTATCCCCCGCGGAACGATTCGCGCTACGGTGCTGATCGAAACGCTGCCAGCCGCAATGGAAATGGACGAAATCCTTTACGAGCTCCGAGAGCATTCTGCGGGCCTCAACGCCGGCCGTTGGGATTACATTTTCTCCTATATCCGCACCTATGCGCAGCGCGGAAGCGGTCACGTCCTGTCCGACCGAAGCGCAGTCACCATGACCACGCCGTTCCTACGGTCTTACACCGAGCTGCTGGTGGCGACGTGCCATCGCCGCGGCGCTCATGCCATCGGCGGGATGGCTGCGTTCGTCCCGGACCGCTCCGACCCGGAGACCACCAGACGGGCGCTGGCCGCAGTGCAGGCCGATAAAGATCGCGAAGCGGCGGACGGTTTCGACGGCTCGTGGGTGGCCCATCCGGGCCTCGTGCCGGTGTGCCGGGAGGCTTTTACATCGGTTCTGGGCGACCACCCGGATCAACGCGATCGGCTGCGAGCGGAGGTGTCGGTGACGGCGGCTGATCTGACTGAAGTCCATGGGAACTCTGCTGTGGTGACGGTGGACGGGGTGCGCAAGAATGTCTCGGCGGCACTGCGCTACCTATCGATGTGGATCGGCGGATCCGGGGCGGTGGCGATCGACGCACTCATGGAGGACGCCGCCACAGTGGAAATCTCTCGGGCCCAGCTGTGGCAGTGGATCAAGAACCGAACCACGCTCGCCGGGGGCACCACCGTGACCCGGGAAATGGTCACCTCGATGATCGCTGAAGAGGTCGATCGGCTCATCGCATCCGGCGTGTGGGGCACCCCAGAGCAGATCCGGGGAGCGGTGGAGGTGCTCACCGAGATGGCACTCGGCGACACGCTGCCGACGTTTTTCACGCCGTATGCCTACGTGCGCTACCTCGCTGAAAAGCCATTACGCATGGTTGGTCCGCTCACCGCTGGCGATCTGCGGATGTCAGAACGCGTCCCGAATCTGCTGCAGACCACCACGAGGTAACCAATGCGCCGTCCCGTCGTGTCAGTGAGCGAGGGCTAGACCGTCGCTCACTCACACGCGGCGAAATGGATTATGCGGAATGTGCCCGGTTCAGCAGTGCGTTCAGTACGTCAGCGCCCTCCAGTGCCCGATCGACAGTCACGGCGTAGGTCGGTTTGCCAGCCCGCTGGATCACTAGGCCCGGTCCGCGCCGAACCACTGCGGCAACGCCTTTGCTGCTCACCCGGTATCCCCAACCACCCCACGCCGTCGGCCGAATCTCCTCGGCGTCGGCGGCGACGATATCTGCGAGCGCAATGCGGGGCCGCGGCCAGCCGAACGGACCCCAGAGTGTGTGTAGCCCGCGCACATCGATTCGGACCCCGATCTCAGAGACCATCGCCATCACCACCGCAGCAATCATCAGTGGTACCACGAAAGAAGTGGCGGTGGCCGCCGGAACGAGCATCAGCGCCACTGCCCCGGCCAGTGCCAACACCGCCGCCATCACTCGCGTCACGTTCGAATGCGCATGCCCGATCCACGTTACGACCTCTCCGGGGGCGAACGACAGCGTCGACCCAGTTGGTCGCACCGGCCGCACCGGCCATGGCGACGGCAGGAGCGCCCACACGCCCACCGCGATGGCAATCGGAACTACAAGAATGGCGACTATCGCATACCAAGGCATCGTGACGCCCTCGGCAGCCTCAGCGCCGTCGGATACCACAAACGTCACCGCAGAAACCCCACTAGCCAACCACGCGCCGAAAACGAGCATCGACGCGAGCATCCGTCCCGCCATCGGCGAGTGCGCGAGCCAGATCGACGCCGCCGCGCCCACCGCGAGGACGGCCGCGAACGCCAGCGTGGCCGTGAAGAAACCCTGAACAGACGCGGTGTTATCGACCGCGCCATGGATGTTCCAATGCACCGGCAGCGGATCGGGTACCCGCGAGTGCATCGTTATATATGCAACCACTGTCAGTAGCGGCGCTACAAGCGCGACGATGCTGGCTGCGAGCCGCCGAGGAATGCTTGTCATGGATCGACCTTTCGAAACATGGTCGTTGAAAATACGGTCATTGACAGCGTGTTCATTGCAAAAGTGTTGATGCAGTACGTGGGTTCACAGCGGTCCGGCCTGCTTGCGCCAGTAAAGTTAGGGCGGAGACTAGGGCCCCGCCATCGCTGTACGCACCGCGTCCGCAACATCGTTCGCCGATATTCCCAGAAGTGTTGCGGCAGAAGCCAAGTCGCGGATCTGACCATCGAGCGATAGTGCGGCCAGATTCATATCGGAACGCACCACAGCCCCGCGCCCGCGCCGCAGTTCGATGAGCCCTTCGGCACGCAGCGTTTGGTAGGCACGCAGCACCGTGTGCATGTTGACGTCGAGGCCCGCCGCGACCTGTCGTGCCGGCGGCAGTTGCTCACCGGCGGTCACCTCACCGGCCGCGAGCGCATGCCGAACTTGCGCCGCGATCTGATCGGCTAATCCGACTCCGCTAGACGGGTCTACGCGAAACAACATAGTTTGCATGTTAATAGAACAATGCTAATTGACACAACATCGGACCTGCCACGCATCACAGTGACAGCCCCAACGCCGACGTCGCGTCTTCACACATGGTTTATAGACTTCACACCCGCTGCAGCGCAGGTGAAGTAGTGAAACCATGTGTGAAGTCGGAGGAACTCCGTGATATGAAAACGGGTATGACGCTGTCCTCGAACGCCGCCCCGTCCGACCTTCCTGCCACTCCCGAGCAGCCCGCACCCTCCGGCCATTCAGCCACCTACGACCAATCAGCCCCCTCCGACCAGCCAGCCCCAATACTCACCGATCCGCGCATCCGCGCGATCGCGCCGCAGGACGTGCCGCGCACCGTGGAGTTGATCTTCGAACTCGCCGTCTACGAGAAGCTGCCGGACGAATGCCACATCACCCCCGAGCAACTGCATGCGGCTCTCTTCGCACCAAACCCGGCGCTGTTCGGCCTCGCGGCATTCACCGGTACGGACGCGGAAGCAACTCAGGTCGGCTATGCGCTGTATTTCCTCAATTACTCCACGTGGGAGGGTGTACACGGCATTTACTTGGAGGACCTCTACGTCAGCCCGGAACGGCGTGGTTCGGGCTTGGGCAAGGCTCTTCTGACCGCGCTCGCCGCCACCGCGCACGACCGCGGCTACGCCCGAGTCGAATGGTCGGTGCTGGATTGGAACGCCCCGGCGATTGCGTTCTACCGCTCGCTCGGTGCCACACCGATGGACGGCTGGTCGACGTTCAGACTTAGCGGTCTTCCTCTAGCCCAAACGGCGCGGGGAAGAGTTTGATCCAGTGATTCGCCCTAGGTGACACTAGGAGTCCGAACGTCAGCGCTGCGAAACCGATCAGCGCCAGCCCTTGTGCGAGCCGCGCAGACGGAAATGCCATCCACATGCCGACTGCAATAGCGACGACCTGCGCGACCAGCGCCGGAGTCCGCCCCCACCGTCGTCCGCGCAGCAGTCCGCTGGCCACGAATACCAGCGCTGCGCCAAGTATGGCGAAATACCCAACCTGCGCCCCCAATTGAGCGCCCGATGCATGGTTGTCCAGCCCGGAGACCAGTGTCAAACCCGCCAACATGACGAGGCCAAGTCCCTGCAATGCCACCAGGATCGCGGCCACGCGGACCGTCCCCGGCGGCGGGATGACGGCAGGCGCGGGTCCAGAAGGCTGCGCGGGCGAAGAAGCGGAAGGCAAGGCAGGCGACGGCACACGGCCAGGGTAGTCGGCCGTAGGCTGGGTAGTCGATGCGTGCCCTTCTGATCCTCAATCCCCACGCCACCGCCACCACAGAGCGTCGGCGCGAACTATTGACGCGCGCGCTCGCCGGCTCACTCGCGCTGACCATCGCACATACGGAATACCGCGGGCATGCCACCGAGCTGGCCGCTGCCGCCCGCGCTGACGGCACAAGTCTGGTTGTGGTCTATGGCGGCGACGGAACCGTCAACGAGGCCGTGAACGGACTTTTGCGGAGCCGGGGCGCCAACAATGAGTCGGGTCGCAGCGCAAGCAGCACGCCCGTACAAAGCAGAGCCGCACACAGTGGAGCCGCACAGTCGAACACACCCCTTCTCGCAGTGGTGCCAGGTGGCTCGACGAACGTATTCGCGCGCGCTGTCGGAATCGATCGCGATCCGACAACAGCTACGGAACAGATCCTCAATGGGCTCGCCCGCGGCAGCACTAGAGTCGTGTCGGTTGGCCTGGCCGACGATCGCTACTTCACGTTCAATGCGGGCCTCGGCCTCGATGCCGAAGTGGTCAAGGCGATAGAGGACTATCGCGCCCAAGGTCGCCGGATCTCCAATTCGTTGCATATCCGGCGCGCGATCCGCGCATTTTTCGCATCCGACAGAAAGAACCCGCAGCTCACAGTTACCGTCGACGGGCGAGATCTGGGCGCAGCTCACGTGGCATTGATTTCGAATGTCGATCCGTGGACCTATGCGGGGAGCCGCGCGGTGCATACCAACCCGGAGCTAGCGGCAGACCGCGACCTGGGACTACTAGCGCTACGCAGCATGCGAACCATAACGACACTGCGGATACTGCGCCAGCTTTTGGCACGGCGCCGCGGCCCGGCATCCACAACAATCATGCGCGAAGACCGAGCGCAGGAGATCGTCATTACTGCGGCGCGACCCATCGCTCTCCAGGTCGACGGGGACTATGTCGATGAGCGCCTGAAGGTGCGTTTCACATCTGTCCCGTCCGCACTTCGGGTGGTTGTCTAGGTCGTTCCGGCGTGAGCCGCCACACAGTACCCCACCGGCGAACCTCGATATGACCATCTACCAGCGATAACCCGCCATTTTCACGCCGCTGACAGCGGACATGACCTACGTCACTAATCTTGACTCTTTTCTGAATCGATCCGATTAGGCACAATAGAAAGCGCGCCGGTCAAGGCGACAATCTGACGTGATATCCGTAACGATATCGATACCAAGTCTTGACATTCGCGCGTGACGTGAAAATATTTACCGGTCACCGTGCACACCCGCGCGTGACACCGAGATTCAAGCCCGAGCGCCCACCCGGTGCCCCGGTCATTCTACTCAAGGAGTACCACCGATGGATTGGCGCCACCGCGCACTGTGCCGGGATGAAGATCCCGAGCTGTTCTTCCCTGTAGGGAACTCCGGCCCGGCGCTGCTGCAGATAGCAGAAGCGAAAACAGTGTGTGAGCGCTGTCCAGTTCGCGAACAGTGCCTAGAGTTTGCGTTGGCCACCGGCCAAGACGCAGGAGTCTGGGGCGGGTTGTCCGAGGACGAACGTCGCTCGCTCAAGCGCCGACGTGCGCGTGCTCGGGCCCGCGGCAAGCAAGTCACCGTGTAGGTACTGCATCAAAGAGCGCTGCCAATAGGCACCGCCGTCAAGCACGGCTTGATACAAGAACGTCGTCATACTCGTTGGCTGAGTATGACGACGTTCTTCGTTGTGGCCATGTCATCACCGCCATGCCATCACGGACACTGCTGCCGGTGGCTAATCGGCAACTGCTGCTGACGGCTAAGAAATCTCGGCGATCAGGTCGTCTTCCTGGACGACTGTGCCCTCGGCAACGGCGATCTTGCTTACAGTGCCGCCGACTTCGGCGATCACCGGAATCTCCATTTTCATGGACTCGAGAATCACCAAGGTGTCGCCTTCAGCGACGGTGTCGCCCTCAGCCACCAGTATCTTCCAGACATTGGCCACCATCTCGGCGCGTACTTCCTCCGCCATTGACGTTCCTTTCGATCGAACATGCGCCAGTCGGAACTGCCGCACGGCACGGCTGGCCCGGAAGCAGATCCCGGAAAGCGACATCGCGCGCCGCCCGGACTATCCAATCATGTCGTGTCAGAGCATTGCGCGCAGCATGGCACGATAGATAGGGCGCAGCATTGCTGCAAGCCACAGTTTCGGCTGCGGACCGGGTCGACCGGATCGTCAGCCACGCGATCGATCGAGGAGACACCATGGGCAAGCGCGCACGCAAGAAGAAGGCTCGCAAGAATAACGCCGCGAACCACGGCAAGCGGCCAAACAGCTGAGTTAGCACTTCATACGTGAAAAGCCTCGGGTGGTCGCACTAATGCGACTCTCCGAGGCTTTGGCGTCGGCTTTTGCAGAAAGCGATGGCAGTAGGCGGTTGCAGTAGAAGCTTGCCGCCCGCTTGTGTGGTGGGTGGCCATGTCGCTAACTCCCGGTCGATAGCTCCCGGTCCGTGACTCCGTCGGGTGGCGCCTGTCGTTACTGAGCTGGCTACACCCGAGGTTCGCCAGGAGAAACGGTGGTCACCGACGTTGTCGCGACAAAGACGCCCTCGGTGCCATCGCCATGCCACGCCACCAGTTGCGTGACGATGCGCTGGCGCAGCTGTTCGGGAGCGTGATCCCCGCCGCACTTTCGTGCCAGTAGCGCCTTGAGCTTCGTGTCGATGCCAGCTTCTTCCAGACACGGCGAACACTCATCTAGGTGGCGCTGCACAATAGCGCGACGTTCCGGATCGAGTTCGTCATCTAAGAAACGCCACACATCAGACACCACATCAGCGCAGTGGCCGTCGCTGTCCACTCCGTCGGCTAGCGAATCGTTACCGCTGCCCTCTGGCGAACACGACATTACGAACCCTCCGAATCGCGCTCGGCAATACTCGGACGGATAAGGCCCTGTTCGGTTGCATATTCCCTGAGCAGATCGCGCAACTGGCGTCTGCCGCGATGTAGCCGCGACATCACTGTGCCCAGTGGCGTATCCATGATCTCGGCGATCTCCTTATAGGCGAACCCTTCGACATCGGCGAGATACACAGCCATCCGGAATTCCTCCGGCAATTCCTGCAGCGCGTTCTTCACGTCGTTGTCCGGGAGATTATCCAGCGCGTCCATTTCGGCAGAACGCAGTCCGGTCGATGTGTGCGACTCCGCCTCGGCGAGCTGCCAATCGGTGATTTCGTCGGTGGGGTGCTCCGCCGGGCGCCGCTGACGTTTGCGGTAGCCGTTGATGTACGTGTTGGTGAGGATGCGATACAGCCAGGCACGTACGTTGGTGCCCTCTTTGAATCGGCTATATGCGGCGAACGCCTTGAGGAACGTTTCCTGAACCAAGTCTTCAGCATCTGCCGCGTTCCGCGTCATACGCATGGCCGCAGCAAACAGCTGGTCGAGCAGAGGCATCGCCTCGGTCGTGAACCGCCTCGACAATTCGTCGTGCGCTATCGCCGTTGCAGCCACGGTTTCAGTCGACGCCGCCCCTGCCATAACCACCGCCCTTGATGTGCTCGGCGAACCTGCGCCAGCCAGAGCCGGATGCAGAGTGTCCGCATAGCCTACCGTCG
>JBDTAR010000146.1:0-7626 GCA_039924545.1 Nakamurella sp. | reverse complement strand
CATCGACTGCCCCCCGTTTGGCCGTATTGTCGCTGCCGCTGCGAACCGCAACAACGGGCTCCGCGAGCGGCGCGCACGCGCCCAGTGCTCAGGGCCGTACCGCTGGCGCCCAAGCCGAGACGCGTATGACGCCTTCCGGTGCATTACGCGCCTCGACTGCAAGCGCGCCACCCGCCGCTCCGATCCGACGGAGCGTCGCCCCGCACATCAACGCCTCGTTCACGAACGCGTCGCACATCAACGCCCCGCACATCAACACCGCACAACCCAGTGCCACGAGCTCGGCCCCGGCTGGTGTTCGGGGAAGCGACATCAACCCCAGCACGGTGTCGCTCATGCGCCAATCCCGGGTCGCGCCTCCGTCAGGTGTTGTTACGCGCGCTGCGCCGTCCGCCCCGCCGGCTTCCGCCCGACTGGCAGAAGGCACCCGGACCGCGCTCACCCGGGCAGATGCTTCAACGACCGCAGCGCTGGGCGGCCCCGCGATTCCTGCATCGGCGTTCGGCGAGGACAGCGTCATACGTAGGTTTTTCGAGGCTGCGACGCCGTCAGGCGGTCGACGACGCTCCAGCGCTGTTCGCAGCGGCTCTGCTCCGTCCGTCATTGGTGGGCACAGAGAGCCGTCCGTTACTGCTGGGCTCGGCGGGTCGCCCGTCATTGGTGGGCACAGAGAGCCGTCTGTTACTGCTGGACTCGGCGGGTCGCCCGTCATTGGTGGGCACAGATCTCCGGCTGTCGTCAATGCGGACCCGCCAGCCCGCACCGACTCGCCGATCGGCGCTTCGCTGACGTCGCGTGAATGGGCGGAGTTGGTCGAGGAGGTCACGCGCCGGATCGAGGATCGGGTGGTCGCCGAAATGTCCCGCCGCGGCCGCCGAAACATGCCGAGGCCGATGTGATCCACGCACCCGAGCCGATGCAGCGCCAATCCTTAGAGGGCCAAGGCGAGGCATCCCGCGCCGTCTCCATCGCCGATTCGCTCACCAACCGCGAGTGGGATGAGCTTACGGATATTGTCGTGCGCAGGATGGAGCGCACCATGGTAGAAGAGCTTGCTAGGCGCGGCCGACACGGTAGTAAGAAAGCATTTTGATGAGAGTGACGGGAGCGGACCATGGCGTTGACCGATAAGGCCTATCTGATGATCGAGGGCAGCACGGAGCGACTTCCATGCATGTTCAACCCTTCCGACCTGCAAATCAGCCGCTCGAACTCATGGGATAGCCCGTCGTTGGCCGGTCAGGGAGTACAGCAGGCGCGCTACACGGGCGCCGGCGCCGGCAATATGTCGCTGAGTCTCACGTTCGACACGACTGACACTGGCAAGGCGGTGTCGACGTACACCGGCAAGCTGATGAAGCTGATGGATGTGGATCCGACGCTGGGTGGCACCGATGAGCAGTCGAACAATGCTCGGCCGCCGTACGTCACGTTCCACTGGGGCGATCTGCATTCGTTCGAAGCGGTTGTCACGAGCCTCAGCCTGCAATTCACCTACTTTTCGTCGACAGGTGTACCGCTGCGCGCGCAGGTCGCCATCTCGCTCATGCAGTACAAGCAGTCGAACGCATTTGGCCCGCAGAACCCCACGTCTGGCACGCCGAACCCGCACCGGGTCCATCGGGTACAGCCTGGTGAGACGTTGGATCGGATTTCGGCCCGCTATTACGGCGATTCCACGCAGTGGCGCCGGATCGCTAATGCGAATGGCATTTCGGATCCGCTGTCGGTGAGAAGTGGTGCGCTGCTGTCGATTCCGCGGACGTCACAATGACGCGCCCGGCGGTTGGCTCGGTAGCGCCGATCATCAAGGCAAATGGCACGGAGCTATCGGCAATAGTGCTCAACTCTCTCATCGATATGCGAGTCAGTCTGGCGCTTCGGTTGCCGGGCCGAGCGCGCATCACGTTTCTGGATGCGGGATTCGCGATCAGTGCGGGAGGCGTGTTCGATCTTGGCACAAAAATCTCGGTCGAAACTGCTAGCAGCGAAAAGCTTTTCACCGGCGAGGTGACTGGTGTCGAGTTGGATGTCGAGCTGGGTGCACCGAATATGACGGTGATCGCAGACGATGAGTCGTACAAAATGACGTTGGGCAATAAAGCTCGCACGTTCGCTGACATGGGGTACTCGGACGTGGTGTCCAAGATCGTGCGGGAGATTGGCATACCGCTCAACATCACCGCCACCAGCTCAGTCCCTAAGTACCTGCTGCAGGCCGATTCCGACTTCGGCTTTGTGAGTGAGATCTGCGACCGCGTCGGATACGACTGGTGGGTCGATCCGACCGGCACCATGCAGGTCCACCCGATGGGCTCGCAACAGGGCGCAGCGCCGAAACTTGATTGGCGCACTGGAACTGTCGGCCTGCGGCACTTCTCGGTGCGCGCGTCAGCGCTACACCCGCAGAAGGTAACGGCGCACGGATGGGACGCCGGCACCGCGAGGTCGCTGACCGCAAATAGCAAACCTGCCACGAACAATCCGACGGCTTCGCTGGTGGTGCCATACATCAACGCCTCGAGACTGACCCAGCACAGCGCAGTGACGACGGGCTATCGCATGTTCGCGGCGCAGGGAGATGGTCTTGACTTGGCTAGCAGCACAGCCACTCTCGCTGCAACGAGCGCTGTGACGGCGGAAGGTCTCTGCAACGTCAACTCGGCGATTCAAGTCGGGCATCAGGTCGCGGTGGCCGAAGTCGGCCCCGCATCGGGGACGTATGCGGTGACTGAAGTCGAGCACACCTATACCGCGCGCGGATTCCTCACCAGATTCACTGCAGGCGACCGACTTCCGACCGGGCTGGTCGACACGTTGTCTGCGCCGGTGGTGTCCAGCTTCCGACAGGACGCGCTCGTCGTCGGCCTAGTGACGAACGCCGGGGACAACAGCGCGCCGAAGGGCTACGTCAAGGTCAAGTACCCGTCTTTAGGTGACCAGGTCGAAAGCGCTTGGGCGCGTGTGGTTGCGATGGGCGCTGGCGCGTCGCGCGGTATGACGTTCCTGCCGGAGGTCAATGACGAGGTGATCGTAGGGTTCGAAGGCGGCGATGTGACGCGCCCCCTGGTGCTCGGCGGCCTGTACAGCACCACGAACACGGCGTTGGATTACGGCGTCAACGAAGGCAAGATCGCTCGGCGACAGATCGTGTCCCGGCTGGGTCACGTCATCGAGTTGGGCGACGGGATTACACCGGCGGACCAGCGCATTGCGCTCACTTTGGCCGGCGGCCAACACACCATCAACCTGGGCAAAGATGGTCTCGTTGCGAAAGTTCCCGCTGGAGAACCGGTCTCGATTGCCGCAGGAGACACGAAGATCGAGTTCGACAAGCAGGGGAACATCACCATGTCCGGCCAGAAGATCACCATCAAGGCGACCCAAGATGTCGAAATTTCTGGGTTGAACGTCACGGTGAAGGCGAATGCAAAGGTCGAGGCGTCGGGCCTCGAGGTAAAGGTGACGGGTAGCGTGCAGGCGGAAGTGGCCTCTGGCGGAATCACGTCAGTCAAGGGCTCGTTGGTGAAGATCAACTGATGGCAGACGAATTGATGTCGCCGCAAGGCGGATCGAAACACGCAGCGGAGTTCGACGCGACCTTCATTGGCCGCGGGTTCTATTGGCCGCTGCAGATCGACCACACCGGGTCGATTCGCATGACAAACGGTGCGCCGGACCTGGATCGGTCGATGGCCGTGATCCTGTCGACGGCTCCGGGCGAGCGGGTGATGCGCCCCGAATTTGGGTGCAAAATCTGGGACCTCGTCTTCGAACCGGTCACCGCGAACCTACTGGGGCTGATGGCGCAGGTGGTTCGGGAGGCCCTCGCCCAGTGGGAGCCTCGGGTGATAGCCGACGATGTTCAGGCGGTGCCGGCGGCAGATGATCCGACGATGGTGACGATTCACATCACCTACCGGGTGAAGGCCACGAACGATCGCCGTAACCTGGTGTATCCGTTTTACGTGATTCCGCACGAGGAGAGCTGACATGGCGTTGCCCGTACCGAATCTCGACGATCGGATGTTCCAGGATCTCGTCGACGAGGCGAAGCGACTGATCCCTCGCTACACGCCGGAATGGACGAACCACAACCTGTCCGACCCGGGTGTCGCGCTGATCGAACTGTTCGCGTGGATGAGTGAAACGGTGCTCTATCGGCTGAACCAAGTGCCGGACAAGCTGTTCGTGCATTTCCTCAACCTGGTGGGCATTGACCCTTTCCCGCCGTCGGTCGCTACGACACCGCTCACGTTTTGGTTGTCTGCGGTGCAGTCGGAGCCGGTCACCGTTCCCGCGGGGATGCAGGTGGCCACGGGCGCTGATGCCGGTGAAGATGCCATCGTATTCACCACTGTCGCGGATCTTTCGATCTCTCAGCCGGTGTTCAAAGCCGCAGCCACCACGGACGCTGCGGGTGAACGCATCACGGACGTGACGGACGATCTGCGTTTCCCGGGTTCAGATGTCGCCTGCTTTGGGTCACCGAGCAAGAACGGCCAACTGATCCCCGGTGATGCTGTCCTGATCGGGGTGGAGTCGTCTGCTGCTGGAATGGCGTTGCGACTCCGAGTGCAGGCCGAGGCGCAGGGCCTGGGCGTGGATCCGACTAATCCACCGCTTGCCTGGGAGGTGTGGAACGGCGAGGCGTGGATCGCTGCCGACGTCTACTCGGACACCACCGGTGGGCTCAACCGCGCCGGCGATGTGACGTTGCTGATCCCGCTGGAACACGAAGCCCTCGTCCTGGCGGGTGTTTCGGCGTACTGGCTGCGTTGCCGACTCACCGCGCCGCTACCCGGACAGCCGACCTATCAAGCCTCCCCGCGGATTGCCTCACTAGAGGTAGCCGCGCTCGGCGGCACGATCACAGCGGAGCACTCCTCCGATGCTCCGGCCGAGTTCTTGGGCCGGTCGGACGGCAGCTCGGGGCAGGAGTTCCGGGTAGCCCAGAGCCCCGTACTGCCGCGCAGGCCCAGTGAGACTGTCGTGATCACCGATGGCGGAGAGCCGATTGAGTGGACGGAAGTCGAAGACTTCTCTAGGTCGGGTCACACCGACGCGCATTTCACGTGGAATTCGTCGAGTGGCGTGATTGGCTTCGGGCCGCGCATCCGCTACCCGGATGGCACGGTGCGGCAGCACGGCCGGGTCCCGCATGATGGTGCGGAAATTCGGGTGTCGTCCTATCGGACGGGCGGTGGCGCTGCGGGCAATGTCGGTTCCCGCACGCTCACGGTGCTGCGCTCAGCGGTCCCTTATATCTCCGCCGCTGTCAATCTGCGCGCGGCGGCTGGCGGCGTGGACCCGGAGACCGTGTCGGAGGCAAAGGAGCGCGGCCCGCTCACGCTTCGGACTGGTCAGCGAGCCGTCACGGCCAAGGACTTCGAGCGACTCACGCTGGAATCGTCGATCGAGGTGGCGCGCGCGCGATGCCTTCCATCGACGGACGGGCGACGGCCGATCCGCGTTCTCGTCGTTCCGCAAGTGCGGACCGACCCTCAGCTGCATCACCTAGACGACTTCGCATTGTCCGCACCGCTACTGTCGAGGATTTCGTCATACTTAGATGCACACCGCCTGGTGGGAGCCTCGGTGGAGGTGGGAACGCCCTTCTACCAAGGGGTCTCGGTCGCGGCGCTGGTGCATGCGCCGGCCGGTCGCCCACTCGCGCTGATCCGTCAACGGGCGAGCGCGGCGCTCACCAGGTACCTGCACCCGCTCACCGGCGGCGTTGATGGGGAGGGCTGGCTGTTCGACGCTGATGTGAACGCGGCGACAATCACGCAGCTTCTGGAGTCGGTCGAGGGCATCGATCGCGTCGATGAGGTGCTCTTGTACGAGTACGACCTGCGCAGCGGTGAGCGGATCGGCGGCGGCCGCGATGTCGTCCGGCTGGATGCGCAGTCGCTGTTCCTGTCGGGTCCGCATCGCGTGGTGGTGAGGTGAGCGGCGAGATCCAAAGGGCGCCTCGAAACCTGCCCGTGGTCCCGGAGCCCGCCATCCCCCGTGCTCACACGCCCCCAGTTCGGCGTCGTGAGGCTCGGGTATCACCGCTGCCGCGTCATCCGCTGTGGCTGGTAAATCAGCTGCCGGTGGGGATGCTGGGCAGCGACTTCTTCGTGAGGTTCGTGTCCATCTTCCAGGAGATGGCCGAGTCGTTAATGGACGATGCGGACCAGATCGTGCACGTGCCGGATGCGACGGTGACGCCGACGCCGATGCTGAGTTACCTCGCTTCGTGGATTGATGTGCGCACAGTGGATCCGTCGCTGCCGGACGCCGTGCAGCGGGTCATTTTGCGTAGTAGCGCGAAGGCGATGGCGCAGCGGGGTACCCGCCGTGGGCTGGAGGCGTACCTGACGATGTTGTCGGGATCACCGGCCGAGGTCACCGACGGCGGGGGAGTGTGGTCGGAGGGCGAAGCCCCGGAGGATGTTGCCTGGGTGCAGATGCGAGTGGAAGGCACGGGGCATTTGTCGGAGGACGAGTTTGTGGCGTTGGTGCGGGATGAAATTCCGGCGCATGTGCGGGCCGAGTTGTTCGTCGGAGAGCGGCGGCTGCTCAGTACTCAGGAGGAACGATGACCGAAGCTACTGAGTGGATTACGTGCCCGGAGTGCGGCGAGACGTCGATGATCGACCCGTCGCAGCGCCGCGCGGACGACTTCTGCCCGAAGTGCGACTTTCCGCTGTTCTGGGCGAAGGCTGCCGTGGTGGCGATGGCGGGTGACGCCACGAGCGGGTCTCTCAAGCGACTGCCCGGCACGGTGGGCCGAGCGGCGACGGCGTTTGTGGCGTGCCCCCATTGCGGTGAGCCGAATTCGCCCGTCGCGGTGACATGTGTGCGGTGTGGGCTGCTGATGGTGATCATCGAGCCGGAACCAGAGCCCGAGCCAGAGCCGGAGCCGGAACCAGAACCCGAACCAGAACCCGAGCCGGAGGATAACTATCCGATCGGCCTGGTGATCGCGATATGTATGACGGTCGTAGCGCTTGCCATCATCTTCACGTTTGTTCTGCAGAAGTAGTCGCACTTGCCGCGCCTGCGGCTACGGTCCAAGCAGTGCGAGCGGGACAATGGCAACACCATCTGGGCGGCGGTACGCATACGGGCCGGTGTTCACCACGATTCGGTCGGTGAGTCGCGATCCGAGCTGTCTGGAAAGCCAGTTCAGGTGCCGCACGTCGCTGTCACCGATGGTGTCGGAGGGTGTGACTTCGATTGCGATGCAGGCGCGAATGGACTGAACTGCGAGGGACCGACCGGACGCGCCACGGGATCGTAGTTGCCGGCCACAGCGGTTCGCGTGCGTGCATCGTTCAATTGCTGCTTTTCCTACGCCCTTGGCACCTTCGAAGGCGCTGTCGAGAATGTCGTCGATGATGCACTGTCGCTACTCCACGGGCTCAACCCGGCATTTGGACGGTGTTCTATCAAGCGTTCCGTCGTCACGGCGTAGTGGCAGCGGCCCGCTTACGCGGTGCGCCGCACGTCCGAGTGGTAGATGTGCCCGGTTGGTGTGGTGATGGTGATGCTGCCGTCGGGGTTGCAGCGGCCTCGCCAGCCGGGTGCGGTGCGTGTGTAGTTGCAGTCTTCGGAGAGGGATTGGCCGTTGGCGAT
>JBDTAR010000145.1:0-39044 GCA_039924545.1 Nakamurella sp. | reverse complement strand
AGTCCGGCGCAACTCCCTACGGTTGCGTCAGACTCACGACCTGCGCCTCGCTCGCGACTGTGAACAGGGCTACGGTTTCACGAACAGCCGTCACAATCGTGTCGCACAGCGGCGGGCAGAAACGGGGATGGTACCGATGGGACGCATCACGGCACGTCGTCGCGTGGTTCGCCAACAGGTCGGCATGCCTTCGGTCCGAACCGAAGATGTCGTCACTGTTGAGGAGCCGCTCGAGATCCGAGTGGGTGGCCGCGCGATGGCCATCACCATGCGGACCCCGGGTAACGATGTGGAACTAGCGATGGGATTCCTACTCGGCGAGGGAATCGTGCATTCAGGCTCGGATGTGCAGGCAGCCCGCTATTGCGCCGGCGCCACGGACGACGGGGTGAACACCTACAACGTGTTGGACGTGTCGCTCGCTGCAGGGGTTCCGGCGCCCGATCCGAGCCTGGCCCGGGCGTTCTATACGACGAGCTCCTGCGGGTTGTGCGGCCGCGCCAGCATCGACGCCGTGAAAACCCGGTCGGTCTACGGAGTTACCGACGCGGATCTCGTCATAGATGCTGCGCGTTTGGCCGCGATGCCGACCAGGCTCCGCGAGCACCAAAGCGTGTTCGACAAGACCGGCGGCCTGCATGCCGCAGGCCTTTTCGACTCCGCGACCGGTGAACTGCTGGTGGTGCGCGAGGACGTCGGTCGTCATAACGCGGTCGACAAGGTGATCGGTTGGGCGGCGGCGCAGGGAAGGCTACCGCTGCGCGGAATCGTGCTGATGGTCTCGGGCCGCGCCAGCTTCGAGCTCACTCAAAAGGCGTGGATGGCCGGAATTCCGGTATTGGCCGCGGTGTCCGCGCCATCGTCGCTGGCCGTCGACCTGGCGGCTGAGGCGGGAATGACGCTGATCGGATTTTTGCGCGGCGACTCGATGGTGATCTACGCGGGGGCCGAGCGCGTCTCTGGGGAAGAGTCCAACCACGGGGATCGCTCAGCCGTCATACAAGGTGCGACAGCCGGTACGGAACGCAGCAAGGACGCCAGTACGGCGGGCGCCAAGGTAGCCAGCATGGAAGGCAGCGCAGCATGAGAGACGGTGCAGCATGACGAAGAAGAAGGCCCTGGTCACCGACGTGAATGAAGTCGATTTGGAGGTCGGCAAGCCGAAAACGTGGGCGGGCGGAATTCCCGGAGTCGCGCACTCGATGGGGCCGGCCCTGCGCGACATGGGCATCGCTCGAAGTGTGAAGCTGCTCAGCGCCATGAACCAAACCGACGGTTTCGACTGCATGAGCTGCGCCTGGCCGGATCCGGACCATCGCAAGACGGCGGAGTTCTGCGAGAACGGCGCGAAGGCAGTCACCTGGGAGGCCACGCCGCTGACCGTGCCGACGTCGTTCTGGTCGGAGCACTCCATTAACGATCTCTTAGGGAAGTCGGAGTATTGGCTTGGGCAGCAGGGGCGGCTGATTGAGCCGGTGTACAAGGCCGCCGGCAAAGACCACTATCAGCCGATCAGCTGGGGTGAGGCGTTCCGCATCATCGGCTCGAAGCTCAACGGCTTGGATTCGCCGAACGAGGCTGCGTTCTACACCAGCGGCCGCACCGCGAACGAGACTGCGTTCGCCTACCAGTTGTTCGTTCGCAAATTCGGCACCAACAACCTGCCCGATTGCTCGAACATGTGCCATGAGTCGACCGGCTTGGCGATGTCGGAAAGCATAGGCATCGGCAAAAACACCGTCGCTTACAAGGATTTCGCCAAGTCCGACCTGATTATCATCATGGGCCAGAACCCCGGCACCAACCACCCGCGGATGCTCACCGCTCTGGAAGAGGCGAAGGAGGCTGGTGCCCAGATCGTCGCGATCAATCCGCTGCCGGAAGCCGGGCTGATGCGGTTCAAGAACCCGCAAAAGATCAGCGGAATCCTCGGCCACGGAACCGGGCTCGCCGATCAGTACCTGCAGATTCGCCTCGCCGGTGACATGGCGTTAATGCAGGCCGTATCCAAGCGGGTCCTGGACGCCGAAAAGGCCAGGCCGGGAACGGTTCTCGACCACGCTTTCCTGGATCGGTACTGCAACGGATTCGACGAATACGCCGAGCACCTGGAGCACCTCGACGAGACCGAGGTACTTCGCGATACGGGGCTTTCCAGCGCGGAGATTGATGAGCTCGCTGACCGCTATATCCACGCTGACCGGGTGATCATCACCTGGGCGATGGGGCTCACGCAGCACAAGAAGGCTGTGCCCACGATCCGCGAGGTCGTCAATCTTCTGCTGCTCCGCGGCAATATCGGGCGGCCGGGCGCTGGCGCCTCACCCATTCGCGGGCATTCGAATGTGCAGGGCGATCGCTCTATGGGTATTTGGGAGCAGATGCCGCCGGACTTCCTCGACGCCATCGAGCGAGAGTTCGGGTTCAATCCGCCGCGCGAGCCAGGGGTTGACGCAGTTGACGCGATTCGCGGTATGCGGGATGGGCGCGTCAAGGTGTGGTTCGCGATGGGCGGCAACTTGGTCGGTGCGATCTCCGACACCGACACTGCCAGGACGGCGCTGCAGTCGACCGAAATGACCGTGCAGGTGTCTACCAAGCTCAACCAGTCGCACGCAGTGGTGGGCGCCGAAGCGCTGATCCTGCCCACCATGGGGCGCACCGAGATTGACATTCAAGCCAGCGGACCGCAATTCGTGTCGGTGGAGGACTCCGTCTGCGCCGTACATTTATCGGCCGGTCGGGTACCACCGGTCGCGGGCACGCTGCTGTCCGAGGTATCGATCGTGACGCGCCTGGCTCGCGCTGTCCTCGGCGAGACAAGCGGGATCGACTGGGCCGGTTTCGAGAACAACTATGACGCGATCCGCGATCACATTTCTGGCGTGGTGCCCGGCTGCGAAGACTACAACGTGCGGATACGCCAGGAACAGGGATTCGTCATGCCGCATGGCCCGCGAGACTCCCGCACGTTCACCACCCCGTCCGGGAAAGCCGAGTTCAGCATTGCGGAGCTCGGCTATGTCGAGTGCCCGCCCGGTCGGCTGATCCTGCAAACGATGCGATCGCACGACCAGTTCAATACGACAATCTACAGCCTGAACGACCGTTACCGAGGCATCAAAAAAGGCCGTGAGGTGTTGTTCGTCAATCCTGTTGACCTGCTCGACCTGGGGTTTCGGGACGGAGACCGCGTCGATGTGCACAGCGAGTTCGCCGACGGCCGGGATCGTGCGGTACGGAATTGGCGGGTCGTCTCGTATCCGTCCGCGCGCGGGTGCGCCGCAGCCTATTTCCCGGAGGCCAATGAACTCGTGCCGCTCGACTTCACCGCCGAGGGTAGCAATACGCCCGCATCAAAGTCGGTGATCATCCGGTTGGAGCGGCCGGTGGTGTGAGCCAGCGGCAGCTATCCGCCGATATACGACATTTCGATGCGGCGGCCGTCGCGACGCAGTTCCTCGGTCAGCGACGAGCGAATTTCGGAATAGTGGTCGTCGCGCGCGAGCCAAATGGACGACATTGTGGCCTCGAGTTCGGCGTCGGTGCAACCGTTGCGCATTAGAGCGCGAAGATCGTGTCCGTGGTCCGCGAACAGGCAGGTGAAGAGCTTGCCTTCGGTAGAGATCCGCACCCGCGTGCACGTGCCGCAGAATGGCGCCGTGACCGACGAGATCACGCCGATCTCGCCGCCGCCGTCGACGTACCGCCAGCGGGCCGCGACCTCGCCCACGTAGTCCGAATCCACCGGCTCCAGCGGTAGTACTGTCGAGATTCGCTCGACTACTTCAGCCGATGGCACTACGTCATCCATCCGCCAGCCGTTGGTGGCGCCGACGTCCATGAACTCGATGAACCGCAGCACGAATCCGCTTCCGTGGAAATGCTGCGCCAGCGACACGATGTCCTGATCGTTGACGCCTCGCTTCACCACGACGTTGATTTTGATCGGTCCGAGGCCCACCTCTTGGGCCACGTCGATCGCGTGCAGCACCTTGGAGACGGGGAAGTTGACGTCATTCATTGCGCGGAATGTGGCGTCGTCGAGCGAATCTAGTGAGACCGTGACCCGCTTCAGACCGGCGTCATACAAGGATTGCGCCTTGAATGCGAGGGCGGAACCGTTGGTGGTCAAAGCGATGTCGATCGGATCGCCTGAGGGGGTGCGCAGCGCGGCGATCTCGGTGATCAGCTCCTCGATGCCTTTGCGCAGTAGCGGCTCTCCGCCGGTCAGGCGCACCTTCCGCACGCCGTGCGCGACGCCGACGCGCACTAGCCGGGTGATCTCTTCGAACGTGAGGATCTCGGAGCGATCCATGAATGCGAAATCGCGGCCGAAAATTTCCTTCGGCATGCAGTACACGCAGCGGAAATTGCACCTGTCGGTGACGGAAATCCGCATGTCACGCATGGCGCGTCCGCGCAGGTCGATCGGCGGGGTTGCGGGGGGCTGTACCAGTGGTTCCGATGGTGTAGCTGCCGGCGCGTCCTGCCCTGCATCCGTAGGCGCGGTTCCGGGCCGTTCGGGCAAGTGCTGAGGCATGCCTACAGGGTAAGCGAAATAAACACGGGGCGCGCCCGGGGATATGCCGCTCTGCCCAGCAATCCGAACCGGCCACCCAACCGGCCACCCAAAGGTGCGGACCGATTGCGAAGGTGCGGACTCAATCGCGCACGCACCTTCGCAATCGGTCCGCACCTTGTGGGGGGAGGGGACTTGGTGCGGGGCAGACTGGGGTGTGGGACGGGCAGGAAGCAGGTAACGGCATGGGCAGGATCACGATGCGGCATCGGGTCGCGGAGTTCGCTGCCGACGGCGCGGTGTTCCCCGCTGAGCGGGTGCAAGCCGTCGAGGAGCCCCTCGAAATCCAGGTGAACGGACGCGTCTTCGGGACCGTGATGCGCACGCCTGGCGACGATGTTGAGCTCGCGATCGGGCTGCTCCTCTCGGCGGGCGCCATTACATCGGGCGACCAAGTCTTCTCGGGCGAGTTCTGTCCCGGTACCAACGACGTCGGCGCCAACACCTACAACGTGCTCGCTATGACCCTTGCTCCAGGACTGAAGCCGCAAGCGCCAGGTGGAATCGAAGCCGCCGCAGCGGCGAGTTCGCTTGGCGTGTGCGGACAATCGCTGATCGACGCGGTTTGCGCAGCATCCGCACACCACGTCACTGTTGCCGCACAAGATAGGACACTAGGTATGACGGCCCAGCTCGCGGCCGAGGCTGGGCGACTCCTGGGGGAACAGCGCCCCCTCTTTGCCAAGACTGGGTCAACCGCAGCGGCAGCGCTGCTGGACGCTGCGACCGGCGCGCTGCTCGTGGTGCGGGAAGACGTGCACCAAGCCCGCGCCGTCGACAAGGTTGTCGGCTGGGCTGCGGCCGATGGTTGTATCCCACTGGCTGGCGTCGTGTTGGTGATCAGCGGGGCCGCCGACTTTGACGGTGTCCAGACAGCCTGCATGGCAGGGGTGTCCGTGGTCGTCTCGGTCGGGCCGCCGACGTCTTTGGCCGCGCAGCTCGCCGACCGAGCCGGTATGACGCTGATCGCGGCCATGCCGGATTCGTCGCTGGTGAGCTTCGCGGGTGCGGATCGGCTCACGCGTTGAATGTCGTCATACCTGGTTTGCGTGACGCGACGCGAGATTTCTCGCCGTCAAAAACCGCAATTGCGGATTGAACCTGTCATTAGTGACGCTTCTACGGATGTGAACGCTCGCGTGTTGCGGAGGTTACGAACTCAGGGCATCGTCATGTGAAGCACGTCACGTGGCGGTAGGCAGGCGTGACGAACGACCCAAGAACTGAGCACCGGGTAAGGGAGAATCAATGGCGAAAATATCTGTCACGGTGGATGGGACAACTTATTCCGACGAGGTCGAGCCGCGGCTCTTGCTGGTCCAGTATTTGCGCGAGAACCTCGGTAAAACGGGCACGCTGATCGGCTGCGATACGTCCAACTGCGGCGCGTGCACTGTCCTTTTGGACGGGGTCTCGATCAAGTCTTGTTCAGTGCTCGCGGTTCAAGCCGACGGGCATGAGGTCACCACTATTGAGGGCCTTGCCGGACTGAACGGCCAGTTGCATCCCGTGCAACAGGCCTTCCATGAAAAGCATGCACTGCAGTGCGGGTATTGCACCCCAGGCATGATCATGCGATCGGTGAGCCTGCTTAAGGAAAACCCGCACCCCACCGAGGCCGAGATTCGAGAAGGATTGAACGGCAATCTGTGTCGCTGCACCGGATATCAAAACATCGTCGCGGCGGTCCAGGAAGCCGCTGAGACACTCGCCGACGCAGCCGCAACAGCCGGAGTAGGGAGCGCACAGTGACTACCACCGAAGCGACTACCGCAGCAGCCCCCGAGGCCGAGATCGGCCGCTCTCGCACCCGCAAAGAAGACCAGCACCTGATCACCGGCCACAACACCTTCACCGACGGCATGACGCTGCCCGGCATGGTGCACCTGGCCATGGTTCGCTCACCGCATGCCCGCGCCACTATCACGTCGATCGACGTGGAGCAGGCGCGGAAAGCTCCGGGCGTAATCGGCGTGTGGACCGGCAAGGATTTCCCGGAGCAGGGCGGTCTCATTTGCGTCTGGCCCATCACCCCGGACATGAAGTCGCCGGTACACCTGCCGGTGCCGACAGATACCGTCAACCACGTCGGGGAAATCGTTGCGGTCATCGCCGCGCGCAGTAAGACCGACGCGGTGGATGCCACCGAACTCGTCACGGTGGATTACAGCCCGTTGCCCGCTGTCACCGACTTGGCCGCGGCGAGAGACGGCAGCGCCCCCGTCATACATGAGGAACTCGGCAGCAACGTCAACGCGACCTGGGTGTACGACTCAGCTGACGCCGGTACGGGCGGTAGCGCGAAAGACGCGATCGCCGCGGCCCGAAACGATCCGGATCAGATTGTTGTGGAGCGCACACTCCGTCAGCAGCGCGTGATCCCCGCCTACATGGAGCCGCGCTCCACGGTGTGCGATCCGAACGGCGCCAACGACCAGATCACGGTGTGGTCCGCGACCCAGATTCCGCACGTCCTGCGCACGGTATTGACTCTGTCGCAAGGGATTCCGGAACATGAACTGCATATCATTGCGCCAGATGTGGGTGGCGGATTCGGCGGGAAACTCGAGGTAACTCCGGAAGAGGTAGTCACCATCATGGTGGCCCGGCAACTCGGCAAGCCCGCCAAGTACACCGAAACCCGATCCGAGTGTATGGTCGCTGCGCATCACGGCCGCGACCAGATCCAGCACTTCACCATGAGCGCGCGCAAAGACGGCACCATCACCGGCTTCGACGTCGACCTGACCGCGAACATGGGGGCCTACCTGGCGCTTATCGGCCCGGGTATCCCGATCCTCGGCGCGTTTATGTACAACGGCATCTACAAGATTCCCGCGTACCACTTCTCCTGCACGAACGTATTCACCAACGAAGTCATGACGGACGCGTATCGCGGCGCCGGACGCCCGGAGGCCACCTTCGGCGTCGAGCGGATGATCGACGAACTCGCCACCGAGCTAGGCATGGACCCGATCGAGCTGCGCCGCAAGAACTGGATCACGCACGAGGAATTCCCGTTCACCACCGTTTCCGGCATGACGTACGACACCGGCAACTACGAGGCTGCGACCGCCAAAGCGCTGGAACTTTTCGGGTATGACGAACTGCGCGCGGAGCAGAAGAAGCGCCGCGACGAAGGAGCAACAGTCCAACTCGGCATTGGCACCTCAACGTTTACCGAGATGTGCGGGCTCGCACCCTCTCGGGTGCTCGGGTCGCTGTCGTACGCGGCAGGCGGCTGGGAGGCGGCGTCGATCCGCATGCTCCCGACCGGCGTGGTCGAGGTGATTACCGGGATTTCGCCGCACGGCCAAGGGCACGTGACCGGCTTCTCGCAGATTGTCGCCGACCGGCTAGGTGTCCCGTTTGAAAACGTAAAGATCCTGCACGGCGACACCAATGTCTCTGCGAAGGGCCTGGACACGTACGGGTCGAGGTCCCTGGTGGTGGGCGGAATTGCTGTGGTCAAGGCCGCCGACAAGGTGATTGCGAAGGCGAAAATCATTGCGGCGCACCTTCTTGAGGCGTCCGAAGACGACATCGAGGTCAGTCACGGCACGTTCACCGTGCGTGGCACGGAAAGCTCGCTGACGATCGCAGACATTTCGTTTGCCGTGTTTTCTGGGCACAATCTGCCGGACGGATGCGAGTCGACCTTGGATAGCGAGGCGACGTATGACCCGGAGAACTTCTCGTTCCCGCACGGCACGCACCTCGTGGCGGTTGACGTAGACACTGAGACTGGGAAATCGGTCATCCGGAGATACGTTGCGGTGGACGATATCGGCACCGTTATCAACCCGCTCCTGGTCGACGGACAGGTACACGGCGGCATCGCTCAGGGCATCGCACAAGCGCTCTATGAGGAGGCCTTGTACTCGGAAGAAGGGCAGCTCACGTCGGGCTCGTTCGTGGACTATCTGGTGCCGAGCGCGGTCGACCTGCCGCACTACACCACCGACAGGACCGTGACGCCAGCTACGTCGAACCCTCTCGGCGTGAAGGGCGTAGGAGAGGCGGGAACTATCGCCTCGACGCCGGCGGTGGTCAACGCCGTGCTGGATGCAGTGCGCCAGTTTGGCGTCACTGACGTGCAGATGCCGATGACACCGGCTCGCGTGTGGCAGGCGATTCATGACGCTAAAAACGGCGGCAACGCCGGTAACAACGATGACGGTCATGGCAACTCTGATAACTCAGCAACAGGAGGTGCGGCATGATCCCCGCAGCATTCGATTACGTCGCACCGAACTCGATCGCCGAGGCGCTGGCCGCGTTGCGTGAAGGCGGTGACGAGGCAAAGGTACTGGCAGGCGGGCAGTCATTGCTGCCAGTTTTACGGCTGCGGATGGCAGCCCCCACGCTGCTCGTCGACCTGTCCAAGGTGGAGGAACTTCGCGGGATTCGGCAAGAGGGCGACAAAATTGTGGTGGGCGCAATGACGACGCACCACGACGTAATCGAAAACCCACTTGTGCGGCAGCATCTCTCGCTTCTCGCGAAGACGACGGAGCAGGTTGCTGATCCGCAGGTGCGCTATCGCGGCACGCTTGGTGGTGCGTTAGCGCACGCGGACCCGGCGGGGGACCTGGGCGCGGTGACGGTGGCACTTGATGCGGAGATGCGTATTTCCGGGCCGAATGGGTCGAGAACCGTTCCTGCACAAGAATTTTTCACCGACTACTTCACGACAGCTCTGGAGGACGACGAGCTCTTGACCGCGATTGCATTCGACTCATATGCCGGGTGGGGTGCGCACTACGAGAAGTTCCACACCGTCTCGCAGGCGTGGTCGACGGTCGCAGTTGCGGCTGCCGTGCTCGCCGGTGGGGGTTCCGTGATGACTGCGCGGGTCGCTCTCACCAATATGGGCGCCACGCCGATTCGGGCGCGGGCTGTGGAGCGGGCTCTCGAGGGAGGGCTGGCTACCGATGAGGCAGTACGCGCTGCTGCCCAGGCTGCGACGGAGGGCACGTCCCCGGTCGACGACGCCACTGCGCCGGCGGCATACCGATCGCACTTAGCCCAGGTGCTCACGTCGCGGGCGGTGTTGGCTGCGGTGAGCTGATTGCCGGGTTCTGAGAACCCGCGCGACTCACGCACGAACGTAATGCGCCCCGCAACCAATCCCGTTGCGGGGCGCACTACGTTACCCAAGTGAGTTTTAGCGCGAGAGCGCGAGTGCCAGCCGACCGAATGCGCGCTGGCGAGCGACGGATGGCTCACGCCGATCGGCGAGAATGTCGATCAGGATGGGCTTGAGGCCCTGGCGGGTAGCGGCATTGGCTACGACCAATGCGGCTTCTTCGTGAGCGGTGATGCCATCGTTATCTACGGCGAAGCCCCAATGCATCAGTGTCTTTGCATCCGGCGCGGTACGGGCGCGGTCGGTCAGTACCGGACGAGCTTCGATCGGGCGTCTGGTGATGACCGCAGGTGCGGTGGCGAACATGGTCATGGCGGCCTCCCTGAGGGCTGCTGAATGGTGCATTCGGTGGGGCGGAATTGTTGCTTCCGTCCCTCTTTCATCCCCAACTGTAGGAGCTCCGAACTAGTAGATCCAATGATTGACCCTGCTACTAATGATAAGATTTACTTATGAATGACCCGGACCAGCAGGAACGCCGGACACACTACGAAAACGATGTGTCGGCTCTCACGCCGCAGAAGAGGCGAACGCAGAAACATCGGGCGGCCCCGCAGCTGAAACCACAGACCGAACCGATTCGGGTCCGCGATCTAGACACGCGGCTGCTGCTGGCGTTTCGTGCGGTGGCGGTCGAGGGCACGTTCGGACGTGCTGCGTCGCGAATGGGCTACACGCAATCTGCCGTCAGTCAACAGATCGCGGCGCTGGAGGCCGTCATTGGCGCCACCCTTTTCGAACGACATGGGGGCCCGAAGCCGGTCACCTTGACCCCGCTTGGCGGGGTCCTTTTGGAGCGGGTCCACGAACTGCTCGGCGTGCTCGAGGCGATCGCGACCGACGTCTCGAACTATCGCTCTGGAGATCTCGGCCGGATCGACGTCGGCACCATTCAGTCGATTTCGACCGCGCTGCTGCCGACGATCTTGCGGCGGCTGCGGGCGGAGCGACCCGGTCTGGACATGCGCCTGGAGGAGCATTACGAGGAAACCGAGCTTGTCGAGGGCCTGACGAGCGGCAACCTCGACGTCACGTTCCTGGTCAACGGCAACGCGCCGACAATCAAGCGGATCGATGTACTGACCGACCCGTTCGTGGTGCTCGCGCGCGCGGAAGATGCTGGCCCGGGCCCGGTTTCAATTCAGCGCTTGGCAGCCGGTCCGCTTATCGGGCAGATCGCGAGCACGTTCCAGGATGAGCTCGACGACACACTGCGCGCCGCGGGATGCGAACCGGACTATGTGTTTCGCAGCGCGGACAACGGGGTGGTGATCTCCATGGTGCGCGCGGGCCTGGGCCTCGCTATTTTGCCGCGGCTGGCGCTGCTCGATGAGCTGGACGACCCACGCTTGGCGATCCGCACGCTCGATCCACCGATTCCCGCCCGAGTGATCCGACTGGCCTGGCGGCGCGATCGGGTCCTGTCGCCTGCGGCCGAGCGCTTCCGCCTGATCGCAATCGAGGTGGCAGCCGAGCTAGGCCATCGGCATCCGGTTCTCGCGCCGTGACGGCCACGATCCTGGCGGCAATCCTGACCGTATCCCCGACTGCGATCCTGACGAAGGGCAGCGCGTAGTCAACCCGATACACTCAGTTGCGAAAACGACACTCGGGGCAGGTCGCGGTCCGAGCCAGCCGGGATTTATTCATAGACAGCGAGATGGTTATGGCGACGACGCGGAGGGCGAAGTTCTGCGCCAATGATGCCGCTGCCGGATCACTGTTCCAGATCACCAGAGTCCGGGCACGTTTCGATGATCCGGAGCGGGAGCAACGCTTTATTCGCCAACAGTTTCCGCTGCAGCGGAGATCCGCGTGGGCGGCCGTTGTCGTGATGACGTTGATTACGATGGGGCAGTGGCCGCTGGCGCGCGTCGTCGGCAATATGCCCATCGCCGGCTCTCGCGCGTGGATATTGGGCATCGGTGCGGCCGTTGGATTCCTACTGTCCCTCGTCATGTGGTCGGACCGGTCGCCGAAATGGACGTCGGGTGCGGTCGTGGCCGCAGCGTTCGTGGTGCCCGGCATGGCCGCGGTGGTGATCGCGGTAGGGACCGAGTTGGTTTCCCAGGTCACTCTGCTCGTTGCTGGCGGCGTGTTTGTGGCGTACTTTTCGTCGCGGCTGGACCTGCTCGCCAGCACGATGACAGCCTTCATCTATTCAGCGGTCACTATTCCGGCCTGGCTACTAGTCGGCCCGACATCGAGGCCTGCTGATGTCGGGTACACGCTGGCGGTCGCGTCGCTAGCGCACTTTGTTGGGGTCGCCGAGGCGCGCCGTGTGCACCAGGAGCTGCGCAACTCGTTCGCACAACGTGAAGATCTGCGACAGCTCTCCGCTATAGATGTCCTCACCGGACTAGCGAACCGTCGTTCGTTCAACGAACGGTCTGCCGCTGCGTGGCGCGTGTGGACGTCAACCGGCCGCACGCCGACGGTGCTCATGCTCGACATTGATCACTTCAAGCGGCTTAACGATACGCTTGGGCACCAAGCAGGCGATATTGCGCTGCGCATGGTTGCCGACGCAATCCGCGGCTCACTGCGCAAGGGTAGTAACCATCAAGTCGCTCGTTACGGCGGCGAGGAGTTCGTCGTCCTGCTGCCGGCAGAAGAGCATCACGTCGCCCATGCGATCGCTGAGCGGATCGGCGCCGCAGTGCGGGGTGCAGGAATCGAGCAGGCCGTGGTGCCGCGCAATTCGACGATCAAGTCCTACGACAGGCCCATAACCCTCAGTGTGGGTATTGCCTCGGCCGCCAAGGCGATGGTCAATCCGCAGGACCTTATCGACGCCGCCGATCGGGCTATGTACCGGGCTAAAGGAGACGGTCGCGACTGCGTGCGGTGTGAGGATCACGACGCTCCGTCGCTGCTGAGCGTGCCGTAGTTCGCATCGTAGTTACTGAGAGTGCGCGAGGTGCACCGGCTAATAGCGCCGGGCAGGGCCATTCGGGAACCAATTTCGGCACATGACATCTGCATCCGCTACACATATAACGGACTGTAACTGTATGGGCACATCCTGCTAATATCGGTGCAGCGGTTGGCCACGGATGGCACGGGAAAAGTGTCTGCTGTGGAACTTACTCGCCCGAGCCTCACGCGCTGGACAGCCGAACTTACGGATCGGGTCCAGGAGCAACGGTTCCGCGGGTACAACCTGCTGGCGCAGCGGCGCACCGTGCTGGTCAGCCTGGTCGTGATCTTGCTAGCCAATGCGGCCACATTCGGCTATTCGTTCATCAACCGCGTCGGCCTGAGCGCCGGACAGACTCACTCTGTGGGTCAGATTATGACGCAAGTGGTAGGGACCGGTGTCGATATAGCTCTCGTGATAGGGCTTGCGAGAGCGTCGTCATACCTGGCTCTTGCGATGGGTCTCGGGTTCCGTTGCGGTGATGATTGCGCTCGTTGCCATCGTGCTGGCAACCGCACCTGGCATGGGGTTTCGTGGTGCGATCCTGGTGGTCGGCGGAGTTGCCGTCATCTACCTTGCAGTCCCGCTGCACCTGCCGGCGGTGACGGCTCTCGGACTGGCCTATACCGCGGTTACCGTTCCGATCTTGATAATTGGCAGCCAGGTCCGAACTGGATATCGACGTCGTCTACACGGCAACGACCATCGTCCTTACGTAGGTACTGTGCTTCTCCGAGGCTCGGCGTGCCCAACCGGAGCGTCGGGTGCTTTTCGCGCAGCGCGAAATGCTCTTAGCGCTCTCGTCGGTCGACCCGCTCACCGGGCTTATGAATCGCCGCACGGTCGATGCAGAGCTGGCGCGGACCTTCGAATATTGGCAGCGTTCCGGGACACCGCTAGCGGTGCTGATGGTGGACATCGACCACTTCAAGACGCTCAATGATTCGCAGGGTCATATCGCTGGCGATCACGCACTGCGGCTGGTTGCCGACGTTGTCCGGGAGACAATGCCGCTGGCGTCAGGCCAGGTAGCGGCGCGGTACGGCGGCGAGGAATTCATCTGCATGCTGCCGGGACTGGGCGCTGCGGAGGCGGCCGCGGTTGCCAGACAGATCCTGAAGGGTGGGCGCCGCATCGGCATTCCGCTCACCGCGACCGAGGGCGATCAGACGATCCTCACGGTCAGCGCGGGGGTGGCCTCGGCGCATCCGCCGATGGACAGGCCCGAGGCGCTGGTCAATGCAGCCGACCAACAGCTGTATCGAGCCAAGGCTGCGGGGCGCAATTGCTTACGTGCCGAACCAGCCGCTCTGACTGCCTGACTTGCCTTTATTGATACACCGTCAGGATCACTGAGAACTGCGTCATACCCGGTTTGATTCCGTATATGCGGAACGTATCATCTACCAATGACGCAATTACGGATTAGCCAGGCGGCATCGTTGCTGGGCGTCAGCGACGACACTGTTCGGCGATGGGTCGATTCAGGCAGCCTTGCCGCGTCCATCGATGACGCTGGGCGCAAGGTGCTGGACGGTGCACAGCTCGCCGAATTCGCGCGTGCCCACGCCGATGCCACGCCGGACCCGTCCGGGATTGGCCGGAGTGCCCGCAACAAACTCGTCGGGCTGGTCACTGCAATCACGACGGACACCGTGATGGCGCAGGTTGAGATGCAGTGTGGGCCGCATCGAATCGTATCGCTGATCAGTTCCGAAGGTGTGCGGGAGATGGGCCTCGAAGTCGGCTCCCTCGCGATCGCCGTCGTGAAAGCTACCACGGTCATCATCGAAACCCCTGGAGAGAAATAGATGCGACAGTTATCTGGTCACCATCGGCCTCGTACGGTCGGGCGATCTCGCGCGCCTTTCGTCGGGTTGCTTGCTGGCGTGCTTGCACTCGCCTTAGTGACCGCTGGTTGCTCCAACGAATCGCCTGCCGGTGCAACGTCCACTGAAACCTCTGCGGCAGCAACTTCACAGACAAGCAGCGCCGTGACAAGCAGCGCCGTGACCAGCAGTGCTGTGACAAGCAGCGCCGTGACCAGCAGTGCCGTGACCAGCTCAGCTGCGGGCGAGGCAGGCGATCAACTCAGTGGCACGCTGCTGATTTTCGCTGCAGCCTCCCTGAAGGCGACGTTCGACGACCTCCGCGGAGTCTTCCAGAAGCAACACCCGAAGGTCACGTTCCCGGAGATCACCTACGACGGCTCGTCCACCCTGGCCACACAGATCCAGGACGGAGCGCCGGCTGACGTATTCGCCTCCGCTGACGAGACAAATATGAACAAGGTTGCCACCCTGGTCGCTGACCGGGTCGATTTCGCCACCAACACGCTGCGGATCGCGGTCGCGCCCGGCAACCCTAAGCACATCACGTCGCTGGCTGATATCGCTGCGCCGCGGGTACTGACTGTCGTCTGCGCGCCGGAAGTACCGTGTGGCGCAGCCTCGCACAAGGCACTAAATGCAGCAGGTGTCGACCTAAAGCCGGTCAGTGAGGAGCAGAACGTCAAGGCGGTGCTCACCAAGGTGCAGACCGGTAACGCCGACGCGGGACTCGTGTACGCGACCGATATCAATTCGGCTGGAGACACCGTCGAGGGAATCGATTTCCCTGAATCCGCCAAAGCGGTCAACGTCTACCCGATAGCGGCGCTAAAGGACTCGAAGAACGTGGCGGCGGCGCAGGCATTCATTGAACTGGTCACCAGCGCTGAAGGCCAAAAGGTACTGGCCGGTGTCGGTTTCGGCACACCGTGACCATGCGCTCACCTGAGGTCGTGGGTCTGGCGCAACGCTATGGAGTTGCGCCAGACACACGACCTCGAAAACGGGGTAGAGAAGGCGGTTCCCGAATACCGCGCTGGCTCTATGCTCCCGCGCTGATCGGAATCGCCTTCTTGGTGCTGCCGGTGGTGGCGTTGGTGGTCCGGGCCAACTGGACCGCCATACCAGCGGCCATTGTGTCGCCTGCTGCGCTCGATGCGCTGTGGCTATCCGTCCAATGCGGGCTTGCTGCCGTGGCGCTGTGCTTGGTATTAGGTGTGCCGCTGGCCCTGCTCCTCGCCCGCTTTGATACGGCGCTCACCCGGCTGATCCGGGCGCTCGTCACGTTGCCGCTGGTGCTCCCGCCGCTGGTCGGTGGGATCGCACTGCTCTATCTGCTCGGTCGGACGGGACTGGCTGGTCAATACCTGGATACCTGGTTCGGGATCACTATTCCGTTTTCAACGGTCGCCGTGGTTTTGGCCGAGAGCTTTGTCGCCATGCCATTTTTGGTGATCTCGGTGGAAGGTGCATTGCGCACTGCCGGCACCCGCTACGACGTGGTTGCGGCCACTCTCGGCGCGCGGCCGTGGACGGTATTTCGCCGCGTCACTCTGCCTTTGGTGCGTCCGGGCCTTTTGTCTGGCACGGTGCTGTGCCTGTCCCGCGCGTTGGGCGAATTCGGGGCCACGGCACTATTCGCCGGCAATGCAGCGGGGATCACTCGGACCATGCCGCTGGCGATCTACACCAACTTCAATGGATCCGGCGCTGATCAGGACGCGGCGATTGCACTCTCGTTGCTGCTGGTGGCCGTCGCGATCGTGTTCCTGCTCTTGATCCGCGGCTGGCGACCGGAGGTGCAACGATGAGCGCCAGTGGTGGGCACGGCGCTGCGACACCGCACGGCGCTGCGACACCGCTCGGCGCTGCGACACCGCTCGGCGCTGCGACACGGCACGGCGCTGCGACACCGCTCGGCGCTGCCGCACCGGTTGCTGCTCTGCGTGCCGCCATTACTTTTCGGCGCGGCCCATTCATGCTGGACGTGCACATCGAAGCAACACCCGGCGAAATCGTCGCCGTTCTTGGTCCGAACGGCGCCGGTAAATCCACACTGCTGGCCGTGTTGGCTGGGTTGCTCCGACCGGACTCGGGCACAGTGCTCCTTGCCGGGCGGATGCTGACTGGGCCGGATACCTTCGTCGAACCAGCCGAGCGCAAGGTGGGCCTGATGGGCCAGGATCCGCTGCTGTTCCCGCACCTGACCGTCCTCGAAAACGTAGCTTTTGGCCCGCGCTCCCAACGCGCGCCGCGCCACCAGGCTCGCGCTGCTGCTCACGACTGGCTTGATCGACTCGGCCTGACGGAGCTTAGTGGTCGCAGGCCCGCGCAGCTGTCGGGCGGGCAGCGACAGCGTGTCGCACTGGCGCGGGCGCTTGCCGCGGGGCCGGAACTGCTGCTTCTCGACGAGCCGCTCGGGGCCGTCGATGCTCAGACCGCTCCGGAAATTCGTCAGCTGCTGCGCACCCACATCCGGGCCGACGGCACGCCGACGATCCTGGTCACCCACGATGTATTAGACGCCGCGACACTCGCCGATCGAGTCATCGTGCTCCAAGACGGTGTGATCGTTGACAGTGGATCCACGGCAAGAGTTCTGGCTACGCCCCGGTCCACGTTCTCGGCGGCACTTGCCGGACTCAACATCATGACAGGTATGACGCTGTCCTCGGCCGAGCCGGGTAGCCCGGTCGCGATTGCTGGGCCCGCGGCGCCTTCCTGGCCCGGGGTAGGCATCACCGGGATCGCGGCCGAGGTGCTTTCACAGAACGCTCCGGTGACTGCGTTGTTCGCGCCTTCGGCGGTGGCGGTATACCTCGGGCACACCGGAGGTGGCAGCCCCCGCAACACGTGGCCGGCCACCGTGTTGACACTTGAACCGGGGCCGTCGGCCGTTCGGGTTCGTGCGACGGTACACGCTGGGGTCGAAGGGGTACGCGGCGCGCACCCCGAGGACAGCGTCATACCCGGTGGTTCTGGTTCTGGCACGGGCAGGGCCAATTCTGGAGCCGGCGGCGAATCGGTAGCGACGATCGCTGCGGATCTCACTCCCGCCGCAATCGCGGAGTTGCGGCTCGAGCCAGGGGCGCGCGTCTACCTCAGCGTCAAGGCGACGGAAGTGCGCATCCACGCCCGATAAAGTCGCGATCTCACCCGAAGAGACTGTATTCAACGTGATGGAACTCACCCGGGGATAACCTTTCGGTCACCGTCCTGCATCAGCCTGGCTGGATCGATGAAGTGTCCACGGTCTCCGTCGTACTCTCGAAATGTGCGCTTCACTGTCGGATTTGACCTCGATATGACGTTGATCGACCCCCGCCCGGGGATGGTCGCGCTCTTCGACGTGCTTAAAGCCGAAACGGGCTACCCGCTGGATGGCGCGGCATTCGCCACTCGGCTCGGCCCGCCGCTCACCGACGAATTTGCCCACTACGGCATCGTTGGAGCCGAAGCCGATGCGCTGGTCGAGCGATACCGTGCGCACTACGCCGAGATCGTCATTCCATTGACGGTGGCGCTGCCAGGCGCGCATGCCGCGCTCGCTGCAGTCGCCGCGCACGGTGGCGACTGCGTGGTCGTCAGCGGGAAACACACTCTGAGTGTCGAGCGGCATCTCGAGGCGCTCGGCATGAATGTGTCAGCGGCGGTGGGTGGACTGTGGTCCACTGCGAAGGCCAGCGCGCTGCGCGAATACAGTGCGGAGATGTTTGTCGGCGATCACGTGGGTGATATCGCCGGCGCGCGAGCGGCCGATGCGCTCGCGATCGGTGTGGCCACCGGACCAATGACCGAAGCCGACCTGACGATTGCCGGCGCCGATGTGGTCTTGGTTGATCTAACGGGCTTCGCCGCCTGGCTCGACTCCTATCTTGCGGCGACGGTCCATTAGATTCGCCGTCCACGAGGCCCAGTAGCGCTGGGGCTTATCTTCCCGGCCGGTACCGGTGGGTGGCGCGGGACAGTACGCTAAGTAACTGGATCGGAAAGTTGGTCGCGCAGTGTTTGTTGACCAGGTATTCGCCCGAGCCGAGCTTCACGTTGTGGTCTTCACGTTGTGGTCTTCACAATTTGATCTTTACAAGTTCAACTTCACAAATCGACCTTCACGAATTTTGCAAGGAGTATTCCAGTGCCGAGCGGCAAGGTGAAATGGTACGACCCCGAGAAGGGAGTCGGGTTCATCGCGCCGCAGGATGGTGGCGATGATGTGCATGTGCGCGCGTCGGCGTTGCCGGCAGGCGTTGCGGCGCTGAAACCTGGGCAGAAGGTTGAATTCGGAGTGGCGGACGGACGGCGTGGGCCACAGGCGCTGCAAGTGCAGCTCGTTGACGCGCCCCAGACCGTTGCCCCGCAACACCGCCGCTCAGGCGACGAGCTGCACGGGCTTATCGAAGACCTCATCAAGCTGCTGGAGACCAAGGCGCTGCCCGGTTTGCGCTACGGCCGTTACCCTGACCGCGCTACCGGCGGCCGGATTGCCGCAGTGATGCGCGCAGTAGCCGATGAGTTCGAGGAATAGGCTGCGCTTTTCCGTACTTCTGTTAGTGCCCGCGGGTATTAGCACCCGCTAGTGGCACTTCTGCAGGGCAAGGCCGCGTCCTTAACCCTGCTGGCGTGCCACTCGGCGAGTACTACAGGTATTACGCGACGCTGATCGGTTTCCCCGTCGCCACCGACTTTCGGGCTGCCAGGGTCAAGTCGACCGCGGCGAGAGCGTCTGCTGGGTTGATGCGGGGCGCTGGTCCGCCGTTGATCGCGGCAGCGAAGTCTGCGAGTTGGGTGTCGTACGGACAGTCCTCGCCGAACTCGACCCGGCGCGTTCCGGCTGCGCCCGTCGCGCCTGTGCCCGTCACGACAATTGCGTTATACGAATTGGTATGACGTAGTTCTCCCGCGCTGCCCTGGACCGACACACTGGTCGTGAATGCGGCATCGGGCTCGAGCCAGCCGCCGGTGAGATGTGAGGTCGCGCCGGAAACGTGAGTGAGTGAAGCGGTAGCGCGTACTACTCGCGGATCGCCCCCGGTAGCGGCCTTCTCAGTGTGCGCGGATACGACTGTGACCTCACCGAAAACCCAGCGGGCGTAGTCGAAGTCGTGAATCATCTGGTCCATCAGAACACCGCCAGAGCGTTCGTCATCGTGGAACCAGTCTGCATCGGGGGCCGCCCCCGTGCGGCGTAGCTGCATAATGGTCGCTACCCCGATATCGCCCGCCAACACCATGTCCCGGATTTGGGCATAGCCAGCGAAATAGCGCACCACGTGCGCCACGTGCAGCTGCACTCCGGCGGCCGCAGTCACAGCGATGATGGCAGCAGCATCGGCATGGGTAAGTGCGAGCGGCTTCTCACAAATAACATGCCTGCCTGCGGCGCTCGCCTGCTCGGTGACGCCCAGATGCGTGCCCGTCGGGCTGCAAATGTCGACGACGGTGCACGAATCGATCAATGCATCAAGAGTGCGTGACGTAGTCGCCGCGTAGGTGCCCGCGAATGCGGACGCCCGGCCACTCGGCGAAAAGACGCGAGCGGGTACGCCGAGTCGCTGCCACACGGCCAGATGGGTGCGGGCCATGGCGCCAGCGCCGACGACACCGACGGATATGCCCTGGCTGCTCCGTGGTGGCGGACGGGGAGTGACCCGAGGAGTCGTCAGACCTAGCTCTTTTGGCCAGAGGTGGGGGAGGCGCCGCCGATCGGGTCTATGACGAGCACCCACGTGCCGATCGCCGGGAACTCGATGCCGCCGTCCGCTCGGGGTGCGGCAGTCAGGCTTTGCACCTCGACGCGGGTCAACTGCGCGCCGGCCGGCGGGGTGAGTCGGTACGAATACTGCTTCTTAGGCGGGAAAACAGCGGTCCGGTCACCTTGCTTTGTGCCGTGTGTATCGACGTACGAGAAGACCACTACCCATGGCGTGTCGCCCACTTTTGACGGCACCTCAATCGTGAGTGGAGTGCCGGGCGAGATCGCGAGATGAGGCGCGGCATCGTCGTTGTCGCTGCCCGCGCAGCTCAGTTCGGTCGCTCCCGCAAGGCTAATGCAGGACGCCGCAGCAGGAAGCGTCACGGCGGTGGAGCCAACGGTCACCGTGACTCCCGCAACGTTAGCGTCGCGCGAGCATCCGGCCAGCAGGATAGTAGACAAGGCGATCACGGCGATAAGGACAGCAACAGTGCTCTTGGTCCGCGCTAGCGCAATCAACAGCCGGTGCTTGCTCAACGCGGTCGTCCAGCCTTTCGAGTGTGGTGCACGGGTGGTGGCGCGGCGTTGCCACCGGAGCCTGGACCGGTGCCGTGCGGCGGTTGCCGATCGCCCGGGTTGGTGGGCGGTGCAACGTGAGCCTGAGCGCCAGCCGTGGCCGGTCCTCCCACGCTCCGCGGCTGCTTACGCCATACAAGATGCCATACCGACCGCCAGGATGGCACCAGCGTGCGCCCCAGCCGCACCGCAAGGCATTGCGCCATTCCTGCGATGAGCAGCACGCCGACGATGCCAAAGCCAACGAGATACACAGAATCTCCGTTGAGCGCCCAGATGCCGCCGATCAAAAGCCCCAGGACGCCGCCAAAAACCCAACTGAGCTGCAGCACGGATTCGCTGCGGCCGAAAGCCGATGCGCGACTGTCCTCCGGCAGATTTAACTGGATTGTTGCGTCGAGACAGACCTTGGCGAGCGACGAGCCCGTTGAGCCGACCAGCGCGACAATGCCCGCCGTGAAGAGCCCGGGAATGGCGAACGCGATGATCACGGCCACTACCACCGCCCCGAGGCACCACAGGGCGACAGTCTCTGGCGCCTTGAGCGGCAGACGTGCGCCGAGTGCATTACCGAGGAATCCACCGAGCCCCGCCGCGAGGCCCACGGCGCCAAGCATCAGGAGTTGCGTCCAGCCTTGGCCAGCGGTGGCGGCCCCGAGTGCCACTCCGGGAGTGGGGATCGCCGGCGCGGTCTGGTAGCGCGTTTTGATGACAAAGGCGACAAACAGTGCGAGAAAGCCGGTTTCGATTCGAATGACGGAGTTGGCCCACAGGGTCTGCACTATCACTTGCGGTAGCACTCGCCGATCGTGCTGTGCGCCATGCCCAGCGAGTTTGCTCCGAGCGCTGGCTTGCTTGGTGCCCGCAGGGCCGCGGGGTCGGGCGATGGTGCCGGTGTGCTGGATCGGCACCTCGCCCTCGGTCGATTCGACCCAGGACGGGATACGCAAGCACAGCCAGGCGCCAACGATCCCGCACACCGCCGTAAACCACAGCGCCCCGGCGGACGTGGTGAGCGCGGCGATTCCGGCCGCTATACCGCCAGCTGCCGAAGCGGAGATCAAGCCGAAGACAGAAAGCCGCGAATTCGTCTTGACCAAGGTGATGGTCTCGGGCAACACTCGCGGCGTCAGCGCGGCCTTGAGAACTCCGAAGCCCTTGGACAACACCAACATGCCCAGCGCGCAGGGGTAGATGATCCACGAGTCGAAGTTCAGTGCCATCACGACGGCCAACACAGTCCGCCCGATCGACGAGGCCGCCAGCGCGAGTCGTCGGCCTCGCTGCAGTTTGTCCAGCGCGGGCCCCAGAAGCGGCGCGATCACGGCGAACGGAGCGACGGTCAGCAGCAGGTACAGCAACACCTTGCTCGTTGATTCGGCCTTGGCGGCCGCGAAAAACAGCGTATTGGCGAGCCCGACGGTCAGCGCCGCATCGACGGCGTAATTACCCATGACGGCGTACGTGAGTTGGCTCAGGCCCGAGCGGCCCGCGCCGTCAGCCGATACGGCGCCATGAAACTTCTCCAAGCCGCGATGCGTCAGTTCCCGACTCCGCAGCGCAGCCACCCGAGTCACGGTCAGCTTGCGCGGCTGGCGTTTGAGCCCCGGGTGCGGCGGAGCGGTTTCATAGGGCTGATTGTCGGAGGGCTCACGATTGTAGGGGTGACCCTCGTACGGCTCGCGGTGATCACGTTGATCTCCCACGCCAGCTAGCCGAGCCGGAATATTCGGACCGGAGTACGGCGGCAGGCTCGATCCGCTGCGTGGCCGTGTCGCGCCGGGAACGTTCGATGGCGCGGATGGCCGGGGAGGCCTGCGCAGCACTGTCGTCTCTTGATATGCCGGTGGATCGACCGAGCCTGGGCCAGCTTCTGGGACGCGGGGTTCACCCGCGGCTTCGCCGTCTGGAGTTGCAGGTGGACGCCGGGGCAGCGCGGTGGTGCGTTGCTGGTCCGCAGGGCTCTGCGGATCTTCCGGCTGACGGGTCATGCACTTCATCCTGCCGCAACCACACTGCCAATGGGTGGCCGCCCGCCGTGTGGCAGTGACTTTTTTGTTCAGGCCGGTACGGCATGATAGAGGCGTGGTGAAAAGCAAAGTAGCTCAGTCCGAGACTATCTCCGATCGCGATGCCGACGGGCAGGCGGCGACCAACCCATCGCCCGGGGTCCTAGGCAGCGCCATTTTTGTGGCCAATGTCGAGATCAACGAGTTGACGCGGGCGATTGCACTGCGCGAGGCCGTGGTCGAAACTGGTGACCCGGCAGCGGTTGGCGACATGATTGATGCCTTCGCGGACGGCGACGATGTTGTCACCGTGAGGTTTTCCGCTGCGCTAGAGGGCTATCGCGGGTGGCGCTGGTCGGTGACCCTGTCAGTGCTCGATGCCGACCGTCCCACGGTGAGTGAGGTCGTCCTGCTGCCAGGCCCGGAGGCGTTGCTTGCGCCCGAGTGGCTGCCGTGGGAGGAGCGAGTACGCAGCGGCGATCTAGGCGTCGGCGACCTGATGCCGCCTGCGCCCGACGACGACCGGATTGTCCCGGCGTACCTGCAATCCGACGACCCTGCCGTGGAAGACCTGGCGCACGAGGTCGGCATCGGCCGTGTTCGGGTGCTTTCTCGTGAAGGACGCGAAGACGCCGCCGAACGGTGGCATGCCGGGGACTTCGGTCCCGACAGCGAGATGGCCCGTCATGCGCCGGGAACGTGCGCCACCTGTGCATTTTTCGTGCCGCTGGCCGGTGCGCTGAGAGCAGGATTCGGGGCGTGCACCAACGCGCTGTCGCCGGCCGACGGGCATGTGGTCGACCTTGCCTTCGGGTGCGGCGCCCACTCTGAGGCCGTGGTGGATCGCCCTGCGGCGTCCGCAACCGGCGAGAATGTGGTCGATGAATTGCGACTGGAGGTCTTCCAGCGCGCCAGCATTGATGTGGTTGACGACGTTGCGCCCGCGAACGGCGCTGGCTCGGATGACGCTGTCGCGGCCGACGGCGCTGTCGAGGCCACCAGTCCTGACGCTAACGGCACTGACGACGCCAACAGCTCTGACGCCGACGCCGTCGACACCAACGCCGACGACGCCAACGCCGACGACGCCAACGCCGCCGACGCCACGAGCCCCGACGCTAACGGCATTGACGACGCCACCAGCGCCGACGCCGACGCCGTCGACACCGAGAGCGAACGCGACTAACCGGCTCAGTGAGCTAAGCCGCATCGCGCGGGGCATGCTGGGCACCATGAACACTGAATTGAGCCGCTTGTTTGGGCTGACAGTCCCCGTCATTGCCGCGCCCATGGCCGGAGTTGCCGACGCTCGCCTCGCCATAGCGGTGAGTCGAGCCGGCGCGTTGGGGTGCATCGGTATCGGATCCACGCGAACCGCTCAATGGGTTGACGAACAAGTCGCTCGCGCCGCGGAGGCCAATATTCCGTTCGGCGTCGGCTTCATGGGCTGGGCTCTGGACCACGATGCCGCGCCTTTCGATGCTGCGCTTGCCGCAAACCCTGCGCTCGTGTCGATCTCGTTCGCCGATCCGATTGATGACCTCGGCCGGTGGGTCGGCAGAGCGCGGGCGGCAGGAGCGGTGGTGGCAGTGCAGATCGGGACGATCGCCGAAGCAGTGTCAGCCGAGCGCATCGGTGCATCTCTCATTGTCGCGCGGGGCTCCGAAGCAGGCGGCCACGGCCGCAACGACGTGGCGACATTACCGCTGCTGCAGGAAGTGCTGGAAACTGTCCACCCGCCGGTACTCGCGGCTGGCGGCATCAGCGGATCCCGAGGTCTGGCGGCAGTTCTGGCCGCGGGCGCAGCCGGTGCATGGGTAGGCACCGCATTTGCCGGCTGCATCGAAGCCACCAGTTCTCCGGCTGCGCGGCAGGCCATGTCAGGTGCTCGAGCCACCGATACTCGTCACACGCGCATTTTCGACATTGCGCAACAACTCGACTGGCCGAGGGTGTTCGGCGGGCGGGCGCTCGAAAATGATTTCACCGCCGCGTGGGCCGATCGGCCTGATCTCCTGCAGAGCGCCATCACGGCACCGGAGACCGAGTCGGCGGCCACCATCAGTGCAGGCATGGCGCGTGCGCTAGGTGTGGCCGACGTCCGGACGGCTCCGGTGTATTGCGGTCAAGGGGTGTCGCGCATCCACATTGACGTTCCAGCAAGCGATGTCGTTGCGGAATTTGCCCGGGCTACCGAGCTACTTCGGTCGGCAGCGAGCTAACACTTTTCCCGAGTCGTGTTACTGAGCGAGGCGCATATCCCTGGCGCAGTAACACGACCCGGTGATCCGGTGGATTACGAGGAGCCGAGCTGCTCGTCTAGTGCCAACGTGCTCGCACCGCGTGACCCGCGCCGAGCGGCCGCTCGCTGCCACGAATAGACCGCCAACCCTACGAAACCCAGCAGCCAGCCGGCCAGTGCAGTCCACAACCAGAGCATCGCGTCGTGCGAGCGCAGCGTGGGAATCGCGAACAGCGCAGCGATCAGCGCAACGAGCCACACTGCCGTCGCGGGAATGAGGACGTGTGCCAATCCGGCCCCGCGCACAGCCGGTAGCGGCGGCAGCTTCGGGTGCCCCTGGGCTCCAGCCACGGCGGCTGCAGCACCGCCCGTAGCAGCGTCGGGCGCCGGCGGATCGACTGGTGGGATCGGCTGGGGATATGAAGTGGGCTCGGTCGGCACCGCCATAGCGTACCGAGCGCCGAGCCATTCCGATAAAACGCTGCCCGGGTGAACCTGCGCACAGGGATACAGCGGCCCGGGGAAAAGCTGTCCAGGTATGACGCTGTCCGGGCAGGACGATTCCCACGCCGGACCCCGTTCGCAGCTCATGGCCGGACTTGTGTGCCACGCCCGACCCGCGCACGGGTAGTGAGCTAGACTAACCAACTGTGACGGACGTGGCAGAATTGGCCAGTGAACTGCGCCTCGCAGTTCATCGGTTGACGCGTACATTGCGCGCGCAGCGGCCGGTGGACGGATTGTCGTTGACGGAGCTGTCGGCGTTGGCCACGATTTGCCGCGAAGGCCCGCTCAGTGCCGGTGATGTCGCGACTCGTGAAGGCGTGAAACCGCCATCGGCTACGCGGGTTCTGGCTAGCCTAGAGGCGCGCGGCCTGATCACTCGCACGACTGATCCGGACGATGGACGGCAGGTCATGCTCGCCGCGACACCAGAAGGACTAGCGCGCCTCGAGGCCGATCTCCGCGCACGTGATGCCTGGTTGGCGGTGCGTATCGAGTCGCTGGATTTGGCCGCGCGTCGCCAGTTGGAAGACACGCTGGAGCTGCTCCGGCACTTGGCGGAACAATGAGCCGCCGCGCCGCGCTGGGAGACAACCCCGGTGACGGTGCGGATGGCATTCGCGCGGATGGAATTAATGGTGCAGGACAGGGTGTCCAGCTCAACACCTCGAGCACCTCGAGCACCGGGCGTGAGCCGAGTGCGGCACGCCAGACTCGCCGGGGCAGCGCCGACACTGGCGACTACGCCGACGGACACCTCGACCTGACATCTGCCCCGGCGCTAGCCGCTGCGACCGCAAGCGCGGCCGTTGTCCTTACGGCGCGCGCCGAATCTGAGGCCGTGCGCCACGAGGCTGAAGCGCAGGATGAAGTGTCGCGGACCGGCCAGTTCTCGGCCGTGGAGCCCGCCGAAAGTGGTGGAGTGTTCCGGTCACTCAAGGTTCGCAACTACCGGCTGTACTTCACCGGCAACGTGATCTCCCAAACAGGCACATGGATGAACCGCGTCGCCCAAGACTGGTTAGTGCTGCAGCTCACCCACGACAACGCGGTAGCCCTCGGTGTTGCTACCGCCCTGCAGTTCGGCCCCGTGCTGGCGCTCAGCCTCATTGCTGGCACAGTAGCTGACCGGTACGACAAGCGGCGACTGCTGATCTGGCTCCAGGTTGTTCTTGGAGCAGTGGGCGTTGCCTTGGGGCTCGCCGCCACGTTTGGTATCGCGAATATCTGGTACGTGTACGCCGCCTGTCTCATGGTGGGCATCGCCGCGACCTTCGACGGTCCGACCAGACAGTCGTTTGTGATGGAGCTGGTCGGCCGCGCCGAAGTGACCAACGCCGTCGCGCTCAACTCCATGGGATTCAACGGCGCACGTATCGTCGGCCCCGCCGTCGCCGGTGTTCTGATCGCCATCACGGATTCCGGCCCAGTGATGGCCATCGCTGGATTCGGCTACGTGGCAGTGATCATCAGCCTGGCGCGGATGCGACCGAGTGAGCTTTACACCGTGGAGCCGCAACCGCGAGCTAAGGGCCAGATCCGTGCGGGCCTGAAGTACATCGCCGGCCGTCGCGATCTGAAAATGGTCATGCTTTTGGTCGTGATGGTCTCTTCATTCGGCATGAATTTCCAACTCACCCTGGCCATCATGGCCAAGATTGTCTTCGGAATGAATGCGTCGTCATACGGGCTTCTGACGACGATGCTGGCAGTCGGCTCGCTATTCGGCGCGCTGGTGTCAGCCAGGCGCAGTAACGCTCCGCGGCTGCGGCTGCTGGTGGGCGCAGCGATCGCATTCGGCGCGGTTGAAATCGCGATGGGCCTGACAGGGTCCTATGCGCTACTCGCGCTGCTGCTCATTCCCGGCGGGGCGTTCATGCTAATTTTTTCCAACGCTGCGAACGCCACGCTGCAACTGGGGACGTCGCCGGAAATGCGCAGCCGGGTCATGTCGATCTATGTACTTGCATTCCTCGGCGGGGCGCCGTTCGTGAGCCCGCTGGTCGGGTACGCGGCCCAATGGTTCGGCGGCGGTTCGCCGCTGTGGATTGGCGGCAGCATCTCGCTTCTCGCCGCTATAGTGCTCGCAATATGGGTCGGGCGGTCCGCGAAAATGCATATGGAGCTACGGGTGCGACCCATTCCGCATGTGCATCTGGTGAGCCCACTCGCGCCGGACGAGGAAAACGTGTCCGCTAGCGTGGCCCGCAGCGTGCATGCGATTGCCGGATCGGCCGCGCGGACGGTGCGGCCTGCTGCCAGCCGGGTGGTGCGGACGGGTCGGATGCTGGGGCGCAGCGTCGCGCGGCCAGGTCGCGGCCCGCGTGCTGGCGGACGCCGCTAACTCGGTTCGGATGTGACGGTGAGTCTGGCGTGGCGCAACGCTAAGGAGTTGCCCCAGGATCACGACCTGAGGGGAGGAGGGCGAGATGAGCACAAGGATCGACATCTCGGACCCATCGGACCCTCGCGTGGACGATTTCCGAGACTTGACGAGGGCCGATCGCAGGCCCGATCGACCGGGCGGCCGAGGCCTGGTGATAGCCGAAGGCATCGTTGTGGCGCGCCGCCTCGTCGCATCCGCCTACCCGCTGCGTGCGTTACTGGGAGTACCGCGCAGGTATGACGAATTTCGCGGCGAACTCGCCGACAAGCGTGCGCCGTTCTACGTAGCTACTACCGAAGTGATGGCTGAGATAGTCGGATTCCGCTTCAATCGAGGCGTGCTTGCCCTCGCCGATCGGGTTGCGTTCCCGCCTGCCGATCGGCTGTTGGTCGCGGGCCACCGCATTGCTGTGCTGGAGAATGTGAGCGACCATGAGAACATCGGCGCACTCTTCCGCAACGCGGCGGCGTTGGGCATCGACGGGGTGTTGCTGTCTGGGTCCTGCGCCGATCCGCTCTATCGCCGCAGCGTGCGTGTCTCCATGGGAAATGTGTTTTCTGTGCCGTTCGCATCTATCCCGCCGCTAGATCAAGGCGGCTGTGATCTGTTGCACGAGAACGGATATCGCATTGTTGCGCTCACTCCACGCGCCGATGGGATTCCGCTGGCTGATGTGTCTGCCGCGCTGTCGGGCGGGATCGCAATTGTTCTCGGATCTGAAGGCTTTGGGCTGAGCGAGGAATCGCTTGCGGTCGCAGACGTGCTCGCACGAATCCCGATGGCGCACGGCGTCGATTCACTCAACGTTGCCACGGCCGGAGCCATTGCGTTCGCGGCCCTGTCCGGCCACTAATCCGCGGTGGTGAGCCTGGTGCAATGCTGGGGAGATTGCACCAGGCTCACGACCGCGAGGTGTGGCAGAGGGCGGCAGCGGCGAACGGGCGAAGCTTAGGCGAGGGATTCCCGCCAGGCGGCGTGCACACCTGCGAACTGGCCGCCGGCGGCGATCAGCTGCTTCGGTGGGCCATCTTCGACAATTCGACCGTCGTCCATCACCAGCACTCGGTCGGCAATTTCGACGGTGGACAATCGGTGCGCAATGATCACTGCGGTTCGGCCGTGCAGCACCCGCTGTAGTGCATCCTGGACGGCACGCTCCGACGGAATGTCTAAAGATGCCGTCGCCTCGTCGAGAATGAGCACGGCAGGGTCGGCCAGGAACGCGCGAGCGAAGGATACGAGTTGGCGTTGTCCGGCAGATAGGCGGCTGCCTCGCTTGTGTACATCGGTGTCGAATCCGTCCGGAAGTGAACGAATGAATGCTCCGACGCCCACGGTATCTGCGGCAGCTTCGATCTCGGTACGTGTCGCGGAGGGTCGACCCAGCGCTATGTTGTCGGCGACCGGTCCGGAGAATAGGAACGCCTCCTGTGTCACCATGACGATGCCACGGCGCAGGTCGCTGTTGGCGAGCTGTGCAATGTCGACCCCGTCGAGTGTCACAGTCCCCGAGGCCGGGTCGTAGAAGCGGGCGATCAGTTTGGCGAGTGTCGACTTGCCAGCCCCGGTGGCGCCCACGAGAGCCACGGTTTGGCCGGCCGGAATCTCCAAATCAAGGTGCTGCAGTACCAGTGCGACCGGGTTGTAGCCGAACGTCACACCGGAAAACGCGACGCGCCCGGCAATCTCGCCAATCGGCTGCGGGGCAGTTGGCTCGGCGACCGTTGGCTGTTCCTCCAACAAGCCGGAGATTTTTTCCAGCGCCGCGGACGCCGATTGGAACGAGTTGTAGAACATCGCGAGTTCTTCCAGAGGGTCGTACATTCGCCGGACATACAACAGGAACGCGGCCAGCAAGCCGACCTCGATGGCGCCGTCGACCACGCGCAGAGCACCCACCACCATCACCACCGTTAGCGTGAAGTTCCCGATCAGTCGGATGGTGGGGGAGTACTGGGCGAGAGCGACGTAGCCATCGCCGTTGGCGCGTGCGTAGTCGTCGTTGACTGCCCGAAAGATTCTCGTATTGCGAGCTTCCCTGCGGAACGAGATCACCGCCTTGAACCCGTTCATTGTCTCGGTGAACTGCACGATCAGCGCCGCGATCACCCGCCTGGTGCGTCGATAGATCACCCGCGACACCCGTTGGTACCACCTCGTGCAGAACGCGATGGGTATCACCGCAGCCAGTGCTATGAGCCCTAATGGGACGTCCAGCACGAGCAGTACCACGCTAATACCTACGACTGACAGGATGCCGGAGATCAGCCCGTCCAGCCCTTCGGCTGCGAGGTCTTGGAGCGTGTCGAGATCGCTTGTCATTCGCGAGATCACTCGGCCTGAGGTGTACTTTTCGTGGAACGACACCGAGAGCTCTTGGGAATGGTCGAAGATCCGGCCGCGTACATCGAGCAGCATTGCCTGCGTGAGAGCGGCGATCACCCGGACGAACGTGGCCTTCGCTGCGGCGTTGAGTATGCCTGAGCCGATATAGCTGGCTATGGTCAGTGTGAGTGGGAATCCGTTGCCGGCCGCAAGCGCTGGTACGGCGGAATCAATCCCGTAGGCGACGATCAGCGGACCGACCATGAACGACGCTTGTTCGACAAGCACCAGCGCCACCATGGCTGTTACCAGCCCGCGATGCGGTCGCATCAATGACATCAAGAGCTGCCGGGACCGTTTCGCGAGATGGGCGCCTACATGAGCGCTGACATCGTCGGTATCTTCTGCCGCGACGCCCTGCCACTCCTCGTTTCCGCTTGCATATGGGCTGGTTTCGTACGGGCTGGTTTCGTACGGGCTAGGTGAGCTGCTGTTTCTACCGCTTACGACAGGCGCGTCAGGGCGTATGACGACGTTCGCGGCTTCTTCTGTGTCCGACATCGTCACCCCTCCAACCGCGGGCCGGTGGGATTGCCGCCCGACCTAGTGCTTGATGTGCCCGTGTATTCGCTGCTGGACAGCAAGTCTCGATATGCCGGCACGGTGGCCATCAGCATGCTGTGGGTGCCGATCGTGGTGATGCGCCCATCTTCAAGTAGCGCCACCCGGTCGGCCAACAGCACGGTCGAGGCCCGGTGCGCCACGACGAGCGCGGTTGTATCGGCGAGCACTGACGCCAGTGCCTGTTCCACCGCGGCCTCCGTGTGGATGTCCAGGGCGGACAGCGGATCGTCGAGTACGAGCACTTCCGGCCGACTGACGATGGCCCGCGCCAGTGCCAGCCGTTGTCGCTGCCCGCCGGACAACGACAGACCTTGTTCGCCGATTCTGGTGGCGAGCCCATGCGGCAGGTCATACACGAACTCGGCCTGCGCTACGCGTATGGCGCGGGCCACCGCAGCATCGACGGCATCGTCGGCACTTATCGCGCCGTCGGCGACAACTGTGACGGCATCGTCGGAGGGAGCGTCAAGTCCGGGGGTGCCATTGCGGCGGGAGACGTCATACCTAGCGGTGGCGGTGGGATCACTACCTAGTCCGATGGCGACGTTTTCCCGCACGGAAGCGGAAAATAATATCGGCTCTTCGAAGGCGACTGCGACCCGGCGGCGGAGTTCGGCGAGTCCCAGGTTGCGGATGTCGACGCCGCCGAGTTCGATGCTGCCTCCGGTGACGTCGTGCAGCCGGTTCACCAGACTAGTGAAAGTCGTTTTGCCGGAGCCGACGCGGCCGACCAGCGCGACGGTTTCGCCCGGCTCGAGGGTCAGGCTTAAGCCGCGTAGCACCGGACTGTCGGGATCGTCGTCAAACGCAAAATACACGTCCCGGAACGCAAGATGGCCTGCCTTGCCGTTGCTGGCGGGTCCCCGCCCGGACGGACCCTGCTCAGACCCGGCCTGCATCAAGGACGCACTCTGCGACACTGCTGAGTCGGCTGGCGAGCTGATCGCCTCAGTGCTGTCCATGACCTCGAAGAAGCGCTCGCTGGCGGCGGCCGTTTCATTGGAAATTGCCAGTAGCCAGCCGATGGAGTCGACGGGCCAGCGCAGCGTCATGGCGACCCCGAAAAACGCCACGAGCATGCCCGCGCTCATGTCACCGTTCGCGACCTGCTTGACGCCCATGAGTAGGGCGATTCCGAGCGCAATTTCCGGTAGTGCCACCATTGCGGACCACAGCCAGGACAACACCCTGGCCTTCGTAAGCTCGGTGTCTCGCAGCGCTCCTGCTTGCCTCAGGAACTGGCGTGAAAAGTGCCCAGACTGCCCGAAGGCCTTGAGGATTCGGATGCCCAGCACCGACTCCTCGACCATCGTCGCAAGGTCGCCGACCTGATCTTGGGCGCGTCGCGACAGCGAACGGTACTTGAATTCGAAGATGACCGCGAGCAGGACGAGCGGGATCGCCAACGCGGCGACCACCAGACCCAACTGCCAGGACAGCACAATGAGTAACGTTGCGCCAATGGCGAATGTCATGATGTTGACGATGAGGAAGATGAACGCGAACGAGACGAATCGGCGGATAGTGCCTAGGTCGGAGATCGCTCGGGATAGCAGCTGCCCCGCTGGCCAGCGGTCGTGGAACGCGACGGGTAGCCGTTGTAGCTTTTCGTAAAGGTCCTGCCGCATTCGCGCTTCGACAAGCATGGCTGGGCGGGCGATGATGATGCGCCGTACGAAGAACAGCCCTGCCTCACCGATGCCTAATGCCAGCAGTAGCGCGCCCCACCAAATGAGGTGACTGGTGTCTCTGTGGGTGATCGGGCCGTCGATAATGGCGCCGATCACCAGCGGAAACGCAAGCCCGCACCCGGTTGCGACACCGGCCGCCAGCATTGAGGCTGCCATAGCCGGCGCGGCCGGACGTGCGTAGGGCACCAGGCGACGCAAGGACCGGACCGTGGACAGCCTGGGCGCGACGGTGGGAACAGTCGCGGCGCTGGCGGCGGCGCCAGTCGTAAGTGAACTCATTCGGATTCCAGCATTCGAGTGGGAGTGGAAGAAATAGGCGTGCAGCGGATCGGCGGATAATCAGAATGCACCCGCAGGGCCCTCCGGGAGCCTGGGCGCATTGCAGTCGGGATAACTGCGCAACCCCGACGCAGTGTGTCAACGCGCGCGAATGAAATTAAATCCCGATTCCGACTGTCACTATGATAAGTCGGGATAATCCTCAGCGTGGTGTCCGAATCGACGTCCGACTTAGTGTTCCGAGGTACGGGTTCCGAGCAGGACATCTTCCCACGACGGCATGGGCGGTCGATGGCCCCGGCGGGCGGTGCGGGCCGACGGTGCGGTCGCGGACACTACCGTGGATTCGGCCGTAGGATCCGCACCAGTAGCATCCGACTTTTCAGAGGTTCGGGCGGCGGTCTCAGTACCGTGTGCTGTCGAATGATCCGAGTGTGCCAATGCACTGTGCGAGCTCTGTGACGTCGAGGCAGCCGTGTGCTCGACTCCACTACCGAGGGTAGTGCTGTGTCCTGCGGAGGGCTCTACGAAGGTTTCGCGCGGGGCAGCGTCATTCCTAGTCCGCACCTGGTCCACTGGACGCAACTGCGCTCTGCGCGGTTCTAAGAGGTCCTCGGCTTCCGTATTACGAGCCGTGACCGTACCGCCGCCTGGCCGTGCGGAAAACGCCCACTCTGCACGATTTTCGCTGCGGCCTGCTTGCCAAGTGAGGGTGACCGTCCACCCACGCTCGTCCTTGAACGCATCCCATTGGATATCGCCTTGCTGCCCGCGGTCCGCGAGGGTTCTGGTGACGATTTCCTCCAAAGTGCCAGCGGCGCCCTTTAGCGGATGCGCTGAGCGTGCCCGCTCGGCGTTCATGGCGCGTTCCTGCAGCACCGGGTAGGCGAACCCTTCGATGCGCTCAACAGGGCAACCCGCCGCGGCGGCGACCTGTTCGAGGCTAGCGCCGGCCCGGATACGGCTTTGGATCTCACGTGGGCGCAGCCCAGATGTCATGTCGATCTCCCCCTTTGCCCCGCTACCGAGGTCGCCACGGACGGCCGCACGCAGGCGCTCGTCGATAGCCAGCGTGAAGCGCGGTTCGGCTGGGTCGGTTTCGGAATGGGTGGCTGCGGCAGGACCAGCTGCACTAGCCAGAGCGGCGGAGTCGGATGGATGCATCTCGACGCACACCACGCGATCCCGGTGTGCAGTCAGACCTAGGATGCGCAAAGCGCGGGGCGGAACGGCAGTAACTTCCGGAGCATCTAGTGCCGTGGGCGAGCCGACAGCCGTAGCAGTAGTCGTGTCGGATTTGATGTCGTCGGCGGGAGGTGTGTCCGCCGGGGCCGTTCGAGCATGAGCCTGCATCGCGCCCCTCCCAATCGGCAGTATCCGTATCCGCAGTATCCGTATCAAACTATCCGTATCAAACTATCCGCATCGAACTATCCGCATCGAACGGAGCACTCCGTGTGCGTATTACACGGATGTTATTTAACCAGGTTAGTGGTTGAGGGGCGATCGGGGAACCAGGCGCGCCGCCGCGACATTCGATCCCCAGGTAGCTGCTGTTGCGGGAGGGTATGGAGTGTCTCGCTGAGCAGTAGCGGTTCAGAACCGATACGCGCGCGCTGCTGTCCCGCCCGAGAGCTGCGTGCGTTCAGCATCGGTGAGGTCTGGGAATGCCGCCAGCGCGCTGCGGATCGACTCCACATAGGTGTGGTTAGTCATCGTCACGGCGGGCCAGTCGGAAGCCACCATCATCCGTTCTGTGCCGAATACCTCGACGGCTGTCGCCGTGTAGGGATGCCACTGTTGCGGAATGCTGTCCTCGTCTGCGATCCGGTAGAAGCCGCCGACCTTCAATAGCACGTTGGGAGTTGAGCCGGCCGCTGCCAACTGGTCCGTCCACGGCTGGAGACGACCGGAGGCGATGTCCGGCCATCCCATCAGATCGATAACGATGGTTAGTTCGGGGTGGCGAGCAGCCAAGGTAGGTATTTGTGCCAAAACTGAGTGCGGCCACGGCAAAACATCCAGGACAAGCCCCGCCTCGGACACTAGGTCGAGACTGCGAGCGGTCGCCTCACGCAGCAGCAGCTCTGGGTCTTCGGTGTCGAGGATGCGGTGCCGGACGCCGACTAGCGCGGGTTCGTTCTGATATCGACGCAGCGCCGCTGCCATCTGTTCTGGATCGGAGATAGGCAGCCATCCGACCACCCGTGCCTCGCGCGTGGACTCGGAAGCTGCGCGAAGTAGTTCGTCGGTATGGCCGAATTCGTTGGTCGTCTGCACGAGCACTACACCGGTGACGCCCGCGCTGGTCATATCGACGTCGATCTGGGCCAGGCCCATATCCGCGAGGGGGGTGCGAAACACCGAGGGTAGCCAGGCTGGCGCGTGGTGGCGCGGGTCGAAGCGTTCGCTCCATACATTGACGTGGGTGTCGATCAACATCTGCACACCCCCTTGGACAGCGCGCGCGTGGTCGGACTAGAGCCTCCATCATATTTGACAAGTTGTAATTAAAATTGTTTCGGAACGGTCATAGTCGTGTGACGACATAGTCGATGCACTCTGTCAGTGCTGCTACGTCGCGGGGATCGACTGCCGGGAACATGCCGATGCGAAGCTGATTGCGGCCAAGTTTGCGGTACGACTCGGTGTCCACGATTCCGTTTGCGCGCAGTACCTTTGCCACGATGTCCGCCGATACGCGGTCAGTGAGATCGATGGTGCCTACTACTGCCGACCGAAGCTCGCTCCGCGTCACGAACGGTGTCGCATAGTCCGACCTTTCCGCCCAGGAATACAGGTATGACGATGATTCGGCGCTGCGCGCACTGGTCCACGCCAGGCCGCCGTTGTCCAACATCCAATCGATCTGGTTAGCCAGTAGGAACAGCGTGGCGACGGCCGGAGTATTGAGCGTCTGGTCCTTGCGGGAGTTGTCGAGCGCGGTTGCGACAGACAGGAATGACGGGATCCACCTGCCGGACGCAGCAATGCGTTCGATGCGGGCAATCGCCCGGGGGGAGGCGATTGCGATCCACAGCCCGCCGTCAGAACCGAACGCTTTCTGCGGTGCGAAGTAGTACAGGTCAGTCTGCGTGATGTCGACGGGAAGGCCGCCCGCGGCGCTGGTCGCATCGATGACAACGAGTTGGCTATCGGTAGCGCCTACCGGCCGAATTACTGGGACGGCGACGCCGGTGGACGTTTCGTTCTGCGCCCACGCATACACGTCGACTTCTGCTGTTCCGCGCGGGACTGGCGCATCGCCGACTTTCGCGGTGATCACGTCCGGGTCGGCCAGGAATGGCGCCGCAGCAGTGACTTCTGCGAATTTGGCGGAGAACTCACCGAACGACAAATGCTGGGCTCGATTCTCGACCACGCTGAATGCTGCAGCGTCCCAGAAGGCCGTTGATCCGCCGTTACCGAGGACGACTTCGTACCCGTCCGGCAACGTGAACAGGTCACGTAAACCGGCGCGGATACATGCGACCAGGTTTTTCACGGCAGGTTTCCGGTGCGATGTGCCCATCAGTGTCGACCCGCTAGACGCCAATGCGGCGAGGGCCTCGGCGCGCACCTTTGACGGGCCGCAGCCAAATCGACCGTCGGCAGGCTTGATGCTGTCCGGGATCGTGATCGTGGTGGTCGGGTTGACAGAGGTAGTGTCGGGCGCTGTCGTATCGGCAGTGGCAGCCATGGTGCGGGACTCCTTGTGCGAGGCAACGGCGACGAAAACCACGCCGAAGACTCTATTGTTCCACTGGGCGGCAATCCTGAAATCTGCGCCCTGCGGCACCCGTTTCAGTCGAGGTCCGATACGACCTTATTGCGACCGGATCGCTTGGCCGCGTATAGGTTTCGGTCGGCGTCCGACAGGATCGCGGCGGGTGATGTCTGCCCGTCTGCGGCGGTGGCTACGCCGATCGATATGGTGACCGGGATGGCGCCGACCAGCGTGGTCCAGTCGTACCCAGCGATGGTGATTCGGATTTCTTCGCAGCGTGCTACGGCCTCGATGGCAGATACGTTGGGCATCAGTATGACGAATTCTTCGCCGTCGAGTCTGCCGACAGTCTCCGGTGTGACAACAACCCCAGCGAGAAGTGCCGACATGGTGCGCAGCACCTGGTCGCCGACATCGTGTGAGCACTCGTCATTGATGCGTTTGAAGAAATCGGCATCGGCAATGGCGGCCGACAGTGGGGTGCGCGCCGAAGCAGTCTGCGCGGTAACGGATTTCAACTGCTCGTCGATGAATCGGCGGTTATACAACCCGGTTAATGCATCGCGCATTGCTAGTTCGCGAAAGCGGACAGTGTCGCGGTGCCGCTCGTCGGCGTCGTAGCTCGCTTGGATCGCCTCGACACGGGCTTCCTGCTCCGCCGAGTGCAAAAGGGTGGACTTAACGTGGAACTCGATGTGCTGCTCGTAGGCGGCGTGCCAGTCGCCGCGGTCAGCGTAGAGGCGCGCTTGCGCCTGCAGGGCGCGAGCCAACTCTTGGGCACTGTCGATACAGCGTTGTGCGTCATCGAGGCTTCCCATCGAGCGGTATGCGTCGGCGACGGTGAGCAGACAGTTCGGCAGGCGTAAGGCTCGGTGTGCAGCACGCCGGTATTGACAATGCCACGTCTCGGCGAGCCCTCTTCCATGAGTTGTTCGAGAATGAAAACCGCATCCGCAGGGCGTCCCGAACTGATATAGGCCGTTGCCACAGTGTCGAGGACGGATGGTTTCAACGGAATATCGTTGAGCGTCGACAGCGTGAGTATCTGTCCGACGTGCTCCAGGGCCGTAGTCGCGTCCAACGCGATGTCTGCCGTGATGTTGGGTGCACGCTCGAGCTCGCCCCATGGCGCCGGGGTCCGGCCGCTCGGCTCCGCGGCTGGGTGAGTTTCCGCGCTCACGTCCCATCATCGGCTACCGACAGAGAAATTACAGTGAAGTGCGCGGATACGCGCGCAATACCGCAAAGTGTGCGATTGCCTAGACGCGAATACTTCTCGTTATGCCGCGCGAGTTTTTGCCCGGTTCTCAAAATCCGCCGTTGGTGACGCGGGACCGGGAGAAGTGCCCGTGATGGTTTTCTCGCGCTCTGCTGCGCCGCTGGTGCTGCCGCCGTCGGCATTCGACGGTGAGTGACTCTTGTGGACGGTGACATGTGCCGCTGCATTGTTCGCAGTACTTGTGCTGTCGGTAGATGTGGACGAGCTGGTCGCGCTTGAGGAGCGCCCGAAGTCTGATCGGACTGCCCGGCGCGAATCAGACCGGCCGAACTCGGTCGAGACCGACGAATCGTCTAACAGCCTGAGCACGGCTTCTGGTGACGAGTTCGCTTGCACTACCACAGATGCTGCCATAAATGACTGGATCTCTGCGGTGATGAATTTTTGTGCCTCGGCTGCCATGTCCGCATCGGTCAGGTTTTCGCGCGACGCCGTGATTTCCGTGATCGCCGCCCCCAGATTGGCGACTGTGTAGTCGATTTGATTGGTCACCGCGCCAATGTCGGATCGTTTGTCGGACACCGTCACGATGGACTTGCTCAGCGCTGCGCGATCAGCCTTGCTTCCGTTGGCTGAATAGATTCCTTCTGAGTAGTCGAGGTTGAGAATTGCCAGGTGAGACAGGTCTGTTCCGCCACCACCGGCGGAACCGCCCAGGCTGTTGGCGTGCATGTCTGCGTGCGAAAGATCAAGTATGACGGCGTTTCCACCGCTCGGCCCCACCTGGAATGCCGCGCTATAGCTGCCGTCTAGCAGCGTGCGTCTACCTGCGGTAGTGCATTCTGCGATGGCGTTCAGCAGCTCGGTGAGTGCTCCGACTTCGCTCGCGATCGATGTCAACGAGATGGAGTTTCCCGCGCCGGCATTCGCCGCGCGCAACACCAGTTCGCGCATCCGTTGAAGTGTGTCCTGGACGGTGGACAACGTGCCGTCTCCGATCGCAGCTTCTGCGGCGGCGTCGTGCGCATTGGAGGTGGCCTGGACCGATCCGTTGATCTGAGTGGTCAAACCGTTTGAAATCGATGGTCCGGCGGCATCATCGGCCGGCTTCGTTAGTGCAATCCCGACGCGAGGTGGATTGCCGCGTCTGCGAGCTGCTTTTGGTTCCTGCCGAGATCACCCAGCGCGGCTAGCGCCGCGATATTCGTTGCGATGCGCAGGCTCATGGGTGCCCTCCGTGTCGCGATCGGTAGCGCAAGCGCCGTCGGTCTGACCGGGGGAGGGGACCCC
>JBDTAR010000144.1:0-8044 GCA_039924545.1 Nakamurella sp. | reverse complement strand
CGACGACGCGTAGGCCCAGAGGGCAATTATGACAGTATGTCTCTTTCGAAGGCGGCAAAACTTTCTAGTCTTCGAACGTGGCCGCGTTCAATCGTTGCCGGTGAACCGTGACGTCGAAGACGTCCGGCCGCGAATAGTGGCCTGTCGGGTCGAAGTTGTGCCGCTCTCGGCGGACGAAATCCAGATCGATATCGGCTATCACGAGCTGCTCAGCACCATCAACCGGTTCAACGACCCAGCTGCCGTCCGGGGTCGCGATGGCAGAGCCTCCATTGGCTTCAAGCGGGCCCGACGCGAGCAATTCGTCTCGGAGCGGAAAGTCGGCGGGGATGTCGTCATAGTTAAATGTCGAACCGGCGGCGAGGCTCCACACTCGGCCTTCGAGGGCGATAAATCGGGTGATGTCTTTGGTGTTGCGGACGCAGCCGGGCCACACCGACACGTGCAGGTGCTCACCTTGGGCGTAGAGGGCGTGCCGGGCCTGTGGCATCCAGTTTTCCCAGCAGTTGAGACCGCCGACGCGCATTCCGCCGGGACCGTCGTGCACCTTGAGACCGTTGCCGTCGCCAATCCCCCACACCATGCGCTCCTCGTAGGTGGGCATGAGTTTGCGGTGGGCGCTCACGACGCCGCGCTGCGGATCAATGGCGAGCAGTGTCGCGTACACCGTGGTGCCGCCCGGGGCTCGTCCGCGTTCGGCGATACCGAGGTAGGTGAAGACCCCGTGGTCGCTGGCGGCCTCGACGACGCGGGCGACTTGCGGGCCGTCCAGCTCCACGGCCGCATCGACATAGGCGGCGTAGGCGGCTTTTTGGGCGGGATTGTTGAATTGAGCCCCGCCTGTGTCAGCGACCCACCATGGGTATCCGGACAGGAACGTCTCACCGAACGCGACCAACTCAACATCGTCTTGGGCAGCCTTGCCGATCCAATCGGTGACCTTGTCGGCGGTGGCATCCGGATTGAGCCATACGGGACTCGTCTGGGCGGCAGCAATGCGCATAGCGGAAAGCCTATCGGTGTGCCGCCGGGCCAGGAGGGCTCACGACGCGCACTTCGGACCGACCCGGTGTTTCTAGTACCCGGATACCCGCGAGTGCAGCGACATCCCGGGCCCGAGTCGGCGCAGTATCTACCGGGTAGCTGCCTGCGCCTGCGGGGCCGAAGAACGCAAACGAGAACGTGGTTGCGGAAGTGGAAAGGCGCGGTTGATAGCGGATACCACCGAACCGCGCTGCGTGCAGCTCGGCGGCCCACATCTGAGTGAGGCAGTAGTCGATGGTGGTGCAGATTTCGCGGGTGACCCCGAAATCTACAGCGCTGGCGGCGGCAGTATCGGCGATCGGCGGCCCAGCAGGAGCACGAAGCCTAGATATGACGACGTTCTCGACGTCGAAGTCGTACACAACACCGGTGCCCGCCAGGGTCGGCCCAAGACGTTCGCGCAATGCGGTCACCGGATCCGACGCCAGGTAGCAGGTGCCCGATGGCCCCGCCAGATCGAACCTGCCGTCCATAGATGACGAGAACCACCACGGGCCGTTTCGCGCCGCGTGCGCTCGAAAAAGGCGTCGCGGTCGCCGGATTCGAGGGAACCCAGCGAGGTCTCTGGGTGGTGCGGCTAGCGCTAGTTTTCTACGGTCGGTCACGCGGCCCAGCGACTCGCATCATCGCGCGCGGCCGTGATCACCGGCTGCGGATCTCGACCATCAGCCAGCCAGTCGATCGCGGAGGTTTTACTCGGCAAGTAGGGCGCCGGAGCCCTCAACCACACCGAAACCCGCCAGCCGTCGCCAAGATCGCCGAGAGCGGACAGCACCTGTGGCAGGCTTTCTACGACCCGCGCGTCGTCGGTGAACTGCCACGACGGGTACACCAGATGCCCTTCCTGGGTGCGGCAGGCGATCATCCTGCCGACGCGCACCGCTTTGTGCACTGCCTGGCGTGACATGCCCAGCCACCCCGTCACTCCAGCCGTGTCGTAGAACGGCCCGGCAATGTCATCGAACGGATGAAGAACAGGAATGACGGATCCAGCACGCCGCGCCAGCACTTCCGGATCACCAAGGTCCTCCGGGCGCAACCCGGACTCCTCGGCTTGGCGCAGGCGCTCAGTGACCGACTGGACTATCACCTGCCGGTAGCGCGCGTATGTTGCTGAATCCGTTTGAGCAGCAGTCATGCTGTCCGCCTCCTCGTCAACCTAGTCAACTGCCACTTTACTAGGCAGCATGTAAACCACGTCAACCATTACACTGAGTGCGACGCGGCGCAGGCTCAGTGTTCAGTCCAGACGCCGAGCTCGTTGCCACTGGGATCCCGGAATTGGAAGCGCCGCCGACCGGGGAAATCGTGCGGCTCAACGGTCACCTCGCTACCGGCAGCTTGCCGCCGTGGCTCCGACGATCTCGTCGGCGACGTGGCCATGCACACCTACGCGCTGCTCGACCTGGAGCGTATAGACAGCGCCTAAGGGGTGGCAGAGTAGTCCTGTGACATCACCGGCGGCTGGCGAGCGCGACCCCAATGACGTGGATTCCTTCGCACCTGACGGCAACCGGGATGCGAGCGACATCGACAGCGCTCAAAGCTCAGCGGGACAAGCAGTCTCCACACTCGAGCTGTTCTTCGACCTGGTGTTCGTTTACACCATCACGCAGGTGACAGGCGTAATAGACCACGATCCAGGCTGGCTCGGGGCAGCTCGCGGATGCCTGATCCTTGCGCTGTTGTTCTGGATGTACGGGGCATTCATCTGGCTCACTAATGCGTCCGGCGTCGCCAGCATCGGTCGCACCATCATGGTGTTGGCAGGAATGGCAGCATTATTCGTCTGCTCGTTGGCGGTCCCGGACGCGTTTGGCGACGGCGGCATCATCTTCGGCGCCGGATACCTGGCGCTGACGCTGATCCACTTCATCGGCTACCGGCGCTTTGGTGACCCAGACGGCCGACGATCCATCCTGCGGATGCTGCCCATCAACGCAGGCGGTGCGGGTCTAATCCTGATATCCGGATGGACGCACGGAATCTGGGATTGGGTGTTGTGGACCGTTACTGCCGCCGGCTACCTGACCGTGCTGCTAGTCCAGCCACGGATGTCTGGGTTTCGGATTTCGGCCGGCCACTTCGCCGAACGGCACGGACTGATCATCATCATCGTTCTCGGGGAGTCGCTGGCTAGCATCGGCGTGGCAGCCAGCGGGGAGCACCTGAACGGTAGTCTGCTGGTCGGCGCACTGTGCGGCTTCGCGGCGAGCGCAGCCATGTGGTGGGCCTACTTTCGCGCGGACGACACCGCAGCTGCCCGCCAGTTTGAGGAGTCACAGGAGCACGCAGTCAGGCTCGCGGGGATCGGCTACAACGTTTCACACCTGGTGATGATGATCGGAATCATTGGAGTCGCGGCCGGCACCCGGCTCAGGGTCGGCGATCTACTGGGGCCGTCCACGGGAGCGGCGTCGACGCTGATTGCGGGTGGCGCGGCCATCTACCTACTCGGCACCGCGCTTTTCCGAGTCCACTTGCATTACGCGACCGCCTGGCCCCGGGTCCTCGGCGCCGCCGCATGTCTGGCCACGCTACCGCTGGGCCGAGTCGCGGGGGCGGGTCAGGAGTTAGCACTAATCGCAGGGGTCATCGTGCTGGCAACGCTCGCAGACCGGCTGCCGCGTCGAGCTCAACCGATGTCACGCCTGCGATAGAACACGGCACCGACAGCGAACAGTGCGACGGCGATAAGCGTCATCGTCGCGAGTGGTGCCAATGCGAAGCGCTCTACGGGCATCCGTGGCACATGGGTAAACGGGGAGAGTCCGGTCAACCAGGTTGGGAATCGAAGCATTTCGCCTAATTGTCCCAGGGCAAAGAACGCAGCCAGCAGCGCCCATCCGGCTGTCGCCCAGCGACTCCGCAGCGCGTAGGCGCTCACCGATAGGGCGGCAACCAGCCACACAGCGGGTAATTGAACGAGCACCGCCGGAAGCACGCGGCCGACGCCGTCACTAAGGTTCCCAGCAACCGCTCCGAACCCGACCGCCATTGTCACCCCGGTTACTAATAGCAGCCAGGTAGCCCCAGCGACGGCCGTCATGACTGTGGCGAGGTAGGCACGGTGACGGGAGGTGGCCGTACCGAGCACCTGTTCCGTTCGGCCGTCGTGTTCTTCCATCCCGCTGCGCGAAACTACAGTGACGGCGAAGCAGCTCGTGACTACTGCGAATATCGAGAGCTCAGCAGCAAGCATGGTGTCCTGCATGGCGCCAGCGCCCCCAATTCGGGCCAGCAGACTTCGGCCGCTCGGCGAGCTGAGCAGCTTCCCGATAGTGGGGGCGATCGCGCCGAGGGCCAGGCCGAGGACGCCGACAATGGCAGTCCATAGGAGTATCGAGGTGGCGTGCAGTCGGCCGGTCAGCGTGATGACTCCGCCCAGCCGGGACGATGCGGCCGCGCGGCCGAGGCGGGCGACAAAAAGGCCGTTACCAAGGTCCCTTCGGGCATGTAGAACGTGCGCCGCCGAAAGTAGGCCAGCAGCAGTGACGGGGTAGAGCAGCAGTACCCACCAGCGGGGATTCGACCACGCCGACAACTGGGTGGACCAGCCGAAGGGCGATAGCCAGCTCAGCCACGACACGCTGGTGTCACCCACCGCGCGGAGCACGAATAGCGCACCCAACGCGCCCGCGGCAACCGCTGCACAAGTTCGGGTGCTCGCTGAAAGCTGACAGGCAGCAGCTGTGAGCCCAGTTGCCACGAGCCCAATACCCGCCCAGGAAGCGCCGAACAATACTGAACCGGCTAGGGATAGTCCGGCGGCAGCGTCCACCGCTGCGGCGCCTACCCCCGACAGCACCGACACCCCGATCCCCTCAGCGACGGCAGCGGCCAACGGGGCAGCGCGGTTCATCGCCGTTCCGGCGAGCAGCTCAGCGCGGCCAGATTCCTCTTCGGTGCGGGTATGTCGACGGACCACGACAACAACCAAGAGCGCCACGAATACGGCGTAGAGAACCGTCATCTTCGTCATTGCGAGCTCACCGAAGCTACGGGTATCCAGAATCGGCCCGTAGAGCGCCACCAGAGCGGGGCTGGCGTTAATCGCCTCAGCCGCGGCAATCTGCTGCGACGATGTCGGGTAGAGCGACAGGGTAGCGGTGGCCGATGCCGCGCAGACCCCTAACAAAAGAACAGCCCAACCCCCGATGAAGAGCCGGTCGCGCCGCACGGCGAGCCGGATCAGCGGAGCAACCCCTGTCACAGCAATATTCACTGGCCCACCTCGGCAGCGGTGACAGTGCCCCGGTAAGCATCAAGAAACAGTTCCTCCAACGTCGGCGGCGTGCACGTCAGAGTGCAGACTCCCGCTCGGCTGAGCTCAGCGAGGGTTCCTGCCAGCATGGCCGGTTCCACCGTGCAGGACACGACAGATCCATCGATGGACAGATCATGAACACCCGGCAGGTCGAGGCCGAAAGGTTGCGGTATTTCTGCCCGCAGATGGGTACGCCGCAAGTGGCGCAGCTCGGCGAGAGTCCCAGACTCAATGGCCCGGCCATTACGAATGAGTGTTACGCGATCAGCTAGCCGGTCGACCTCGCTGAGAATGTGACTCGAAAGCAGTACCGTGGCTCCAGTGCTGGTGCGCTCGGCGACACACTGGTTGAACACCTCCTCCATCAACGGGTCTAGCCCAGAGGTCGGCTCGTCGAAGATCAGCAATTCGGCGTCGGCTGCGAACGCGGCCACCAGCGCTACCTTCTGCCGATTGCCCTTGGAGTAGGCGCGGCCTTTCTTACTGGGGTCGAGTTCGAAACGCTCGAGCATCTCCGAACGCTGGCTGCTGCGGGGATCAGCACCTCGCATCCGTAATAGCAGATCGATGGTCTCGCCGCCCGAGAGGTTCGGCCACAACGACACATCGCCTGGAACGTAGGCGAGCCGGCGGTGGATCGCCACCACATCTGTCCAAGGATCGCAGCCGAACAGCGACATCGACCCGGAGTCGATACGCAACATCCCTAGTAGCGCACGGATCGTGGTCGACTTGCCGGCGCCGTTGGGTCCTAGGAAGCCGTGCACCTCCCCTGCAGACACCGTGAGGTCGAGTCCGTCGAGAGCGCGGGTTCTGCCAAAGGTCTTGACCACGTTGCGGACCTGAACAATGGGTGTGGGGCTCGACATGGCGCACTCATTTCCCCTGCGCGGCTGGAACACCGCGCAGGTAGTCCTCGAGTAGATCCGCGGTAGCGAATAGGCCCTCGGTATAGAGCTCCAGAGCGGGCAGTGCCATTTCCTCGGTGTAGGAGTGCAGTGCCTCGGCCATGTCATCGCCAAGCATCATGTGCTGGCGCACGTACACCAAAAACGCCCCGACACCGCTGTACGCGAGAAAACGGGCCCGGGAAGCCGGGTCACGACTCACCCGCACCCGCCCGGCACCGGTGGCCTGGGCCAAATATGCTTGCGCGTCTTCGGTCATGCGATTCATGAACGCCGCCGCGAGATCCCCTCCGGATTGCAGCGCCTGCACTAAATAGCCAGCGATGGTGGCGTACCCCTCGACCGCTGCCAGCTGCGCCAGCAGTATCCCAGGTTGGGCCGTGACGATGGTCGCGGTCTTCGCCTCCCGAACTGCGGCCAGCACCTGCTCATCGCACACCGACCGCAATCCCACCTTGGACCCGAAGTGGTGGATAACCAATCCGGGACTAACACCGGCATCCGCTGCGATTACCCGTAGCGAGGCGCCGAACCCGTCAGTAGCGAATCGGGAGATCGCTGCATCCCGAATCCTCGCCCGGGTCGTGAGATCACCCGTCGCGATCCCCCTTTTTGAACGCATGTTCAATAGGTTAACCGTGCGTTTAGGCACAGTCAATGACGCATCGAGGTGAACGACCGGACGCCACATCCTTACAGAATGGTCATGAGAGGCGATGACAGGCGGGCGTTCAATCCAGGTGGCGATCCTCGACCTGAATGTGTGGTCGGCTGGAGACGTTGGTTATCGGGGAAATCGAGGTATTGCTCGTTGGCGGCGGGGCCCGCGTGCAAGGCTGCCGAGTGCACCCGCCGCGCGCGAACTGGCTCGACCTTGTCCCTCGACGACCGGGAGTATCGCGTTTTCGGTGTTTCTGGGTCTCCATGACACGCCAGCCTTGGCTGGCGGGATTTGGAGTGATGGAACATGACAATTGCTGAAATGACGACGGCAACGAAGGGTAAAAGATCGGCGGTTTCGGCTCGGTCTGGCGAGGCCGTGACGATCGCCGAGTTGGTGCGGGCTGCTCGCGCTGATGGAGATGAGCTGACGGGCCCGGAGGGCCTGCTTAAGCGCGTCACGAAGATGGTGCTGGAGACAGCACTGGAAGAGGAGATGACGGAACATCTGGGCCGTGCGAAGGGCCAGTCGCAGACGGCCGCTGACGAGCCCGTGCAGTGCTCGGATGACGCCGGTGGCGGATCGGGTCCGGTCGCCATCAGTTCGGGTTTGACCTTGGCCGGATGCGTGGCCTGCCGGCGCCGTTCCCTGCTCTGACCGGCGGCCCGGGCGATCCGATACATGCTTGACGAGGAGCAAATGTAGTTGCCCGCGTCCAACTCTCGCGCCCAGATCTGCCCGATCGACAGATCCGCATACCGTGCGCTGTTGATCAGCGTCAGCACCGCGGCCCGCTCTGCCTCGGTCAACGCCTGTCCGTTGCCCGGGGTGCGGCGTGCACGGCGCGGCCCCAGTATCGGTGGCCTGGCATGCCGGTAGTGGCTCGCCCTGGCTCGATACTCCGCGGTGAAACGTCACCGGACCGGCCGGGCCGCCGGATCTACATCCAACCCCGGCCCGTCGACGGTCATCTCGCCGCCCTGGACTGCCTCGCTGCTACTCACTTTCAGTTCTCCTGTCACGCCCTACACAATGAAGACCGGGGCTCCCCGGTGTCTCACCCCAACCTGACAGAGAAGGGTCACCATCGCTGCCATACTGACCTCAACGCTCTCCGCCACCCAGATCCATACCCGCATGGAAATCGCCCAGCTAGCCCTGAAC
>JBDTAR010000143.1:0-3431 GCA_039924545.1 Nakamurella sp. | reverse complement strand
CTTAGGTTGTGCGTCTGGCGCAACTCTATGATGTTGCGTCAGACTCACAACCCATGGGCGGGTGCGGGAATTACCGCCAAGAGCTGCAGCGTGTTGGCGAGCGCCTGCACACCGGCTACGCAGTCGTCGACCTCGGCGTGCTCCCCCGGTGCGTGCGAAATGCCCGTGGGGTTTCGCACGAACAGCATCGCCGTCCGGGTGTGCTCCGCGAGCACCCCCGCGTCGTGGCCGGCGCCGGTAGGCACGATCGGGCCGGGCACGACCGAGGCCAACTGCCCGCGGAGTTCGGTATCGAACGCGACGTGCGGCGAGGCGGATTCCTGATGCACTTCAATGGTGCAGCCCTCGTTTGCGGCATGCTGCTTGGCCCGCGTCAGGATCGAGGCAACTGCGGATTCGGTGTCGGCTGTGTCCCCGTAGCGAGTGTCGAGCCAGAGGTTCACCTGCGAGGCGATGACGTTGGTGCCGCCAGGGATCGGTTCGAGGCGGCCGACGGTCGCCACCGCGCCGTCATATTGCCTTGCCACCGATCGCGCGGCAAGGATCGTGTTCGCGGCGACGATCATCGGGTCCCGCCGGTCCTTAATGGCGGTGGTCCCAGCGTGGTTTCCGTCGCCCATGATGCTGATCCGCCAGCGGCCGTGCGCCACGATCGACGACGCTATGCCGACAGCAGCGGCCGGGTCCGCGGTATGCATCAGGCGCCCTTGTTCGACGTGGAGCTCGATGAAATCGCCGATATTGCCCAGTCGCTTCGGGTCGGCACCGAAATGTTTCGGGTCGACCCCCGCACGTTTCGCAGCGTCCGCAAGTATGACGCCATCCCGGTCTGTCAGCGCCCTGGCAACGTCGGGGTCGGTGGCGCCGGTGAGCAGGCGAGAGCCCAAGCAGGGCAGGCCGAATCGGCCGCCTTCTTCCTCGGCGAAGCATACGATCGCCAGGGGTCTCGTCGGTTTCACGCCGCAGGCGCGCAGCTCATCTACTGCGAGCAGTGCGCTCACCACGCCCAGGGGCCCGTCGAAGGCCCCACCGCCGGGCACTGAATCCAGGTGTGACCCGGTCACCAGCGCGTTGTCTTCCGACGCTCCCGGCTGCCGCCTCCACCAAGCCCAGAGGTTGCCATTGCGGTCGGTCTCCACGTCGAGGCCGCGGCCGCCCGCGGCGCCGACGAACCATTCGCGCAGCGCGATGTCGGCATCGTCGAACACGTGCCTTGAGTAGCCACCCCGCACCGAGTCCCGGCCGATGTCAGCTATGTCGCGCCAGAGTGATTCGAATTCGCTCCGCCGGATCGTCGTCATACGTGGCCCTTCTGTCTTTTCTTCGCCGCGTGTTTCTGAGCGAGGCGTAGGCGCCTGGCTCAGAAACACGCGGCGAAATATTTGGTGCGAGGCTAGGCGCGCATCGGGATGGTGATACCCAACCTTTCGGCAGCGGATTCGGCGATCGGGTAGCCAGCGTCGACATGCCGCAGCACGCCCATTGCCGGGTCGTTGGTGAGCACCCGCTCGAGCTTCTGAGCCGCCAGATCAGTTCCATCGGCCAGGCACACCTGCCCGGCGTGGATGGACCGGCCGATACCGACGCCGCCACCGTGATGGATGGATACCCAGTCGGCGCCGGAAGCAGTATTAACCAGGGCGTTTAAGAGCGGCCAGTCAGCGATCGCATCGGAGCCGTCGGCCATGGACTCCGTTTCGCGGTACGGCGAGGCAACCGATCCGGCGTCGAGGTGATCTCGGCCGATCACAATCGGTGCGGAAATCTCCCCGGACGCCACCAGTTCGTTGAAGCGCAACCCCGCGAGGTGCCGCTCCCCCGCTCCGAGCCAGCAAATTCGTGCCGGTAGGCCTTGAAACGCGATCTTCTCCGGCGCCAGGCGCATCCAACGCTGCAGGGATTCGTTTTCCGGGAACAGCTCGCGGATTGCTGTGTCGGTGACGTAGATGTCGTTCGGGTCGCCGGATAGCGCCACCCAGCGGAACGGGCCCTTGCCCTCGCAAAACAGTGGCCGAATATAGGCGGGGACGAAGCCAGGAAAGTCGAAGGCCCGTGTACAGCCACCGAGTTTCGCGCCGACGCGCAGCGAGTTTCCGTAGTCGAAAACCTCCGCGCCGCCATCCATGAAGCCGACCATGGCGTCAACGTGTGCTGCCATCGATTCGCGGGATCGGTCGGTGAATTCGTCCGGCTTTTTCGCGGCGTAGTCGTGCCAGTCGCCGAGGTCCACGCCGAGCGGCAGGTAGGCCAGCGGATCGTGGGCAGAGGTCTGATCAGTGACGATATCGATATCGACGCCGCGGCGCAGCAGTTCCGGCACCAGCTCGGCGGCATTGCCGATCACGGCCACCGAATACGCACGCTTGTCGCGTTTGGCAGCGAGCGCTTTCTTGATTCCCTCGTCGAGGGAGTCGGCGATCTCGTCCAAATAGTTCGTGTTGACGCGCCGTTGGGCGCGCGCCCGATCGCACTCGATGGCGAGCACCGCGCCGCCGTTGAGAGTGACCGAGAGCGGTTGCGCGCCGCCCATGCCGCCGAGTCCAGCTGTCAATGTGAGGGTGCCTGCGAGCGTGCCGCCGTAGCGTTTGTCGGCGATCGCCGCGAACGTCTCGTAGGTACCCTGCACGATGCCTTGGCTACCGATGTAGATCCATGAGCCGGCGGTCATCTGCCCGTACATGGTCAGTCCGAGGGCTTCGAGTCGCCGAAATTCAGGCCAGTTCGCCCAGTCCGGTACCAGGTTCGAGTTCGCAATCAAGACCCGCGGCGCCCACTCGTGAGTTTTCAGCACCCCGACCGGTCGACCGGATTGCACCAGCATCGTCTCGTCGGGTTCGAGGTCGGTCAGCGTCCGCACCATCGCGTCGAACGACGCCCAATCGCGCGCGGCCTTGCCGGTTCCGCCGTAGACCACGAGGTTGTCCGGATCCTCGGCAACATCAGGGTCGAGGTTGTTCTGCAACATGCGCAGCGGCGCCTCGGTCGACCACGATTTCGCGGTGAGCTTGGTGCCCCGCGGCGCGTGTACCGGGCGCGGTCCGGAAGTGGAGTTGCGAGATGTTCCAGTCATGAAAACTCCTTAGTGTCAGGTCTTTTCAGGTATGACGCTGTTCAGATCTTGCGATGTTCAGGTATGACGCTGTTCGCTGCATTTCGTACTCGTACTGGCGAAGTGGCTGGCCCAGATGCCGCCAGGGCAGTGCCGGTACGGACCGTGCCGTCAGTGCGCGGCTCCGAGGCGAACCGCGCCCACTACGGCGCCGGATTGCACCATCTCGACTACTGCGTTGATCTCGCGCGCGAGATGCCGATCCGGCCCGGGGCCCTCGACGCGAGTGCGCACCAGGTCGCGGACAGCGCCGGTAGCGGCGCCCGGCATCAGCGGTGCACGCAAATCCAGCGCCCGTGCGGCGGTCAGCACCTCAATAGCG
>JBDTAR010000142.1:0-14748 GCA_039924545.1 Nakamurella sp. | reverse complement strand
CGCACCTTCGTAGGTTGCTGTCGGGGATCCGGGATGCTTCGTACGCGCAGGCAGCATCCCATGCCCGAGCTACAGTGGCCAGCCGAGCTACAGTGGCCAACCGCGCTACAGTGGCCAACCGAGCTAGAGTGGCCAACCGCGCTACAGTGGCCAACCGAGCTAGAGTGGCCAACCGAGCTACAGTGGCCAACCGTCCGGCCCGCAGCTGCCGGCGGGGTATTCCTGCAGTGGGACACGATTCGACCGCCACGCGTCCAGCACGGGCTCAACGATCCGCCAGCAGTCTTCGGCGGTGTCGCCGCGGACGGACAGCGACGGATCCGCCTCGAGTACGCCAAGCAGTACTTCACCGTAGGTCGGCATGGTGCCCGGCCCGAATTCGCTGTGCAACGTCGTACTGTCAATGGCGAGCGGATTCCCAGGGCCGTTGACATTGAGCCGAATATCCATCGTGTCCGGCCCGAATCCGATCACTATCTGATTCGGCTCACCACCGCCGCTGAAACCGTGCGGCAGCCGGGGCGCCGGTTTGAACGTGATGATGGCCTGCTTGCGCGGGGTGCCGATCGCCTTGCCGGATCGAATTCGGAACGGAACACCGGCCCACCGCCATGTATCGACAGCCAATGTGACCTCGGCAAGAGTTTCCGTCATCCGCGCGGGATCAATACCGTCCTCATCGACATAACTCGGTACATCACCCTCAGCAAGATGTCCGGCGGTATATCGGGCGCGGCGCGAAAACTTCTCCGGATCGTCGTTCCAGACGTGCGTAGCGCGCAGTACGCCAGCCTTATGGTCCCGCAGGTCTGCGGCCGAGAGGCTCGACGGCGGTTCCATAGCGAGAATCGACAGGATCTGCAAAAGGTGCGACTGGATCATGTCGACCAACGCGCCCGCCCCGTCGTAATAGCGGGCTCGGCGCTCCAACGCCAAATTCTCGTCGAACAGGATATCGACGCGCTCGACATGATCTGAGGACAGCACCGGCTCGAGCATGCGGTTGGCGAATCTCAGGCCGAGGAGATTCAGCACCGTCGATTTGCCGAGGAAATGATCGACACGATGAATGCGGTCCTCGGGAACAATTTCGCGCAGCAAGTCGTTCAAGTTGGCGGCGCTTTCCTCGTCGGTGCCAAATGGCTTCTCCAAGACCAGCCGCGTGTTTTCCGGCAACGCCACATGAGTCAGCGCCAGGCAGGCCTTCGCGGCGATGGGCGGCGGTAGCGCGAAGTAAATGGCGACCGGCGCCTCACACAGGTCCAGCAGCGCGGGCCATCCCGCCGGATCGGTCACATCCGCTGGTAGGTAACGAGTGTCATGTATGACGCTATCCACGCACGGGCCGTGTGCGTGAGCGGTAGCGAAAGAGTCCTTCACCCGCTGGCGCCAGGTCGCATCGTCCCAAGTTTCCGCACCGCTGCCGACGAGGCGCACCCCTAGCTCTGGATGCTCGGTGAGCAGGCCGCCCACGCCGGGGAGCAAAAGTCGTGCGGACAGGTCCCCGCTCGCGCCAAGGATGAGCAGGGTCTTGATCGAAACGTTTCGCTGTGCCATCTCCCCATAGTGACAGCCTGGGCTCCCGGGCACACGCACGGGCGGCTAGGTCGCTTGCGCGGAGGCGAGATAGGCCAACTGCGCCGCGATGGAGAACACGGCGGCGAATACGATTGCCGGGTCAATATCCGGGTGGACGACCGTGAGTACCGCCGCCATGCCGTCATCGGAGCGCGCCTCGTCGGCGGACATCCCGAGCGCAACTAGCGCCTGTCGCACCTGTTCGAGACGCTGGAGTCGGTGCGCGAGGTACCGCTCGCATACTGCTGCGAGGTCACCAAGTACCGGGCCGTGCGCCGGTAAGCCGATCAGCGACGTGAGATGTGGAGCACCGAGTTCCGCTATCGTCCGCAGTGATTCGAGGTACTGCGCGAGGGTCCCATCCGGAACACCGATGACGGTGGATCCACGACCCAAAACCGTGTCGCCGGTCAGGACGGAGCCGCTGGTTGGTGCCTCACCGGCGAGAGGTCGGTCTTCGGGTAAATAGAACGACACAGAATCACCGCTATGCCCGGGCGTCGCGACAACATCGATCTGCACACCGGCCGCTTCGATCCGTTCGCCGTCATTCAATTCAGCCCCGCCGAAGCAATACGCCGGCAGCGCGGCACGGACGGGCGCCCCCGTCAACGCGTGCAGTCGGTCTGCTCCTTCGGTGTGGTCAATGTGTTGGTGAGTGATCAGGATCAGGTCGACCGGCCCCGCAGCTAGAGCTTGCAGGTGTCCCACGTTGTCCGGTCCGGGATCAACGACGACACATGACGCGCTTGACGCGCCTCGAAGCAAGTAGGAGTTGGTGCCGTCCAGCGTCATCGGACCGGGGTTCGGCGCGAGCTGCACCGATGCGAGAGCAGTGACGCGGCGCAGGTCAACCATGGTGGAGCTCCTTGTGTCTCGTCAATACATTGCGAGCGCGTCATAGGGCAGCGAATACCGGCCCGCGGCGTCGATGCCGCGGGTTTCTACTAGCGCCGCGGGTTTCTACTAGAGCCGCGGGCTTCTAATAGAGCCGCGGGTTTCTACTAGAGCCGCGGGTTTCTACTACGGCTGCGTCAGCCTCGGCGCAGGCGAGTGTGGAACTCGCGATCGCCCACCCGCACGCGAAGCACTTCTCCGTCACTACTGAGCACCGTCGGCATCACCGGCTGCACCACACGCGGCGCCGCCAGCAGTTCGTCAACGCTCGATGCGGCAGCAAGGTCGGTCAACATGGCAACGGTCGGCGGCATCAGTCCGATCTCGCCGGACTCGCCAGCACGCAGCACCTCCGCTGGTCGATTCCAGCCGCCACCGACCGCTTCGGTGGTGGCATGGTCTGCGCTCTGCCCCTCCGGCAGGGCAGCCAGGAAGAAGTACGTGTCGTATCGGCGGCTAGGCCCGGGCGGTGTAATCCAGCGTGCCCACGGCCGCAGCAGGTCCGACCGCAACTGCGCTCCGGTGGCACGCAGCATCATTGCCAGGCTCGTCCGGTGCGCCGCAACGGCCGCGCGGTCAGCGGATAGATCCAGAGCGCCCGTCATCATCTCCAGGGCGCCGACGGTAGAACTTCCTACGGTGACGTCCGGCCCGGCGAGCAGAACGCCGGTCTCTTCGTACAGCTCGCGCACGGCCGCCACGACATGGCTACGAGCGGCATCGGCGGCAATCCCCCATCGGTCCGCCCACCACCCGGCATCCGGCCCGGTCCAGGGGACGTCCCTGTCGGCATCGCTGTCGTCAACGCCACCACCAGGGAACACCGTCATACCTGCGGCGAAAGCCATCTGCGAAACCCGCTGCAGGGTAAATACCTCTGGTCCGCTCGAACCGTCACGCAGCAGCATGACGGTCGAAGCGGACCGAATCGGCACAGCGCCCGGCCCACCGTCGGGCACAGCGCCCGATGCCAAGCCGGACGCTGCGCCAGATTCCATGTCACGCACCTTCGCGGACCTCCACGATGATTTCAACCTCGACCGGGCCGCCGAGCGGCAATTCAGCCATGCCCACAGACGACCGCGCATGACGACCGGCATCGCCAAAAACCTCGACGAAGAAGTCAGACGCGCCGTTGACGACACCGGACTGCCCGGTGAAGCCGTCCGCAGACGCCACGAATCCGACGACCTTCACCACGCGCACGACATCATCAAGCGACACCACAGTCGCCACTGCGGCCAACGCATTAATCGCACATACCCGCGCCATCGCCGCAGCGTCGGCCGGTGACACCTCCGCGCCAACCTTGCCGGTCGCCATAAGCTTCCCGTCGACGAACGGAAGTTGGCCTGCCGTGAAGATCAGGTTTCCGGTGCGGACCGCCGCCAAATAGGAGCCGGCCGGCGCCGCCGGTGTGGGCAGTGTGACACCGAGATCGGACAGCGTGGTCTTAATGCTCATGCGTGCTCCCTGTAACTGTGACTTTTGGATAGAAATTGGGCTTTAGCTCACTGTATGTCCACGGCTGCCCGAGCACCCACCGTGCGGTGCCGATACGCTCTGCAGAGCATGGCGTGGTGGCAGTGGACAGCGGCAGCCGTCGAGGCGGCTTTGCTCACGATCTTGACTTTGCTGTGGTTGGACACGCTGCGAGAGCGACGCGGCTGGCAGCTTGCGCGGCATAAGAAGCTATTGATAATCCCGGCGTGCAGTATCCCGGTTGGATTCCTCGTGGTTTTAGTCGCACCGCTGTGGCTCGCGCTCATTCTGATCGCCGTCCCGGCGCTCTCGATCGTCGTCATGGCGATGGCCAGCTGACCACCACGCCGAGCTGCTATCCCGCTGTGGCAATCCACTGCAGCACTACCGCCAGAATTACGCCGCGCTGTTGACTAGGCGCCGGACACAGGCACCATGGAGACAATGACGACCATGCGGAAGCAGACGGAACACCGCCCCGGCGCGCCGGAAGCCGAACGTTGGCCTGCGTCGGCACGTGCAGCCCGCCTGCACATCGTCACCGGCAAGGGCGGCACCGGCAAATCAACGATTGCTGCCGCACTCGCTCTCGCATTGGCCTACGACGGTAAGCGTGTCCTCTTGGTCGAAACTGAAGAACGCCAGGTGATCGCGCAACTATTCGATCTGCCGCCACTGCCCTACGAGGAGCGGCGCATCGCTGTTGCCCCCGGTGGCGGCGAGGTTCGCGCCTTAGCCATCGACGTTGAAGCCGCGCTTTTTGAATACTTCGCGATGTTCTACAACCTGGGCTTCGCGGCCCGCAGCCTGAAAAGGCTGGGCGCGGTGGAGTTCGCCACGACACTCGCCCCCGGCCTACGCGATGTCCTCATCACTGGAAAGATCAAGGAGACCGTCACTCGCTTAGAAAAGCATGGGAAGTCTGAGAAGTTAAAGGATTCCGGCGGTCTCGGCGCATTTATGTATGACGCTGTCGTCGTCGATGCCCCTCCGACCGGGCGCGTGGTCCCGTTCCTCAACGTGACAGCGGCGATGGCCGATCTGGCCCGCCGCGGCCCAATTCACAGCCAGGCCACGGGAGTCATGTCACTCATGCACTCTCACAACACGTGCGTCCACCTGGTGACGCTGCTTGAGGACATGCCGGTCATGGAAACTCTCGAGGCGGCCGAACAGCTCCGCGCGGGTGATCTACCGATCGGTTCGATCATTGTGAATCAGGTTTCGGCCGCGCATCTGCCGGAAACACTGCTGGCCGATGCGGCGCTAGGCACGGTCGACAGCGCGTCGTTGCGGCGCGGGCTCGCAAGCTACGGGATCGACGCGGACAGAGCCGCGCTCGCCGGCTTTGCGGACGAGATCCGTCGCCACGCCGAACACACCGCGGCAGAAGCCGAGTGCCGGACCCAACTGGCGGCAACGAACCTACCGATGATCGATCTTCCCGCCATGCCAGACCCCGTCGAATTGGGAGAGTTGTACGAATTAGCGGAACTTTTGATCGCGCAAGGAGTTTCGGTATGACGGATTTCGACGTTTCGGCACTCCTGGACGCTAGAACCACCCGCATCATCGTCACTTGCGGGTCCGGCGGCGTCGGTAAAACCACGACTGCAGCCGCCCTGGCGGTACGGGCCGCAGACGCGGGGCGGACGGTCGCAGTACTGACGATTGACCCCGCAAAGCGCTTAGCCGGTTCGCTCGGGTTGACGGAACTGGACAACGTTCCGCGCCGGGTAGAACTCAGTGACATCGATACAGAAGCAGATTCAGACCTAAATTCGGGCGTGACAACAGGTAAAAACGTCGTGGCAACCGGTAAAAACAAAGGTGCAGCAACCGGTAAGCGGAGCCGAGCTGCGGCAGCTCAAGGCGAGCTATGGGCCATGATGCTCGATACCCGTCGCACCTTCGACGAGATGGTGTCCGCGCACACCACCCCGGAACGCGCCGCGCAGATTTTGGCGAACCCTTTCTACCGGACGATCTCGTCATCGTTTTCCGGCACCCAGGAATATATGGCGATGGAGAAGCTCGGCCAGCTCGCAGCCACCGGCAAATACGACCTGATCGTGGTGGACACGCCGCCGAGTCGCTCCGCTTTGGACTTTCTGGACGCGCCGCAACGTCTCACCTCGTTCCTTGATGGGCGCATGATCCGGCTGCTAGCGACCCCGAGCCGCGGGGTGATGAAGCTGGTCGGCGTCGGCTTCGCACTCTTTGCGAAGGCCGTGACGGCCATCATCGGCGGGCAGATGCTTACCGACGCTGCCCGGTTCGTACAGCTATTCGAGGACATGTTCGGTGGCTTCCGCGCCCGGGCGGATGCCACCTACGAGCTACTCCGCGATTCCGGTTCCGCGTTCGTAGTGGTGGCTACCTGTCAGGCCGACGCGATGCGCGAAGCCGCGTTTTTTGCCGATCGACTCACCGTTGAGCGAATGCCGCTGGCCGGGTTGATCCTGAACCGCACCCATCCCCCACTGGTCGACCTGCCGCCGCAAGTCGTCGCAGCCGCGATGGCGGCTGCGGAGGCCGATCCGTCTAAGGCCAAAGGATCGACACTTGCCCGTGCGGCGCTGCGTATCCACTCCGACCGAGTCGTGCTCGACGCCGAAGAACAGCGGATGCGCGCACGATTCGATGGCGCACACCCGGAGATCGCCGTCATATCTATTCCAGCACTGCCCACGGATGTGCACGATATCGCCGGATTGCGGCGCATTGCGGCTTCGTTGGCACCGTCACGCGCGGCATCTTCGGCGGCCCAATGACGCGACCGCATAACAGCATCACAGCTGCGCCCCATCGGGGGCGCTTGTGCCGCTCACCTGGTTGGATGCACGGCAGCACACGGCACTCACGGCACACCGGTACTCTCTAACAAGTGCGGATATTCGGCGGCCTAGCGAAACTGCTTATCGCGACTGTGATGGCGGGCGTGTTGCTCGCTGGTCTGCTGCTGCCCTACGCCATGGGCGTGGGGCTGACGGCTAATAAGGTGACCAAGGCCGTGGACTCGGCTACCACGAAACTGCTCGATATGACGAAGCTGCCGCTACGCACCACGATCCTAGCTAACGACGGTAAGACTCCGATCGCCTATATCTACGATCAGAATCGCACGTATGTGCCCCTGGCAGATATCTCGCTGTATCTGCAGCGGGCCGTCGTTTCGATCGAGGATCGCCGGTTCCTACTGCATGGCGGCGTCGACTGGCAGGGCACTGTGCGAGCGCTGTTAAACAACACCGCGGGCGATCCAGTCTCGGGTGGCTCAACGATCACCCAACAGCTCGTGAAAAATTATCTGTTCTTGGTCGAAGCAACTACTCCGGCGGAGAAGGCTGATGCGATCGCGCGCACCCCGATTCGCAAGCTGCGCGAGGCGAAAATTGCGCTGCAGTACGAGACGAACCACACCAAGAACGAGATCCTCGAGCAGTATCTGAATCTGGTGGCATTCGGCCCGTCGACCTACGGCGCGGAGGCCGCATCGGAGCACTTCTTCGGCGTAAGCGCGGCCCGAATATCGCTCACCCAGGCGGCGCTGCTGGCTGCGATGATCAACAACCCGAACCAGTACAACCCGCTAGTAGGCAGCCAGGCCGATGTCACACTTGCGCGGCGAAACTTGGTGCTCGACGCGATGTTTCGCGACGGGTCCATCTCCGCGACCGAGCGAGACAAGGCGAAGAAGGTCTCCATTGCGCAGGATTTGAACGCAAGCCACCTGCCAAACGGGTGCATTGAGGCGCCCGGTCACGCCACGGAGGGCCAATTCTGCCGTTACGTGCTCGACTACCTGCAAAATTCCGGGATGGACTACTCAGATATCGCCCGCGGCGGATACACGATTACCACCACCCTTGACCTCGCCGCGATGAAGAGCGCGGTCGCGGCGGTAAGCGGCTCGGTGAACCCGGACGCCGCAGCCTCGTCGCGTATTGCCAACGTCATAGCGATCGTCGAGCCCGGTGTGGGGACACGCAAAGTGTTGGCACTTGCCGCAAACCGACCGTATGGACTGGATGTCAGCAAAGGCGAAACGGTGCAGCGACTCACTACGACGTTTGCGCCGTTGGGCGCTGGCGGCATCTTCAAGTTGTTCACCGCAGCAGCCGCGATGGAGAAGGGCCTGGGCACCCGCTCACAACTTCCTGTCCCGCCGACCTACACGAGCCCGCTGGTACCGACATTCGATTTCAAAAACAAGGCGACCTGGCCCCCATCGATGCCGATGGCAACGGCCTTAATCCGCCAGCCCAACACGCCCTTCGTGCAGCTGGAAGATCAAGTCGGGCTCAAAGACGTGGTGAAAGCGGCGGTAAGCCTCGGTCTGCGCGGCTACACCCTGGACGCCGGCGACGTCGACCGCGCCTTCGCGGGGATAGGCAGCACCTATCAAGATCTAGTGCCAGCCCAACGAATCGCGTCATTCACATTGGGTGTGTCGCCGGTGAGTCCGCTGGAACTCGCCAACGTGGGCGCCACACTGGACTCGGACGGAATGTGGTGCCCGCCGACCCCGATTGCGTCGATCACTGATCGCAACGGCACCCAGGTTTCCTGGAATCAGCAGCCGTGCGAACAGGCCGTGCCCCCGAAGCTCGCTCGTACCCTCAGTAACGCCATCACCGGGACAATGCTCGATAAGACAGGTACCGGCTACGCGGCCGCAACGGCGGCCAAATGGACTCGGGAAGCCGCGTCGATGACGGGGACAACCCTGCAGTTCAAGTCAGGTGCCTTTCTCGGATACACGCCGTACTACGCCGCAGCGACCATGACGTGGGACTTCGAGCCGCACCCTGAGCCAATCTGCGTCGAGCCGGTTCGGTCGTGCGCACTCACCGACGCGGCGAAGACCGGCGTCGGTATGAGCGGTGGATCTATTCCAGAACAGACCTGGCTGGCCGCGATGGCCCCGTTGCATGCGGGTCAACCCGACACGCTGTTCCCGGTTTCCGACCCGCAGTATCTTGTCGGCCAAACCACCTCGCAGATACCGAACGTCGAGGGGACTTTGTTAGCCGATGCCAAGGCGACGCTGGCCGCCGCCGGATTCACGCAGGTCAACGTTGTCTACAACTCCGACACGTCGCTGCCCGCCAATACGGTGGTGAGTCAGGATCCGAAGCAGAGCGCGTTGCCGGGCACTATCGTCAACTTGGTGGTGTCGGCAGGCTCCGGCATCTCTAACAACTCAATGCCGCAGGCCCCCGCTACCGGCGGTGCGGGGCAACCTCCCGGCTGGTCCGGCGGGGACGGCGGCGGCGACGGCGGAAATACCGGCGGCACTGGTGGCGATACGGGGACCGGCAACGGTGGGTAGCGCAGCAGCACGCTGGGCGAAGATCGGTGGAATAGGCGCCGGTGTCGGCCTCGGTATTGGACTTTATGCGACCCTGGTTGAGCGGCAGTGGTTTGCGTTGCGCAGAGTATCCGTCCCAGCGCTCGATCCGGGATCGATGCCGATTCGCGTATTGCACGTGTCGGACCTACACATGCTGCCTCGGCATCACCGCAAGTCCCGCTGGGTTTCGGCGTTGGCGCAGCTTTCACCAGATCTGGTGGTGTGCACGGGCGACACACTGTCGTCTGCCGACGCAATTGCACCATCGCTTGCGGCATTCGGCGCTTTGCTGGACATCCCCGGCGGATTCGTCTTTGGAAACAACGATTTTTACGCGCCGCAACCGAAGTCCCCGCACCGATATTTCACCCGACGGACGCACGTTCAGCGTGAAGTGGACCTGCCCTGGCCAGAACTACGCAGCGCGCTGGTCGACCGCGGTTGGGCCGACCTCAACAATGCACGCGCCACCATCACGACTGGTGGGCGGTCCGTGGCGCTCGCTGGCGTCAACGATCCACACACCAAGCGTGCCCGTTACGAGCTGATCGAGGGACCCGCGAATCCAGAAGCTGAGGTTCGAATCGGCGTCACGCATTCCCCCGAACCTCCCGTTCTTGATCGGTTCGCCAAAGACGGGTATGACGTCATCCTCGCCGGCCACACACACGGCGGACAGGTGCGCTTACCGATACTGGGCGCGATAGTCACCAACTGCGGGATTGATCGTTCGCGCGCGCGCGGGCTGTCCCGGTGGGGCGCATCGGCGTACCTGAACGTGTCGGCAGGGCTCGGTAATTCGCCATACATGCCGGTGCGGCTGTTCTGCCGCCCCGAGGCCACGTTACTGACGCTGGTAGCACGGCCGGCGTAGTGCGTGGTCTCGCGTGTGTACACGCGGGGCGCATCTCCTCCGGCTTAGTCACTCGGTGCGTCCGGGGATCTGCGTCTGGGGACCTGGTTTGGCGGGGTGCCACTATGGGATAAGATTGTCGATGGTCAGCGGGGTGTGGCGCAGCTTGGTAGCGCGCTTCGTTCGGGACGAAGAGGTCGTGGGTTCGAATCCCGCCACCCCGACCATTGAAAACCCCTGGTCAGGCCAGGGGTTTTCGCGTTTTTCACGTAATCGTAGGCGTCGCCGGATAGGCTGGAATCACCCCGAAATCACCCCGGATGTCGGCTCTGTGGTGGTCGGGGAGGCGCTAGCGGCTTATTCCTGGGGCGGATGCGTCTGGCCCTGCGGGGCGGCGCCCGAAACTGTCGGATCGATATAAGTGACCGGTCAATTCGCTTCGCGTTTGCGAAGTCACACGTCGCCTGGCGGGCTTGGCAGCCGGCGTCGGTGCCTGGTTGAGGAGTTGCAGCGCGGTGCGGTCGGCGAAGTCGCCGAGGTGGTGCAGGTATCGGGAGGTGATGCCGATCGAGCCGTGGCCGAGCCAGGCTTGCACGGTCGTGAGGGGCACGCCCTGGGCGATCCATTCGCAGGCCGCGGTGTGGCGGAGGTCGTGCAAAGTTCGGCCGCGACCGATGCGTGCCCAGTCGGTCGCGCGGATGAACATACTTCGATGGAGTTGCCCGCCGCCGGGGCGGGTGAAAAGGAGATCGTCCGGCTGCTTACCCGCCGCGAAACGGCCGATCGCGGGGAGCAGCACGTCGGGAAGCGGGACGCGGCGGCCCTTGCCGGATTTCGGCGCCTTGGGGTGTGCGGTGCCCTCTGGCTGGTTGCGAGCGACGTGCAGGAGCGGGATGGGGAACTCGGCGACGTCGCGCACCAGCATGGCGCGTGCCTCACCCCAGCGCAGCCCTGTTCGGCCCAGCATGTAGACCAGATCTCCGTAGACCGGGCTGATGGCAGCGAGTTGGCCGATCACGTCCTGGAATTCGTCGGCTGGCAGCGGGCGCATGCCGTCCTTGACGCGGCGATCCTTCGGCGGCGGCGCCGATGTCACCGGGTTGGATGCGGTGTAGCCCTCGGCGACGCACCAGGAGAAGAACGACGAGAGGGACTCCCGGTATCTCTTGACGGTCGTCGGGGCGAGCCCCCGCCCGGCGAGATCGTCTTGCCACTTGGTGATCGCCCCGCCGGTCACGCTTCCGGCATGCAGGGTGCGGAACCAGGTCGGCAGCACCGGCTCGGAGCGGGTCGACCTGGCGCGCTGCCCGGAGGTCGGTAGCAGGAACCGGTCGGTGCTTAGCGTTGTATCGCTTACCCGCCCGATCCGCTGCTCTAGCCAGGCGGGCAACAGATCCTCGACGGAAATCTTGCCGCGGGTCGGGTCGTAGCCGTGCTCATCGAAGGCGCGGCGCTGGCTGCGCTCCCAGTCGGCAGCGGCGCGCTTCGTGTCGAACCGGTGAGTCTTCACGACCCGGCCGTCGAGCTTGAGGCGCGCCTCCCACTTGTCACCGCGACGCGTAGGCACGACCGCGTCCCTTGCGCGCAGAAGCCGCGTGGCCTCCTGACCGGCCGGCCAACCACCGTGCGACGGCCGACGCCTGGTAGCGCGGTACGCCGTCGGCCAGCCAGCACACCGCCGGGCCGCGGCCGGACTGCCGCCATCGCACCAGCGTCGATTTGGAGACCGCGAGCCAGGCCGCGACCTCATCGGTGCGCAGCAAACGATCGGTCGAGTCGTGCACGACAGTTTCGCCCACGGATCTCACCTCCGATTCTCGCTATAACATGACATTAAATCATTTATCAACGATAGCTGCAAGTACATGAGTGACGGTGCCCGTTCCGATAGGATTCGGTCATGCGCGCCACTACTCCCCCGCCAGGCGATCAGAGCAATGACGGTTTGTTGGTCCAGGCGGACCTGCCCGAAGGCTGGTACCTGCCCAACCGGTTTCCTGGCGAGCGTGACGATGATGCCAGCGGCGCGATAGACACCGTTCTCGGCTACAACGACCAGATCGGCACCGACGAACAGCGGCAGGAACAGCTCGACTCGACGGACAACGAGACCATCGACGGCCGCTGGCGCTACATCGAACACACCGACACGGGCACCCGGGTGTACATCCGGCTGCAACGCCAGCTCTATGCCGTTCCCGAGGAAGTACGCATCACCGGCGTGATCTACCTGCCGTGGCGGCCCGGCGATCCGATCACGAGTCAACTACTGCGCGAACTGCCCACCGCCCGCATCGAAGCTGCGATCAACAAGCGCCTGTTCGCCATGAAGCGCACCAGAACCATCACCGGCGGCAAGATCGAACTGCCCAGCGGACGCAAGATCCACCCGCGCGACATCTTGAAACCTCTAGCCGATCCGAAACGAACACCCGACTTCTACGAACTCGTCGCCCTGCAGCACGGCCAACTCACCAGCCAAGGCGACGAGAACCCGTCGGCAACCATGGCCGACATCAACAGCGTCGCCCTGAGCACCGCCCAAGGCTGGATCACCAAAGCCCGCACCCGCGGCCTATTACCACCCGGCCGCCGCGGTCGCGCCGGTTAGCTGGATCGGCGAAAATCGAATCGCTGCCAATCGCGCCGGCGTGCCCGTGAGACGCCGCCCAGCTCTCTTCCGAACACATGGGGAGGCGCGTAGCACTGCACACCCATCCCGCGCGAACAGAGTCCGCAAGCCGATCCCTGACAGGTGAACGATCCGATTTCGGTCAGTCCGCCGACGTCGTCACACCGTCGCGTCAGGTCAACGGATTCCCTGGCAACGGTGCTGGCGCGCGTCGCTCGTCCTGCGCCTGAATTTCTACATGCGCTACGAGCGCGATGGGATGCCATATCTCCTCGAAGGGCCCCATGATCGAGTAACCACCACTGATCCCGCGACGACGAACACGAGACGAAAGCCACGGCAGTCCACTGAGGGTGAGTCCGAAGATGACCACGACCAAGACGATCGCCAGAGTCTCACTCATGCGTGTGAGCCTACTTCCATCGTGACCGATCCAAGATGGCGGAAGGCAGTGCCCTCCACGACAGGGCTCCGCAGCGGGAACGGGAACTGGTGACGATTCGTGACCTGACCGGAGCCGCGAACCATGATCGATTTCGCGCCGTTTGCCGATCGTCGAGCGGGATGGGGTTCGCTTATAACGAACAGTTCTTCACGACCTTCAACCGCTGTCGTACCGTCGCGCGATAATGCGTGAATGACGCCTGTACTCACGTGGATCAACACGGGTGGGACATTGGTTGCGATAGCGACAAGCTTGTTCTTGCTGCGCCAGGGCCAGAAGGACCGTCGGCAGGTTCGGGAAGATAGACGACGTGAGCAAGCCACGCGACTCACGGCTTGGCCTGACTGGGTCACTTCGCCGGTTCACGGCGATGCCGATCGGCTGGAAGCAGCCATCTTCGTCTACAACGCTAGCGACCAAGTCGCGCTAGATGTTTTCGTGGACTATCGAGACCCCGCCAGGGGAGGTGACTCTCGCATCAGCTTCGGCGCGGTTCCACCTCGAACGACCTCTCGGCTGTCCATCATTCCCGGTGCACTGGCTGAAGGATGGGAGCCTGCGGCCGCATTTCCGCGGCTTTACTTCCAAGACATCGCCGGCGCGCGTTGGTACCGAACATCGAAGGGCGTACTGCGGACAGACCCCTGGCCGAGCCAGCACCAGGGTCCAGTGCGCCACCTCTGGAAGGACGAGCCACAGCAACCAGTGCTGGTCTCGGCAGTCGTCGGACGGTGATGACCGTCCCGGGATCGACCCGCAGCACGGGAGCAGTATGGCTTGCCTCACTGGTTGCCCGACGATTAATACCGTGGGTTGCTGCCAATCTTGCCGCAACGCTCGGAGTACCGCCGCCGGAGCCGGATGCCAACAGATGACTTGACCGCGCCCACGGAGTTGCAGTGTTGGCTGGCTGGCGCATGTTGATCATGCTCGAGCCCGGCAGCCCAGTCGATTTGTCAGTCTAGAAACTGATGCAAAAACCAGAAAAGCGCAATGCAGGTGACAGCGAGCTTTCTCCACTCCTCGATGGCGCTGTTGGTTTTCTTGACAGTCTGCGTCATTTTCTCTGCAATCCGAAGGCATCTACTGCCCAAGGTAAGGAACCAGGTAGCTATCGCCAGCAGACGATCTCGATCTTCCGCTAGGACAGCAAATTCCACCCGTGCCATATCCTGTGGACCCAGATTGTTGGGGCTGTCAAACTCATCGACCCCTTCAAACCAAGAGCTGTCAGCTACAAGACGATCAAGGGATTCGACGTCGATAATCGGGACGACTTTCACCAGGAGTTCTCGCAATAGGCCTGGGTCGACCGTTGAAATAATTTTCGTCAGCTGATTGTCAAATGGCTCCGGATTTATAAGTAACCCGACCCTCGGCAGAAGATTAGCGAACACCTTGGGGTCAATCTTCGGAATCAGGCTGTCGAACACCTTGGGGTCAACCCTCGGCATCAGGCTGTCGAACACCTTGGGGTCAACCCTCGGCATCAGGCTGTCGAACAC
>JBDTAR010000141.1:0-12370 GCA_039924545.1 Nakamurella sp. | reverse complement strand
CTGCCCGCCGCGCCGCAGTCTCGGCAGGTGACGGCTTGCGCGCCGAACAAAAGCAGTTGGGGCGCATGGTCGGCAAAGCGTCGCCGGAGGATCGGCCAGCGCTGCTAGCGCAGGGCAAGAAGCTAGCTGCTCAGGTGAAGGATGCCGAGAATGCCGAAGGTACAGCGAATCAGGCGCTGACCACCGCGCACAAGACGATCGACAACGTGATAGAGGCCGAGACTCCGCCAGGTGGCGAAGCCGACTTCGTGGTGCGTAAGTCCGTGGGCGAAATCCCGTCATTCGATTTCCCGGTTCGCGACCATTTGGAAATCGGCGAGGGCCTGCGCGCGATCGATATGGAGCGGGGCGCAAAGGTTTCCGGTGCCCGGTTCTACTTCCTCCGCGGCGTCGGCGCCCAGTTGCAGTGGGCAATGCTGAATCTGGCCGTGACGAAGGCCGCGGCGAACGGATTCATCCCGATGATTCCGCCGGTCTTGGTGAAGCCCGAATCCATGGAGGGCACTGGCTATCTCGGCGAACACGCCGACGAGATCTACCACCTTCCCGCCGACGATCTCTACTTGGTGGGCACATCGGAGGTTCCGCTCGCCGCCTACCATTCCGGCGAGATTCTTGACCTGGCAGGCGATCCCGTGCGCTATGTCGGCTGGTCGTCCTGTTTCCGCCGGGAAGCCGGGTCTTACGGGAAAGACACTCGGGGGATCATCCGCGTGCACCAGTTCGACAAGGTGGAGATGTTCTCCTACTGCCGGCCTGAGGACGCTGCCGCGGAACATCTGCGCCTGCTCAGCTTTGAAGAAGAGATGCTGGCTGCCGTCGAGGTACCTTACCGTGTCATCGATGTCGCTGCGGGTGATCTCGGCAGCTCCGCCGCGCGGAAGTATGATTGTGAGGCGTGGTTCCCGTCGCAGAGCGCCTATCGGGAACTGACGTCGACCTCCAATTGCACCACCTACCAGGCGCGTCGGCTGTCGGTCCGGTACCGCGACGCCGATGGCAAAGCGCGGACCGCCGCGACACTCAACGGAACACTTGCTACTACCCGCTGGCTGGTGGCCATCTTGGAAAACCACCAGCTGCCCGACGGCTCCGTGCGGGTGCCAGAAGCGTTGCGCCCGGGCCTCGGCGGCCGCGAGGTCTTAGAACCGGTGCATACATGACGAGGCAACCGACTCAGTCCATGGCTCGGCCCATGACGCGGCCCTCGGCAAATCGCGCCCCAGCCCTGGTGGTCTCAGACTTGGACGGGACCCTTCTGGGTGACGACGGCGCGGTGAGTCCCCGCAATGCTGCGGCGCTGATGCGAGCCGCCGAGGCTGGCGCCCGCGTAGTGATCGCCACCGGACGCCCGGTGTACAACCTGTTCCCGGTGATCGATATGGGTTTCTCGGGGTTGGCGGTGTGCATGAATGGCGCTGTCGTATACGACATCGGTGCTGGGCGGGTTCGTTCGGCAACGTTGATGCAGCCCAACGTGATGCAGGATTTCGCGCATGACTTGGAAATTTTGGATTGGCAGTTCGCCCTTGCGGTGGAACGGGCCGTCGATACCCATCGGAACTTCTGGGCGGAAGAGAGCTACCTGCATCCGTGGGACGACGTGACGGTGCAGTTGGCCGGCCGAAGCGATGTTCTCGCCGATCCCGCCGTGAAGATGTATCTCCGGTACGGGCCGAAGTCGACGGACGTGATGGGCGCCGTGCGCGAGGTCGCAGCTGGCCGGGTGACAGCGACGGATTCGTCGGGCGATGGACTGCTCGAGATCGCCGGCGCCGGAGTGACGAAAGCGTCGGCGTTGGACAAGCTGGCGGCTAGCTGGGGAATTGACGCTGCGGACGCGATCGCATTCGGCGACATGCCGAACGATATCGAGATGTTGCAGTGGGCGGGCAGATCTGTGGCGATGGCAAACGGGCATCCGGATGTACTCGCGACGGCTGGAGAAATCGGCGCCGATCACGCCGACGACGGAGTCGCACAGGTACTGGAGCGCTGGTTCTAACTCGGGGAACCCACTTGATGGCTGGGTACTTGTGGAAGCCAGCGGTTTGTTGCGGTCGCGAGAGTTACTCGCCGAGCAGCCGCCCCGCCACCGGAGCGATCCGGGACGGTCTACCGGTGCGAGCCTCGGCGCGGTCTGCGGCAGACATGACGGCGAGCCCCGCATTGATGCCCAACCAGCGAAGCGGCTCGACTTCCCATTGGCGGGATCTGTGCCCGGTCCACGGTAGCGCAGTCAGCTCGCTGCTGGTGCCGACAACGAGGTCCGCCAGAGTTCGCCCGGCCAGGTTGGTGGTAGAAACTCCGTCGCCGACGTAGCCGCCGGCTGAGCCAATCCGGGTTTCCGGGTCGAAGGTCACAGATGCGTGCCAGTCTCGCGGTGCGGCGACGGCGCCGCCCCAGGCATGGGTGAAGCGCACCCCGGTGAGTGCGGGGAACATCTCCACCAGCTGGCGACGCAGGCGCGCGAACACTCGTGGGTCGCGATCGTGCGCCGCGCGCAGCGTGGATCCGAAGTGGTACGGGGCGCCGCGCCCACCGAAAACGATCCGACCGTCTGCGGTGCGCTGCCCGTAGCAGATCACATGTCCCATGTCCGCGAACGTTTGCCGGTCAGCGAAGCCCCATGCGTCCAAACGCTTGTCGCCGAGTGGTTCGGTTGCGACGATGAGCGAGTAGATCGGGGCAACTGATCGGCGTAGCCCAGGCAGCTCCGGACTGAACGCTTCAGTTGCCCGAATCACGGTATCGGCCGTCACGGTTCCGTGATCGGTGACCACCAGATGCGGTGAGATCCCGGTGACGGTCGTCTGCTCGAAGAGCTCAGCGCCTCGCCGGACGACGGCGTCGGCCAATCCACGGACGAGCTTGGCTGGGTCCAGCACGGCGCAATGCGGGGTAAAGGTCGCGCCGAGGGCCCCTGGCGCGTCAACGATCTCGGCGAGACGGGCAGAATTAACCCACGCTAGATCATCGTCACACACAGTGCTGCCCACGTGGTCCCGTGCGCCGTTAAGGGTACTTACTGCGCTGTGCTGGCTGATTTCAGCCTTTCCGCGGGCAAGCTGCGCCGCGCCGCGCGCCAACGCGATAGTGCCGCCCCGGTGGAAGTCACAGTCGATACCTTCGGCGATTGATGCGGCCTCGACCTCGCCGATCGCGCCACGCATGGCGTCACGCATCGAGAGTGCCGCGCTGCGGCCGGATTCGACGGCGATCCGCTGCCATGAGGTCGGTAACAAGGCAGAGCACCAGCCGCCGTTGCGGCCGGATGCACCGAACCCGGCGATGTCCTTCTCCAGGATCGTGATGGACAGCGACGGGTCAGCCCGTTGCAGGTAGTACGCCGTCCACAGGCCGGTGAAACCCGCTCCGACAACGGCTATGTCGCAGTGGGTGTCACCAGCCAGAGGCGGTCTTGGCGTCAGCGATCCTGTAAATCGGTCTAACCATAGGCTGACCGATCGATAGTCTTTCACCGCATATCCTTGCCGCTGTGGGAATCTTTGAACGAGGTTTAAGGGGTTTACCGGGACCTACAGGTTGTCCCACGCGACGGTGAGCGCGTGTCGAAGAACCTGCTCAATGAAATCAAACTCTTCCTGCCCGGACACCAGCGGCGGTGCCACCTGAACGACAGGGTCTCCGCGATCGTCGGCGCGGCAGTACAGCCCCGCCTCCCACAGTGCCGGCGAAAGGACGCCGCGCAGGATCCGCTCAGCCTCCGCGTCGGTGAACGTCTCCTTGGTTGCCTTGTCCTTGACCAGTTCGATGCCGTAGAAGTAGCCGTCGCCGCGAACGTTGCCCACGATCGGTAGGTCGTACAGCTTCTCCAACGTGCGACGGAATGCGTTCTCATTACGCTGCACATTGCCGAGCAGGTCGTCCTTTTCGAACACGTCCAGGTTGGCCAGTGCCGCAGCGCACGACACCGGGTGCGCCGCCCACGTGTAGCCGTGCGTGAACGTCGACTCGCCGTGCGCAAACGGCTCGTAGAGCTTGTCGGAGATGATCGCTGCGCCTAGCGGTGAATACCCGGAGGTGAGGCCCTTGGCGGAGGTGATGATATCTGGCTCGTAGCCATACTTCGCCGAACCGAACATGGTGCCCAGCCGGCCGTAAGCACATATGACTTCGTCAGAAACGAGCAGGACGTCGTACTGGTCGCAGATCTCGCGCAACCTGTCAAAGTATCCGGGCGGAGGCGGGAAGCAGCCGCCTGCATTCTGTACGGGTTCTGCGAAAACCGCGGCAACGGAATCGGGGCCTTCGGCGAGGATGGCTTCTTCGACCCGGTTCGCGGCCCACTGCCCGAACGCCTTTTCGTCATCCGCGACGAAATCTGGCGCGCGGTAGAAGTTCGTGTTCGGTACCCGGACGCTGCCCGGTAGCAGCGGCTCGAATTCCGCTTTGAAGCCAGGAATACCAGTGATAGATAGTGCGCCCTGAGTCACGCCGTGGTAGGCGATGTTCCGTGAAATAAACTTGTACTTACCAGGTTTGCCGATCGCCTTGAAGTAGGCCTTCGCGAGCTTCATGGCGGTTTCTACCGCTTCGCTGCCCCCGGTGGAGAAGAACACCTTGTTCAGGTTTCCGGGTGCAAGCTCGGCCAAGCGATCGGCGAGTTCTATGGCGCCGGGGTGTGCGTAGCCCCAAATCGGGAAATAGGCGAGTTTCTCGGCCTGCTTCGCCATTGCGGCAGCGATTTCCTTGCGTCCGTGTCCGGCCTGCACCACGAATAGGCCGGAGAGGGCGTCGAGGTAACGCTTCCCGTTTGAATCCCAGATGTAGGCGCCCTCGCCTCGTTCGATGATGGCCGGTGGCTTGTTTTCGTAGGTTGACATACGGGTGAACTGCAACCAGAGGTGGTCAGTAGCACTGCTCATTGCTTTCAGCTTTCGTGACGTAGAGAAAAGGCACAGGGGTGAGGGGAGGGACAGTGCCGTCGTTTCCGATTAGCGGGTGCCCCAGGTGTAGGTCTGCTTGGCGAGCTTCAAATACACGAAACTTTCGGTACTACGCACCCCCTCGATGGTGCGAATCCGTTCATTGAGCAGGTGTAACAAGTCGTCGTCATCCCCGCACACCACTTCAGCGAGGATGTCGAAGGAGCCCGCGGTGACCACGACGTAGTCGACTTCGTTCATATCGCATAACCGTTTGACGATCGGGTCCAGGTCGCCTTCGGCGCGAACGCCGATCATCGCCTGTCGGGAAAAGCCCATTTGCGCTGGATCGATGACGGCGACGATCTGCATCATTCCCGAGCTCACCAGCCGCGAAACACGTTGTCGCACCGCTGCTTCGGATAGCCCAACCGCTGCGCCGATCGTGGCGTAAGGGCGACGTCCGTCCTCCTGCAACTGCTCGATGATCGCCTTCGAGACGTCATCGATACCCGACGAGCCCGAGTGCGGGCGCGGTCGGGAAGATCGCGGGGTCGGGGCAGTGGTCGGTCGAGCCATGCGCCCATCATGAGGGCCTGGGGGGGCGAAATGCAACCGATCACCCAACAATTTCGTTGCCAATTTGTCGATGAACGACGAATTCCCTTGCACTTAGGGGGTAAACAGTGTCAAGATCGCCGCTAATCGCTATTGAATGTTGCGGAGGCCACACGTGAACGATCGCAAGCCCATCATCCCACCCGTTTTGCTGAGTCGAGCAGCGCTGTCAAGGAGAAACGTACTGCGGGGAGCCGGTCTCGCCAGCACCGCGGCGTTCTTGGCAGCATGCGGAATCAAGGGTACCGACGCAGTAAGCAGTTCGAGCTCCCCGTCTGGTTCGTCGTCTGCTGGTTCGTCGTCCGCAGGCTCGCCCTCATCCGGCTCATCGTCGGCTGGCTCGTCGTCATCCTCGGCATCCAGTAGCGAAAGTTCAGCGGCCACCGACGTGTCGGACACCGAGAAGACGGTGAACTGGTCGAGTTGGCCGGAGTACCTTGACGTCGATCCGAAGGACCCGAACAAGCACCCGTCGATCGATCAGTTCGAGAAGGAGACCGGGATCAAGGTCACCTATGTCGAGGACGTCAACGATAACGACCAATATTTCGCGAAGATCCAACCGCTTCTGGCCGCACGGCAGACGATCGCGGCCGATACGTTCGTCGTCACCGACTGGATGGTCGGGAAATTGATGCGGCTCGGCTACCTGCAGGACATCGATCACGCGAACATTCCGAACCTGAAGAACCTCAATCCGGAGCTGCTGAACGTCACGTTCGATCCGGGTCGCAAACAGTCGGTCACGTGGCAATCCGGTTTCGCCGGTATCGCCTACAACCCGAAAGTCACCAAGCCCATCGAATCGATGGACCAGCTTTTAACTGATCCGGAGCTCAAGGGCAAGGTCACCCTGCTGACCGAAATGCGCGACACGGTCGGACTTACCTTGCTCGATATCGGCGCGGACTGCAGTAAGTTCACGGACAAGGAATTCGACGCTGCGATCGCGAAGCTGCAAAAGGCAGTTGACGCGGGACAGATTCGGCAGTTCACCGGCAACGACTATGCGCAAGGCCTGGTATCCGGTGATATCGCCGCCTGCACGGCATGGACCGGCGACGTCGTCCAACTGCAGGCCGATAATCCTGGGCTCAAGTACGTGCTGCCGGAGAAGGGTTGCACCCTGTGGAGCGACAACTTCGTCATCCCGAACGGCTCCAAGCACAAGAAGAACGCTGAAATGCTGATCAACTTCTACTACGAGCCGAAGATCGCCGCGGAGGTCGCTGACTACGTCAACTACATCTCTCCGGTGATGGGCGCGAAGGAAGCCCTCGTCGCGACAGACCCGGCCGTCGCTAACAACCCGTTGATCTTCCCAACTGCCGATGTGATGAAGCGTGCGAAGGTGTTTATGGCGCTCGACGAGGATCAGGAGAAGCGGTACTCCGCTGCGTTCGCCAAGTTGATGGGCTCATGACCGCGGCAACCACGACGACGAGTGTGGTCGTGCCCACCGACGACGTCGGAGCAGGGTTGCACGTTCGCGGATTAGTCAAAAAATTTGGAGCGTTCACTGCCGTCGACGGCATTGACCTTGATGTGCCGGAAGGCTCCTTCTTCGCGCTCCTCGGTCCGTCGGGATGCGGGAAAACCACCACGCTGCGCATGGTCGCCGGGTTGGAGGATCCGACCGCGGGGGCGATTTATATCGACGGAAATGACGTCTCCCGCCGCCGTGCGTATCAGCGACCGGTGAACACCGTCTTCCAGAACTATGCGCTGTTCCCACACCTAACGATCTTCGAGAATGTCGCGTTCGGTCTGCGGCGCCGCAAGGAAGCGGATATCCGCAAGCGCGTGATGGAGATGCTGGAACTAGTTGAGCTGGCGCATCTGGCGGAGCGTAAGCCGGCGCAGCTGTCCGGCGGGCAGCAGCAGCGCGTCGCGGTGGTGCGAGCACTCGTGAACAAGCCCAAGGTACTGCTGCTTGACGAGCCGCTTGGCGCGCTGGACTTGAAACTGCGTCGGCAGATGCAGCTGGAGCTCAAGCGCATCCAAATGGACGTCGGCATCACCTTTATCCACGTCACGCACGACCAGGAAGAGGCCATGACTATGGCCGACACGATCGCTGTAATGAATCAGGGGCATGTCGAGCAATTGGGCGAGCCAGCGCAGCTCTATGAAAACCCCGTGTCCGTGTTCGTGGCAAACTTCCTGGGACAGTCAAACCTGTTGCGAGGAAGCGTTTCTGGGAGCGATTCTGGCTGGCTCACGGTCACTACGCAGGCCGGCTCACTGCGCATTCCGACCGAACGGTCCAGCGCCACTGGCGTCGACTGCCTCGTCGGTGTCCGCCCGGAGAAAATCCGGCTGCACGAAATCGGCGCTGACGATGCCGTGGTGCCCGCATCGCACAATTCGGTGATAGGTCGGGTGGTGGATGCCTCGTTTATCGGAGTGTCGACGCAGTACCAGGTCGTAATTGCCGGCGATCAGCAGTTGACAGTATTCAGTCAAAACACCGGGACATCTCTGTTGCGACCCGGCACGGATGTCGTGCTGCACTGGGATGCGGCGCACACGTTCGTGCTCGACGGTGCGGAGGATCTGCGATCCGGACTCGACGACCCCGAGGCAGAGTGATCATGCCCAGCCCGGATCGTCGACGCACGGTTACGACCATCGCGGCCATGGCCGACACGGAAGAAGACGCACAATGAGTGTCGCCGCCGCGCTCTCCACCGGTGGGGGTCACACCGCAGCACAGCAGAATGGCCCGACCGGCCGCGGCAAGCTGACACCGTATTTCCTACTGCTGCCAGCCGGTCTGGCCCTGCTCGTCTTCTACGTTTTGCCGACGCTCACCTTGGCGACAACGTCACTACAGACCGGCTCGCTCGAGCAAGGGTACTCGCTTACGTGGAACTGGCCCACCTACGGCGAGGTGCTGACGCAATACTGGCCGCAGTTCGCCCGCTCGTTCGGTTATGCTGCCGCAGCAACAATTCTGGCCCTGCTCATTGCCTACCCGCTCGCGTACACGATCGCATTCAAGGCCGGCCGCTGGCGGAGCATCATGCTCATGTTGGTGATCGCCCCGTTTTTTACGTCATTCCTGATTCGCACTCTCGCGTGGCGACAGATCCTTGCCGACCAGGGTCCGGTCGTCAGTTTCATGAAGGCCACCGGGCTGATGCATCTGACCGATCTGATCGGCATGACGCAAGGCCGGATCCTGGCTACGGGTACGGCTGTGGTGATCGGGTTGGCCTACAACTTCCTGCCATTTATGACGCTTCCCTTGTACAACTCGCTCGAACGGATCGACCGAGGCCTGCTGAAGGCTTCGGAAGACCTCTACGCGAACTCGTGGACGACTTTCTGGAAGGTAACCTGGCCGCTAGCGCTGCCCGGTGTCGTCGGCGGCACGTTGCTCACATTCATCCCGGCGGCGGGCGACTACGTCAATCAACGCTTCCTCGGCACCATCGACAACACGATGGCGGGCAACGCGATTGACAGCCTGTTCTTGCAGCAGCGGCAGTATCCGCAGGCTGCCGCCCTGTCGCTGGTGTTGATGGTGGCGATCATCGTGCTCGTCTCCGTGTACGTAAAGCGGTCCGGCACGGAGGAATTGGTCTAGATGACAACAACTGCCCCGGGAATGCCGGAAACCCAACGTGTCAAGAATCCGACGCCTGCTTCTACCGGCACGCTGCACGGCCGATCAACGGCCGGCCGGTGGGTTCGCGAACACCTGGTGGCGTTCTTCGGAATCCTCGCGCTCGTGTATTTGTTCGTGCCGATCTTCGTGGTCGTGTTGTTCTCATTCAACAACCCCACCGGTCGGTTCAACTACACCTGGGTCGGGTTCACGTTGAAGGCGTGGGCCGATCCGTGCGGGGTTTCCGGGATATGTGATTCGCTCCTGATTAGCCTGAAGATCGGCGTGCTCGCGACACTGGCAGCGACGATCCTGGGCACGTTCGCCGCCTTCGCCATGGCTAGGTATCGCTTCCGTGGCAAGGCAATCGCCAACATTCTGATCTTCCTACCAATGGCAACTCCCGAGGTGGTTGCCGGATCCAGCCTGCTGACCCTGTTCATCAACCTAGGCATGCCGCTCGGACAGACCACCATCTTCATCGCCCATGTCATGTTCTGCGTCAGCTTTGTGATCGTCACCGTGAAGGCGCGGCTAGCCAGCATGGACCCGAAGCTGGAGCAGGCTGCCATGGACCTGTACGCGAACCGCTACCAGACGTTCATCAAGATCACCTTCCCGCTGGTGCTTCCGGGTATCGTCTCCGGTGCGCTGTTGTCGTTCTCGCTCTCATTCGATGATTTCATCATCACGAACTTCAACGCCGGACAAACCGTCACGTTCCCCATGTACGTGTGGGGCGCCTACCAGCGGGCTCTGCCGGTGCAGATTAACGTCATCGGCACGGCGATGCTCCTGGTGGCACTAGTTCTCGTCATCATCGGTCGGCTGGCTGCCAAACTTCGGGCGAGGCGATGATGAACTCCTATGCGTGGAACCTCCGCAGGACATTTGATATCACCGCAGGACGGTACTGAATGACGTCATTCGACGATCACATGCGGGCCCGCGACATGGGCACGGCTCGGTAGCACACTCTGCATAAGGAGAATCATGGTCCCGCAATCGGCCCGGACATCCTGGGCCGCAGCGGCTTTGGCGGACGCTGCGCCCGTCAGCTTGTGGTTAGACGACAAAGATCGACCGGAAGCGGCACCGCCGCTGACCGGCACCCGCCGATGCGATCTTGTCGTGGTCGGAGGCGGCTATTCCGGTCTATGGACGGCGCTACTCGCCAAACAGCGTGACCCGTCGCGGGAGGTGATCCTCCTAGAGGGGCGCACGATCGGTTGGGCAGCGTCCGGCCGCAACGGTGGATTCTGCTCCTCCTCGCTTACCCACGGGCAGTCGAACGGAATGAGCCGCTACCCGCACGACATGCCGCGCCTGGAACAACTCGGCCGAGAGAACCTCGCTGGCATCATTGAAACGGTCGAGAAGTTCGGTATTGCCTGCGACCTCGAGCACAGCGGTGAGCTGACGGTGGCCACCGAGCCCTATCAACTTGAGGATCTGCAGGACGCCTATCGAATTGCTCAGGGATTCGGCGATGACGTCACGCTGCTGGACCAGGGCGAGATTCACGCCGATATCCACTCCCCCACCTACGTGGGTGGGTTATGGGACCGGGACAGCACCGTCATGGTTAATCCCGCGCGTCTCGCCTGGGGCTTGGCCGATGCCTGCCGCAGCCTCGGCGTCACGATCTTTGAGCATTCCTACGTCGATTCACTCGTCGACGACGGCAACCAGATCATGCTGACCACGGCGCACGGAGCCGTCCGAGCAGATCGGGTGGCGCTGGGCACTAACGTCTTTCCTTCGCTGGTCAAGCGGGTTCGGCCCTACATCATCCCGGTCTACGACTATGCCATCGCTACCGAACCGCTTAGCCCCGCCCAAATGGAATCCATCGGCTGGTCAAATCGGCAGGGCGTGGGGGATTCCGGTAACCAGTTCCATTACTACCGGCTTGCTGCGGACAACAGCATCCTGTTCGGCGGGTACGACGCAATTTACCATTTTGCGGGTCGCATCGACGAGGCGTTGACTCAGCGACCGCTCACATTCACCAAGCTATCGGAACATTTCTTTGATACGTTTCCGCAGCTGGAGGGTGTGCGATTCACTCACCAGTGGGGCGGTGTGATCGATACCTGCTCCCGGTTCTACCCGTTCTTCGGATCCGCCTACGGCGGCAGGGTCTCGTACGCAGTCGGCTACACGGGCCTCGGTGTCGGCGCCACCCGATTTGGTGCGCAGGTCATGCTGGATCGCCTGGCTGGAGTCACGTCCGACCGCACGGAACTCAAAGCCCTGCGGTCCACACCGATTCCGTTCCCGCCGGAGCCGATCAAGTCTGCTGCGGTGCAGGTGACGCGCTGGTCCATTGCGCGCGCCGACGCGAACGAAGGCAAACGCAACCTGTGGCTCCGCACCTTGGACCGCTTCGGACTCGGCTTCGATTCCTAATGCCGCGCTCTCTAACTGTGCGAATCCTCACCCCGCATTCCTGATAGGAGAAATTCACCATGTCCGACCGAATGATGTTCGGCCCGGATTACACGTTCCTCGGCGTGCCGAGGTGTGATCTCGGCGATGCAACTTCGCTGCCCGCCGGCGGCGCCGTAGTCCTGGGCGCGCCATTCGACTCAGGAGTGTCGTACCGCTCCGGCGCCCGGTTCGGCCCGGGCGCGATCCGCGCGGCCTGCTACCTTCCGCACGACGGCGCACGCCCGCACCTGGCGCTGCGCGTCGACGCGCTCATTGACCTGCCGGTGGTCGATGCCGGCGACGTCACCATGCCGCCCGGTGAGATCCACCGCGCCATGGCCGCGCTGCGCGGAGCGGTCTCGACAGTGCTTCAGGCACAGGCGATTCCGGTCGTCCTCGGCGGCGACCACACCACTGCCATGGCAGACGTGCAGGCGCTATCCGAGAGGTATGGAGCTGGCCGGGTCGCCGTTATACATTTTGATGCGCACGCAGATACCGGCGATATCGAATTCGGTTCCCTGTATGGCCACGGGCAACCATTCCGCAGACTCATCGAGTCCGGCGCGCTGGCAGGCAACCGGCTGATTCAAGTGGGGCTCCGCGGCTATTGGCCGGAGCCAGAGACGCTGGAATGGATGGCGCGCCAAGGGATTCGATCCTTCGAGATGGCAGAAATCGGCGCCCGCGGGCTAGACGAAGTGCTCACCGAAGTACTCGCGATCGCCGGGGATGACACCGACGGGGTATTCCTGTCGGTCGATATCGACGTGGTCGACCCCGGCACCGCCCCGGGCACCGGCACACCCGAGCCAGG
>JBDTAR010000140.1:0-3827 GCA_039924545.1 Nakamurella sp. | reverse complement strand
CCGTATAGAGGTACGCGCACGGGATTGAGCAACGGGTGCTGACTCGGAACCGGCTCATGTCCTGCTCGCTGGCGCACGCGACACAGATGTGGTCGCCACGATGCATCGGCTCCCTGATTCTTCGGTCACACGACTTCCACCTGGCATGCGAGGTCGGGGGCGCTGCTGAGCCTAGAGTCTGCGGTGATCAGCGGAACACCAAGCCGGACGGCGCGGGCCACATAGAGTGCGTCATAGAAACTGATGTTGACTCGCCACGTCCATTCGAGCTCCGCAAGCGGCCCGGCATGCGGGTAGCGATGTTCAATGAGCACACGACCCGCGTCCAGCGCGGACCGCGCCTCCTGGCTGGCGGCAACAGATTCGACCGGCGCGGGCACCCCTGTGCGGGCGGGAGAATTCAACGCGCGTCGCGCCGTCGATGTCTGTCGAGCGAGGGCGCTGTGAAATCGCGTTCCTGACTAGCTGTGGTTCAACGCTGTCGGGGTAGACGCAGTGTGAACCGGGCGCCTCCTTCGATCGCGTGTCCGGCTTCGACCGTCCCGCCCAGTCGGGCGGTAAGGCCGGCCACGATGGCCAACCCGAGACCGGTACCAACCTGTCGCACACCCTGGTATCGGCGATACAGCTCGGCACGCTGGAACGCCACGGACAGGTCCTCATCCGAAAGGCCCGGACCACCATCGCGAACCTCGACTACCGCAGCGGCTGGCTCGACCCGCAGCGCGAGCACTATCGGCGCCCCCGCCGGGGTGACTCGTAGCGCGTTTTCCAGTAGACCGTCGAGTATCTGCCGCACCCGCGCAGCATCGGTGCTCGCCCACAGCGGTACGCCTGCCGGTTGCAGCTGAAACTCCACGCCTACCCCGCCGCAGCGATGCTGCCAGACCTGCGCCGCGTGTCGGGCGAGGTCGTCTAGGTCCACCTCGGCGAGCTCGATGCGGAAATCATGCGCATCTAGCCGGGCCAGGTCCAGCAGGTCAGTGACCAACCGGGTCAGCCGCTGCGCCTCGGTCACGATCACGCTCGCCGCAGCGGCAGACTCCTCAGCGGGCACTACACCATCGGCGATCGACTCCGCATAGCCGAAGATCGCGGTGAGCGGCGTCCGCAGATCGTGCGAGACCGACAGCAGAAACTCCCGCTGACGCATTTCCGAATGCGCCAGCGCGGATGCGAGGCCATTCACGGCCTCCGCGACGGCGGACACTTCTGCAGGTCCGTCCAGCGCGAGCACGACGTCGCGCCGCCCGGAGGCAAGCGCGTGCGCGGCCGCCGCGGTCCGACGCAACGGCTGGGCCATTCGCCATGCCATCAACACACCGGCCACAGCTGCAACCACGACGCCGATGAGGATCGCCAACACGGTGCGCCAAATCGCTTGCACTCCCGCCGCATTGGCGTCGCCGTGTCGTTGGACCAACACGACCGCTCCGCCGCCCGACACCGGCCGCGCCTCCAGATAGACCCCGATTCCCTCGACGGTTTCGCTGGCCGACACCGGCTGCCCGGCCTGAACCTGTGTCAACTGTTCGGGCCTGGTCGCGGCGCGAACCAGCTGTGAGCGCGTCAGCAGCGTTCCCTGCGGTCCGATATAGCCGTAGCGCACCGCCAGCGCAGCCAGCGTGCGGTCGATCCGCAGCTGGGCGGCCTGTGAATCGCTCACTCCCGCCGCCGCTACAGCGAGCCGCGCTAGCTCCTGACGGGCGCCGGACTGCGCGGCGTGGCGGATCAACCCGGCCGCGAGCACACCAGCCAGCGCCCCGGTGATCACTGCTACACAGACCCCAAGGACGGCGATTCTTGCGGCCATGCCCAAGCGGGTGCGACTCACCCGTTCGCCCGTCGCCCTTCGAACGAGTAGCCGACACCGCGAACGGTACGAATTGAGTTAGTGTCACCGAGTTTGGCGCGCACCTGCGCCACATGAACGTCGACGGTGCGGGTACCTCCTGACGGGTCGTAACCCCACACTTCGCTGATCAGCTGCTCGCGCGTGAATACCTGGCCTGGCCGACGCATCAGTTGTGCGAGCAGGTTGAACTCTGTCGCGGTCAACTCGACCTCCGCCCCTTCCCAGTAGGCACGGTGCGCGCCCATATCCAGCTCACCCTTGCCCACTCGCAGCAGGCCTTCTGCCTCGGCCGGACCATGGGTGCGCCGCAGTACGCTACCGATTCGGGCGACCAGTTCCCGCGGTGAGAAGGGTTTGGTGAGGTAGTCATCGGCCCCAAGTTCAAGCCCGACCACCCGGTCGGCCTCCTCGTCACGGGCGGTCACGAACAGGATCGGCGTCCAGTCGCCAGCCGACCGCAACCGGCGACACACCTCCACGCCATCCATGCCGGGCAACCCAGCATCGAGAACGATCGCGGCCGGCCGTAGCCTGCGCACGGCCGCCAGCCCGCCGTCGCCCGTGCGTTCGACGCTGACCCCAAAACCGGCAGCACGCAAATTCAAGGCGATAACATCCGCGATCGCGGCCTCGTCCTCGACGACGAGGACCAGGCCGCGCACCGCAGAATCAGCTGACACACACTGCACTGTAATGCCCCCATGACCACAAATAGGTGTACGGCATACCAGGGGCAGATCAGGGTCCGTGCCGGTCCACATCGATTCCTTTTTACATGAGCTCCGGGCAAACGGAGCCGCGCTAAAAGGTCCGGCGTCCTGCTATTTGTCCAATTGCACCAGAATCCGGGTAGCGGTGAACGAAGTTCCGGCTCCGATTCCCTCCACGATCACCTGCGAACCGCTGGCCACATCGGAGAGTTTCGCAGCGACGGCGCGACGTTTTCCGCTTAACTCCGTCACTTTCCACACCTTGGTGGCGCTCGAGGCCGAATACGTCTGCGTCGTGTTGTCGGCGGCGGTGACGGTGAAGGACGTCGACCCGCTACTCACAGCGCTGGCCGTACCGTGGATCGCGTCATGGGTAACAACGGCGCCGTCCTTGGCCTTCGTGGTCCACTGAGCGTGCAGGACTCCCGACAACCGGATCCGATTGTCGCGCAGCCACCGCAGTTTGCTGTGCTTGCCGACGCCCGGCTTCGCGCCAGCGCGCTCCGATGTGGTTGCGTTGCTGCTGCCCGTAGCGGTCCCCTCGGACGAGGTCGCGGTGGTACCGGTGCCAGTCGACGCGCTGGACACCACTGGGCTGCCAGTAATCGTTTCTGTACCTTGCGCGTAGGCCACCACGGGTGTCGCGACGAGCGTCGCCGCGACCACGGCGGCGATAAGTGTCTTCCGTACCATCATCAATTCTCCTTGCGGTTGAGTTCGGGCTGAACGACGTCCATGGTGCGGCTCCAAGCTCAACATCGGACCAAGGGAATGTAAGGATCGTGTTCGGAATTGAGACGGCACAGACGTCGGCCACCTATCGGTGACCCGGCAGCGGTTGATGGCTGTCCCTTGGTGTGCCCTGGCCCGATCGGCCGTTAATCACGGGATGATTCGTACGCTATGCGGCGCGTCATAAATTATTACTCAAAGGAGGGATTGTGGCTGCGATTACTGCAACTAATGTGCTCAAGTCCCTGTTTGGGATCACCCAACACGTCAGCGACGACCACACCGCAGTCGAGGTCGTATCCCGACACGGTAACGCGGTCATCATATCGAAGGACGACTACGACGCGATGGCCAAGACCGCCTACCTCCTGCGGACCCCCGCAAACGCGGAACGACTGTTCGAGTCGATCAAACGCGCACGGCGCGGCGAATTCGAACAGCACGATCTCCCCGGCGCATCGTCACGCAGGATGGACGACGTCAACCGCCTCGTCTACTACGTCACCGATGATCACATCGTCATCCTGCAA
>JBDTAR010000139.1:0-5303 GCA_039924545.1 Nakamurella sp. | reverse complement strand
ATGCACGATGCGAAACCCCAGGTGAGCGCGTTGCTGCAGCGGGGATGGCAGGTGGGCGGAGTGGACTGCGATACGGCGCTGGCTGCGTACCTGCTGCTGCCAGGGCAGCGGACGTTTGATGTGGCGGATTTGGTGCAGCGTTATTTGGGTCGCTCGATCACTGCTGCGGACGGCGGCGGGGAAGCGCAGTTGGCGCTGATTGACGACGGTTCGGGCGACGCCGAAGCCATGGCGTCGGCCCGCGCACTTATTGACCTGGCGGCAGCGCTGGAGGCGGAACTTAAAGCGGCGGAACAATTGTCGCTGCTCGACGACCTGGAAATCCCGGTGATGCGAGTACTGGCGGCCATGGAGCAGACCGGGATAGCTGTCGACGCCGACTATTTGGACGAGTTGCGCTCCGAATTCTCCACGCAGGGCCGGGATGCGGAGCAGTCGGCGTATGCGGCGATCGGTGGCAAGGAAGTGAATCTGGGCTCGCCGAAACAGTTACAGGCGGTGCTCTTTGACGACCTAGGCATGCCGAAGACCAAAAAGACAAAGACCGGCTATACGACCGATGCGAAGGCGTTGCAATGGCTGTACGAGCAGACTGGGCACGACTTTCTAGCCGCGCTATTGCGGCATCGGGATGTGACAAAGTTGCGGACCACCGTCGAAGGTTTGGTCAAGGCAATTGCCGATGACGGCCGCATTCACACCACCTTTTTGCAGACGGTGGCGGCGACCGGCAGGTTGTCGTCGACCGAACCGAATTTGCAGAACGTACCGGTGCGCACCGAGGCGGGCAGGCAGATCCGCGCTGCATTCGTGCCCGGTCGCGGCTTTGACGGACTGGTCACGGCCGACTATTCGCAAATCGAAATGCGCATCATGGCGCACCTGTCTCGCGACGCTGGGCTGATCGATGCGTTCCGTTCCGGGGAGGATCTGCACACCGAAGTTGCCATGCGCGCGTTTGGTGTGTCCGCTGCCGATGTCACGCCAGAGCTTCGGCGCCGAGTGAAGGCCATGAGTTACGGCTTGGCGTATGGTCTTTCGGCATTCGGTCTGTCGCAGCAACTCGGAATTTCCCGCGAGGAGGCGCAACTGCAAATGGACGCCTACTTCGCGCGATTCGGCGGGGTGCGCGACTACCTGCATGGTGTCGTAGAAAAGGCGCGGCAGACCGGTTACACGGAAACTCTGTTGGGGAGGCGGCGGTATCTGCCTGATCTGAATTCGTCGAACCGACAGCTGCGAGATATGGCGGAGCGAGTTGCGTTGAATGCACCGATGCAGGGCTCGGCGGCGGACATTATCAAGATTGCGATGGTCAACGTTGCGCGGCGGCTCGATCGGGAGGGGTTGACGTCGCGCATGCTGCTGCAGGTGCATGACGAGCTCGTGTGCGAGGTCGGTTCGGGGGAGCTGGACGCGGTGACCGCGGTGCTGCGCGAGGAGATGGGCGGCGCCTATGAGCTGTCAGTGCCCTTAACGGTTTCGGTAGGGTACGGCGAGAACTGGGACGCCGCGGCGCACTGACCGGCGACCGGAAATCTGTGAGGGATCGGCAGCCGTCAGCGCGGTTGATTCTCGGTGGACACTGCGTCGATGATTCTCGGTGGACACTGCGCCGAACACCTACTGCCCGGCGCCTGGTTCCGGGTCGATCCAGCCGTGGTGAACGGCTTTCACCACGGCCTGCAGTTGAGATTGCACACCTAGCTTGGTCAGAATCGAGCGCACGTGGCTGCGCACCGTGGTCTCGGCGACGACCCATTGCATGGCAATATCGTGCACCGTGCGGCCTTGGGCCAGTTCGGTCAGAGTTTCTCTTTCGCGGGCTGTGAGGTCGTCGAATGGCGCCCGCGCGGCCGATTCCTGCTTCCGGTGCGCGGCGAGTTCCGTGAGCAGCGCGGCGGCCTGTGGGCCCCGCCGAATCGCGGGGTCGACGGTGACCTCCCGAATCGTGTCGACGAGATCGGAGAATGCGGCGCTTTTCGGCACAATTCGGATAGCGCCAGCTTCGAGGGCCTCGGCCAAACGAATGTGGTCTGTCTCTCCGGTGAGCACCACCACGCGGATATCTGCGGCAGTGAGCGGCGCGATGAGCGGTGTGGACGAGCCGAACGGCCCGAGATCTAAATCTAGCAGCGCCAGCGTCGGCTGGGCCTCCACGACTTCCGCGATCAGCTCTTCTCCAGCGCGCGGCGAGATCGCCTTACACTCGATGCCGGCCTGGGCAAATGCCGCGCTTAGCGATTGGACCACGAGCGCATGATCGTCGACCAGGGCTATGGAAGGCGCCGTCATCGCAGTATCGGCGGTCTCACCGTCGGTTCCGCTAGGCGCTCAGCGAGGAGGTCAATACGCGATTCAACGGGCCGTGCCCGCCGCCGGATCGGCCGGAGTAGCCAGCTCTTCGACGTCGCGCGGATCTGCTCGACTACGTCGGCTTGACTAACGGCGAGCTGGTCGCGACCTGGGGCAGCATCGCGCGAGTGCGCGGGCAGCCTTGCCGGGATCGTTCTTGCTGGGATCGTTCTTGCTGGAATCGTTAGCGTGACCATGGTTCCGCCACCTTTCCGTTCGGATATGCGCAGTGTGCCACCGACCTCCGACAGTGCTTGCGCTGCGGAGGCGAGCCCCAAGCCGCTGCCAGCGGTGCTGGAGGCATTGGTGGCGGAGCCGCGTACACCAGGCAGCAGGACGGTGTCCCGTTCCGACGTCGGGATACCCGGCCCGTCGTCGGCAATGGTGATGCGAACCGCGTCATATCCGTTGTAAGCGGCAGCGTCGTTGTCGTCCTTAATAGGATCGTTGAGGCTAATGGCGCGGACAACGCTACGTGCAGTGATCCAGATGTGGGCGCCTGGGGCGTGCACGCGGGCGTTGGTGAGGATATTGGCGACGGCGTTCGCGACGGTCTCACGTCGGCCGAAGATCGGGCAGTCGTTGACGTTTGCGTCGATAGCCAGGCCCTGCGCGCGGTAGGCGGCGATAAACGGTTCGAGGATTTCCGCGGCACTGTAGTTGACAGCTGGCGGCCGGAATGCCGGGTTAAGCAGGTGGCCGAGGTGATCCAGTTCGGTTGTGATCATTCGTTGCAGGTGCTCTGGATCGAGCTTGCTGTAGCCAGACTGATGTGTGAGCAGTTCAGCGGCGCCTGCGATGGCGAAAATGGAGTTGCGTGCGTCGTGTAGTCGGCGGGCGTGGTCGGATTCAAGGTCGGCAAGGTCGGTTCGTGCGCCGTAGAGTTCGCCGGTTACCCGAAGCATCCTGGTGCCGTTCCCGGTGTGCAGGCGCCATAGCGACATGGTGGCAGCGCCAGCGACGGCGCATGCGAGGGAAAAAGCAAGTCCGGTCGCTATAAGGTTCGACTGGTAGCTGATAGGGCCGTATATCGCGCGCCCGGTCGCTCCGATAACGGGGGCGAGGATAGCGACGCCGATCACGGAATCTATGCGTCGACGCCTGCGGCGGCCGACGACAAGGTAAGCACTGCCGACAGCGGCCCAGAGTGCTGCGTTCGTCACGAGGATGGTGGATGTTACGGCGATCGCTCTGCCGGATTCGCGGCCGACGCCGTCGACCGACAGGATCGCCACGACGGACAGGATGCACGCGGTCATCGCGAGCGCTGCCATACCGAGCGGCTTCATCCGGCCAATGACGGGCGGGAGGATAAGTGCGGCCACGATGCACGCAATGAGGCCGAGTCCGGTAAGCGCAGCGAACATTTCGACGAGATCTGGCCGGACCGTGCCGCTTCGGGCCGCTCGGCTAAGGATGCCGATCGCGGGCGCGGAGATACCCGCAAGAGCAAGCCCGACAACGGCGCACGCGGCTCGACTGGTTCCGGTGATCCGCCAGACTGCGAACGCGAGTGCCGCGGACGCAAGGAGCAGCGCTCCGGTCATTGAATGTGAGAGCGAGATAACGCTCGCCATACCGGCTTTCGATGATGACGCTCCGAAAACCGCGGCTATCGACCACAGCGCAATGGCGATCAGGACTGCGCCGAATGTACGGAGGATCTGTGCCCGGAGATTGGCCGCGGTGACGGGGTGTCTGCGATCTACTCCGGTGTACCCGGCTCCGCACTGCGAGTGCTGCGACGGCGGCGTGCCGTCGGCCACTCTTCGGGTTGCCCGCGCCGTCACTCAACCACCTCGCTAGCTCGTACGCCGACTCCGGCGGTCGTGCGCTCCGCGAGCCCTTGCCGATGAGAAACGTTCCTTGCGATGACAGTGTGTGACACATCATCAACAATTGGCAAGGCTTTACGTGGAAAATACGGGCTTTTTGTCATCTAGAGGGCGGGACAGAGCAGGTGAGTGCGGCCTATGCCGTAACCGTGTTCGCCGGTGTCGGGCGTGACGAGAGCGTCCGATTTGATTCGGAGCAGTGGCGACTGAGGTAGAGCGGTTCTGGCGAACACGCGTCGTCGGGGTCACGTTGCGCTCGGGGCGCATTTACAGCGGATGGATTTTGAGACTTGACCTGTCGTCAAGGCTTCGGGGCGGAAGGCAAATCTCCTGAGGCAGGATTGCCAGCCGCGGCACACTTGTCTGAGTCCCCGAAGTCGGCGCCGCCGGGCTCGCAGCCGGGAGTCGACTGTTTCACGGGCGGGCAAGCGGTCGAGTCGGAAGCCGCGGAGTCGCCGGTTGCGCACGCTGGGCCGGGCTCGTCGTTACCGCTCTCAGCATTTTGGTGTGGCTCGGTTGCGGGGAGGCTGACCGCCAAATGTAACGTGTAGGTGGCTTGCGATCGGGCGGCCTCCTGGACGTTCTCGGTTGAGTCGCCTTCGGGCTGTGTGCCCTGATCGCCTTCCGGTATCGCTGATGGATCATTAGCGGGCGTGCACGTGACGGTGATGGTTGCGTCGCCGTGAATTGCGATGCCGTCCTCAGGCGCGGGCCAGGTGAATGTAGTGACTACCGGTGGTCCGTCAGTGTTTGGTGCGATAGTCGCCGAACCTTGTCCGGGTGCGAAAGTAATCACGGCGGGTGTCGGATCCGCGTTAACAGACTCGACCGTCCAGGTCGCATTGACTGCGCTGGCGTTCGGGTTCGAGATCGTGAAGCCGACAGTCGCTGTGTGGGTGTCAGCTGAGTCAGGCGGGGTGAGGTCAAACGGCTTAGGATCCCTGGCGGTGCTGAACTCGTAACCGGCACCGGCACCGGCGGGATCAGGCGTGACACCGCACGCTGACGGGCCAGCGACCATCTGGGATTGAATCTCGGGCCAGTGGGCCCCTACAGAAATCGAAGCCCCGGCCTCGGCGGCATCGACGAATGAAGCGCCGACGCCGCCGGACG
>JBDTAR010000138.1:0-13095 GCA_039924545.1 Nakamurella sp. | reverse complement strand
CACCTGAAGAGGTGCGGACCGATTGCGCGGGTGCGGACGCGATCGCGTCCGCACCTAGCGAATCGGCACGCACCTTCGCGGCCGCGGCCGGGGCCGTAGCAGCCGCAGACTCCCCGCGGGCAGCGTGTGCCGCGGCCCGGGCTGCCGCAGCGTTCGACAGGTATACATCAGCGCCCGCATGCGCCAATGCGGTGGCAACGGCTTCACGGTTCTGCGGATCGGCAGCTGAGCCGCACAGCGACACGATCACCGTCAGATCTCGACCGGCCGTGGCGGCGGCGCTGATCGCGTCACCGATAGCGGGGGCAAGTCGGCCAGCGGGATCTGGATCGGAGCCGTAGCCCAAAACCACATCAAGCAGGATCACCGTGACACTCGAGTCTGCCGCCTGAGCCGCCAAAAGGTCGAGCTTCACCGAAGGGTCGATCATCGGATGCGGTCGACCTTGGGTGAATTCGTCATCGCCCAGGTCCACGATCACGTGCCCCAAGCCGGTGAGCTGTGGCAATCCGTGGCCAAGAGCTGAGGCGGGCAGCGCCAACTCGGGGCGCAGCGGAATGTTGGAGTGAATGTCACCGAGGATTTCTCCCGCGATTAGCATGGCCTCGTCGGCCAGGGTACCGCCGGAGTACAGGCCGCGAAGTGAGCCCGCGCTGGGGTGAATGCCGTCGTCGGCCGACCAGTATGGCCAGGCTGGAGCCGCGACACCGATGGCCGCCAGCACGTTTTCGGCGGCCATGGTCAGGTCCGGCTGACCGGCTCCAAGCAACACCGTTGTCACGGGCTTTGGTCCGGCTGCGGCCGCTGCCAGTACTTTCTCAGCGGTGGCCGGATATGGCGGCTTCGACACAATCAAGATGTGGTCGGTGGCCGGATCCGCCTGCATCATTTTGAGAGCGGCGAGCGCGCTGCGGCCACCGATACGCTCCGACATATCCCGTCCACCGAGGCCGAGCACGGCCGAAATCGGCACGCCGGCCTCGTCGAGGAGGCAGGTGAGTTCCTGTGCGCCCGTCCCAGAGGCTGCGATGATGCCAACGGTAGGAACCGACCCAGCCGAGACATCAGAACGGACCACGTTGGCGAAGCCAAGCCCGACCCCGCCGACAATCGCAGTGCCGCAATCTGGGCCCATCACCAAAACGCCTGCGGCAGCCGCCGCGTCTTTCAGTGCGATTTCGTGCTCAATCGGCACGTTGTCGGAGAAGATCATCACGTGTCGTCCGGCGCCGATCGCGTCCATGGCCTCACCGATCACTGAAGGCCCAGGTATGGATAGCAGCACCACTCCGGCGTCGGGGTTTTGGGTAGCGGCAGTGCGCACTGTGCGTGGCGGCTCGGCGTCACCGAATCCGCCCGACATCCGACCGGCTGCTTCGGCCGCAGCCAGGGCCGCGTCGAGGGCGGCGAGTCCGCTGGCCACTGCTGCGTCGTCATTCCCGCGGATCGCCACCAGCAGGTCGTTGGGTCCGGCGCCGTCAGGGATCGCGAAGCCGAGGCCGATCGCCAGCTCCATATTGAGCGGTGTCGCCATCGCGACTTGCGCGGCCGTGACGCCATCGGCATCCGTCACTGCCTGCGAAATTCGCAGTAGTGTCACCGAATCGTGATAGACGCCGCCGCGTAGTTCGACGATTTCAGACATCGGATTCTCCTCGCTAGCCGGGTGGGCTATTGCTGTACCAGGTTGTACGTGCGCCACGATGCAGTCGCAGGTGGCTGATTCTGTTGAGGCGTCGGGTGTAGGTAGACGTCTACGTATGACGCTGCCCTGCGCGGCAAGCGCGCCTGGCCGGGTTCGGTGCCGGCGGGCTCATCGCGCCCCCGCGCCGGCGGAGTCTCGGGTAGCGGTGCCTCGGCTAGCGGTGCCTCGGGACGTCGCGGTCGGATTTGCTGCACGCCGGTTCGCGCCAGCCGGGTCAGTACTGCCACGTGATCGGCGAGGCTTGCGTGGTTCGAGACCAGCAGCGGCGGCGAGGCCGATGGCGATCCCGGTGGCGAGATCGGCGCCGGACGTGTGGCCGACCGCGAGAAGCGCCGAGAGGGCTCGGTCAAGTTCGGTGAGCGGGCCGGCGGTGGCACGCAATACGGCGCCCGCTTCGGTGCACACGTGTCCGGCTGCGGCAAGGCGGAGCAGGTCGGCGGACATCAGCGGGGTACGAGTATTGAGGTCTGGTAGGACTGCGGCGGCGATCTGTGCAGCGAGTAATTCGCGTCGGATGGCTTTGAGGCCGGCAAGAGTGCCAGCGAGGACATCGTCTCCGCCGGGGGTGGACCCAGTGCCCAGGCCGACCAGACCGTGCACGGCGAGACGGAGTCGAGCCGCATCACCTGCGTCGATCGCAGCGCGCAGTTCGTCTACGGGATCGCTGGGTACACCTTGGGGCGACGCGAAAGCGGCTGCAGCGATCGCGGCGATGGCCGCCGATGTCGGGACGACGTGGGGCACGTCGGTGCGGATAGTTCGAACAGCGTGAAAGTACCGGTCTTGCAGGCGGATCCCGCCCGCGCCGACGAATGCGGCGTCGCCCGGGGTAACCCCAAAAAATGGCCGATCAGAGGCGCTTAGCGCGGTGCGCACCCCGTTGGGTACCCCGGATGCTTCGCGCGTAAGCAGCGTGACGACTCGGGTGACCTCGATCGTCGATGCAGTACCGCCATCGGTGTCGAGCCCAAGAAGCGGCTCGACGACCAGCACTACCGCGGCCGAATGGGCGGCAAGCACGATGGCAGGCCGAAGCATTCCGGCGACAAGGTTCGCGACAGGGCGCGCGACCGCTACCGGTACTGGTGTGATCTGCGGCGGAGTGGTCTGTGCGCGGGAGTTCTGTGCCAAAGCGGATAACTCTGCCGTGGCATTTCGTGTTACTTCATGCCGCGTGAATGCGTGCATCGACGTAGCACCGCCCTTTCCTGGCCTGTCTTGGAACCTAATCCGCGCGTCGCGCTGAGTGCATGGGAGAATGTGACGACGAAACCAGTGTCTCGCCGTGAAAAGCGCCAAGTATGGTGAGTGGGTGTAGCGCGGCACATCGCCGATCTCGTCAAATATGAGCGCGCTGCGAGTTGCGCGCCGCGTACGTCGCTCAGCGGTACTGAAGCACAGGCGGTAGGCACTGAGCTGGCGTCGGTGACGGCGATCGGCGTGTTGAGAGAGGGCCAACAAGTGGTACGGACTGATTTCCCGACGGTAGCGCCGGGCATCACGATGCGTGAGGTTCTTGCGCGGCCTGCGATGGTGGGTGCGATTGTGCTCGCGGGCGCGTCTGGGCTTGACCGGGTGGTGCGCTTCGTCAACATGATGGAAGTGCCGGACGTCCTGCAGTGGACGAAAGCCGACGAGTTGCTATTGACCACCGGCTATCCGCTGCGTTCCACTCCGGAAAAACTGGATGATTTCGTGGCGGCGCTAGATGCGCGGGGGCTTGCCGGAATCGCGGTGAAGCTCGGCCGCTACATCGATGAGCTGCCCAAGGAAATGCTGGAGACTGCCGATCGGCTTGGTTTCCCGGTCGTTCAGTTGGCTGACGGTGTCGGCTTCGACGAGATCATGAACCAGGTCTTATCGGAGGTTTTGGGTCGACAGGCCGCGATGCTGGCGCGCAGTGAACAGGCGCATTCCGTCTTGCTGCAACTGGTGCTCAAGGGTGGCGGTCTGCCCGAGGTGGTGGCCGCGCTGCCCGCGCAGCTCGAGGGTGGGCGTATTGGCTATCCCGCAGCCGACCAGCGTGGGTCTCGTGCGTCCGGTCCAGTTTCGCCTGCATCAAAGTCGTCCACATCAGCTACGCATGACGCTTCCCGCGCACACGCTTCGACCGATGATCCAGGCGACGATGACCCGGCCGACGATGATCTGGGCACTGCCGCCGTGTCCGTATTGCACGTCGACCGGACCGGCCGAACGATTGCGCAAGCTGGCGCGGATTTGCCCAAGGCTGCCGAGGAGCTGTTTGCCGACGACCACCTATTCCGAGCCACTATGTTCGGGCACGGTATTCACTCCGTCGGCACTGGTAAACACCGCGTGTCGGTCCTCATCGCGACCGTGGTAGCTGAGCGGAACCAGGGCCACCTGATAGCAGTGCGCGCTGACCGACCGTTCGACGGCCAAGACGTGATGATCCTGGAGCGCGGCGCGACGGTCGCGGCACTGGTCGTTACCCGCGAGCTTGCTGTGGCCGCCGTGGAAGGAAAGTACCGCGGTGACTTCCTGCGGGACGTGCTCGTGGGGCAGATGCCCCCGTCTGCTGCCGTTGATGGTGCGACGGGGTTTGGCTGGGATTTGACCGGAAATATGTTCGTGGTGGTGGCGGCCGGTGAGGTACGTGGCGGTGATGAGGCTCTGCGCAGGCGCCGTGCCGAGCAATTGGGCGCCTCGTGGGCGGCATGGGTGCGACGCTGGGATGCGCACGGAGCGGCGGCGGCGTTCGCCACCGAGGCGGTGGCCGTATTGCACGCGCCGGACGGTCAGGTGCCGCCCACTGCTCGGGTCACCGAGCTACTAGGCGGGCTTTCCTCGCCGGGCACTCCATTCGACGGAATTGTCGGTGTCTCCCGGGTAGTCGCAGATGTGAGCCAGCTGTCCACGGCCTACCACCAGGCGTGGGAGGCAGTGCGGGTTGGTCGGCGGCTAGCCGGCGCCGGATCGGTGTCCCGGTTTGACGATCTGGGTCTGTATCGGCTGCTGTCCCAGGTGCCGGATTCTGACGAGTTGCGATCGTTTTTGGCCGACACGCTCGGTCCGCTGGCCGCCGCCGAAGGCGATATCGAATCCGACGAACTGCGCCGCACGCTGACCGTGCTTCTGGATACCAACCTCAATGTTGCGCAGACCGCGCGCCGCCTGCATTTCCACTACAACACCCTGCGCTATCGCATTGGAAAGCTGGAGCGGCTGCTCGGCCCTTTCACGACCGATGCCCGCCTGCGGGCGGACCTGACCGTGGCGCTGTACGTCTGGCAGATGCGGATCGCGCACCGCTAGAGCGCATATCGGACCTGTCGAGTGGCAGTCTTGCAGGGCAATTGCATGCCGATTGCCCTGCAAGACTGCCACTCGGCGTATCTGGGCGCGCGGACGCTAAAAGTGGCTGGGCGACCAAGGTTGCGTCAAAGTGACCAGCCAAACACCGTGCGATAGGTCACTGTCCACCAAGACACGCCTGCGACACTGGCAAAACAAAACAACATGTTTCGTGTGATCCGCGGCATACGGTCCGTGTGATGCCGGAAGCGATCATGCCTTCGGCGCGCGTTGGTGGCAATAGTGCCGCCCGCGAACCACCTCGGGTCGGAGGAGTCAAATGTCAGCTTTCGGATGGAAGCTCAAGGGGGATGGCCGCGCCATTCCTGAGGGCGAGGTGGTGGCGCCAGGCGAGCGGCTCAGTTGGCCGCGCACCATCGGCCTGGGCGCCCAACACGTATTCGCGATGTTCGGGGCGACCTTCGTCTTCCCGATCATCATGGGTCTAAATCCGCAGTACGCGGTCATGATGTCGGGCTTTGCCACCATCATGTTCCTGCTCATCGTGAACGGAAAGGTTCCGTCGTACCTGGGAACTTCCGCGGCGCTAGTCGGCGCGGTCGCGGCGATTCGCGCCCAGGGCGGCGACAGCGCCGAAGTCACCGGTGGCTTCCTGGTGGCGGGCGCACTGCTTGCCATCATCGGCGTAATCGTGCACTTTGCGGGTGGCGGAATTGTCTCCAAGGTGCTGCCACCAGCGGTGACCGGCGCTGTCGTCATGCTGATCGGCTTTAACTTGGCGCCTGTCGTGGCTGCCAACTACTGGCCAAAGGACCAGTGGACGGCGCTTCTCGTCATGGTCTTCGTGACGATCTTCGCGGTGGCCATCAAGGGCTTCTGGTCGCGTATTGCGATCTTCCTGGGCCTCATCTTTGGTGTGCTGGTGTCCTGGCTGTTCGACGGCATTTTCGGACCGTTGGCATCGATGGCAGCCAGCGCCACATCGGGCGCGGCCAATAGGCTGGATTTCTCTGGCGTCGGTAAGGCCGATTGGTTCGGATTCCCAGGCAACATCATGACGGCCAACGGCGAATTGACCGGCCCGCACTTGCCGTCCTTCTCGATCACGGCCATCCTGCTGGTAGTACCGGGCGTCATTGCGCTGATCGCGGAGAACACCGGTCACGTCAAGGCTGTTGCCGAGATGACTGGCGAGAACCTCGATGGTTACCTGGGTCGCGGTTTCATCGGTGACGGTCTCGCCACCACCATTGCCGGCTTTATCGGTGCTTCCCCCACCACCACCTACGCAGAGAACATCGGCGTTATGGCGGCTACCAGGGTCTACTCCACGGCCGCGTACTACGTGGCGGCGTTGGTCGCGATCTTGTTTGGCTTCTCTCCCAAGTTCGGTGCGGCGGTCTCGTCGGTTCCACCAGGGGTTTTGGGTGGTATCACCGTCATCCTGTACGGCATGATCGGTCTGCTCGGTGCGAAAATCTGGGTAGAGAACAAGGTGAACTTCGGCGCCCCACAGAACCTGGTGCCGCTGGCATCGGGCCTGATCATCGGCATCGGCAACGTGTCCATCAAATTCACCAGCGACTTCGAGATCTCCGGGATTGCGCTCGGAACCATCGTGGTCATTGTCCTTTACCACCTGGGCAGGTGGCTGGCACCGCATCTGCGCCAGGAGGAACAGGCGGAGGGCAAGTCGTACGCGGGTGGCGCGGGCATCAACGCCGGCGATATGTACGAGGGTTCGCATCGCATCCCGTCCAACAAGGACGACGACCCTGGTCAGAGTGCCCACTAATACGTATGACGCTGTCCTCGGGTCTTAGTCGGCCAGAGAGCAGTTCCCCGCAGTAACGAACACTAGAAGGCAGTGCGGCAAGGCCGGGTTCCGCTAGTCGGAGCCCGGCCTTCCCGCGTATTTCGGCACGGTATCTTTCCAGTCCACGCTGTGTACTGCTGCCAATCGTGCGCCATCAATCCTCTGCATCCGTGCGCAGGGGACTAGCAGCATTCACCAGTCAAGCCGTTTTGTGCTGGCAGGTTCCGCAGGTCACGGAACCCGCATCTCTGAGGCAGGATCGAAGAATGAAACCAGCGCCCTTTGTGTGGTATTCGCCGCGCACCGTATCGGAGGCCGTCGCCACGTTGGCCACAGCTGAGTCCGACGGCAGCGGTGTCAAGGTGTTGGCGGGCGGACAGTCGTTGGTGCCGGTTCTGGCTATGCGATTGGCTGAACCCGGACACCTGGTTGATATCAATATGATTTCCGGCCTGGACCGGATCGAAGTTACGGTCGGCGGAGTGCGGATCGGTGCGCTAGTACGGCATGCCGAACTGCTGGCGCATGCCGAAGCGAACCGCGTGCAGCCGCTGCTTGGTCAAGCCCTTGTCAACGTCGCGCACGCCACGATCCGCAACCGTGGCACCACGGTGGGATCGCTAGCACATGCCGACCCGTCCGGTGAGATGACGGCGGTCCTAGCGTTGACCGGTGGGTCTGTGACGGCGGTCTCCGTTCGCGGAGAGCGCGTGATCCCGGCGGATGAGTTCTTTGTCGGTCCACTCGAATCCTGCCTGGAGCACGACGAGCTGGCAGTGTCGGCGTTCTTCCCAGCGTCGCCGGCAGGCAGCGGTTCGGCATTCGTAGAAATGGCCCGACGGCACGGCGACTATGCGCTGGCCGGCGTCTGTGCGGTAGTGTCGCCGAGTGCTACTGGGGGGCCGCCGTCGGTGCGCTGCGGATTCTTGTCCGTCACCGAGACACCTTTGGTGGTAGATCTTTCTGAGGCTTGGGCCGCTTGCACCCAAGGAAATGAAGACCCCGTCATGTCTGCTGTGCACGCGGCGATCGATCCGCAGGACGATATCCACGCGACTGCGGAATACCGCAGTCATATTGCCGGAGTGCTCACGGTGCGGGCGATCCACGCGGCATTCGAGAACGTACGGCCGCGAGCCGACGCCGGAGGGAATCTGGGCCGTCGCGACGGAGTCGCAGGCCCGATGAGCGTAGTGCGGAGTGAGCAATGAATACAGGTGCCGACGCCGGAGGGAATCTGGGCCGTCGCGACGGAGTCGCAGGCCCGATGAGCGTAGTGCGGAGCGAGCAATGAATACAGGTGGCGGTATGACGACATCCGTTGCTGCGCAGGCAGGTTCTCCGGTCGAGGGCCAGTTGCGGCGCCTGGTCGAAGTGACTGTCAACGGCGTTCATCGGTCTGCCGAGGTGGAGGTAAGGCGCACTCTCGCGGATTTTCTTCGGCACGATTTGGCTTTGACGGGAACACATGTCGGCTGTGAGCACGGCGTGTGTGGTGCCTGCACTGTCCTGCTGGACGGGCTGCCCGTGCGATCCTGCTTGCTGTTCGCGGTCACCGTGGCTGGGCACGCGATCACTACCATTGAGGGCCTCGGCTTGCTGCAACCGGACGGCGTGATGAAGCCGTCGCCTGTCCAGCAAGCGTTCCGTGATTGTCACGGTCTGCAGTGTGGGTTCTGCACTCCTGGCATGTTGACCACTATCACCGCCGGGCTCGAGGCGAATCCGCATCCGACGGCAGAACAAGCCGTGGATATGATTGCGGGAAACCTCTGCCGCTGCACGGGATATCAGAACATCGTCGAGGCGGTGCTGCGTGCCGCTGAGTTGATTGACAATCCGGACGCGCCATTGCCGGACGAGGGATTCGACGAGGAATCCGAAGATGTACTCGGCTCTCTCAACGATTCGGACGCGAGTACCAAAGCCCGTACCGATGCTCGTCGGAAGGGTGAGAACTGATGGCGCAGCGCTATTTTGGCCAGCCGATCCGGCGCACCGAAGACGTCCGGCTGACCATGGGCAACGGGCGTTACCTGGACGATATTGGAGTCGGGCAGCCCGCGTTGGAGGCGGCGTTCTTGCGCTCGCCATTCGCGAACGCTCGGATCAAGTCGATCGATGTCGATGCCGCGCTCGAGATTGAGGGCGTCCGTGCCGTTTATTTGTACGAAGATCTTGAGGGGCGGATGGCCGAGCCGCTGCCGGTCTTGATTCCACACCCCGCACTGACAGCTCCGCGCACGCCCTATGCGCTGGCCAAGGACCGCGTGCACCACGTGGGTCAGGCGATCGCCATGGTGGTCGCCGAGGATCGATACCTCGCCGAGGATGCCTGCGGAAAGATTCGCGTCGAATACGAGATTTTGCCGGTAGTGGCGAGTTTGGATGTCGCGCGAGCCGCCCAGCGGCAGGTGCATGACGATGTTCCGGACAATATTGCAGCCCACCTGCTGCAGAATGTCGGCGATCTGGACGCTGGGTTCGCTAAGGCGACGCACACGCTGGAATTCGACCTACACGTGGAACGCTCTGCATCTACCCCGTTGGAGGGTAAAGGCGTCTACGCCAAGTGGGACGCGGACGATTCGTCGCTGCGCATGTACACGTCCACTCAGGCGTCAACGTCGGTGCGGGCGGCGGTCTCCGCCAAACTTGAGATCCCGCTCTTGAAGGTGGAAGTCATCGCCCCGGATATCGGCGGTGGATTTGGCGTGAAGATCGCGCATCCGTGGCCGGAAGAGCTCATGGTGCCATTCGCGGCAATCCGCCTCGGTATGCCCGTGCGGTGGACCGAAGATCGGCGCGAGCACTTTATTTCCTCGTCACACGAGCGTGGCCAGGACCACCACGTGAAGGTAGGTTTCGACGACGACGGCCGGGTGACCGCGCTGGACGTGCTGTTTTATCACGACAATGGCGCGTTCACCCCGTACGGCATTATCAACCCGATCATCACCTCGACGCAGCTGCTGGGGCCGTATAAGCCTGGCGCCTACCGGGTCGACTTCTACTCGATGTACACCAATACCGTTCAGGTCACTCCGTATCGCGGGGCTGGCCGGCCACAGGGTGTGTTCGTCATGGAACGCACCATGGACAAGATCGCGCATTGCCTGCACAAGGACCGCACGGAAGTGCGCGCGACGAACTTCATCCAAAAGGACGAGTTTCCGTTCGATCAGGGCTTGATCTTCCAGGATGGTCGCCCGCTCATTTACGACTCCGGCAATTACCCGGATCAGCTGACGATGTTGAAAGAGATGATCGGCTGGGACGACATGACGGCGCGCCGGGCTGACGCTGCCAAACGCGGCAAGCTGCTTGGCGTGGGATTAGCCTGCTACGTCGAGGGCACTGGAGTCGGCCCGTACGAGGGCGGGCATGTCCACGTGCAGACGGACGGAACCGTGGATGTCGCAACGGGTCTCACGTCGCAGGGTCAAGGGCATCAGACAATGCTGGCGCAGATCGTGGCCGACGAGCTCGGGGTCCCGTTCGACAAGATTCGCGTCGTCACCGGAGATACCCGTCGGTTTGGCTACGCCGTCGGTACGTTCGCCTCTCGCACCGCCGTCATGGCTGGTTCTGCTGTGGCATTGGCAGCGCGAGCCGCGCGTGCGAAGGCGCTCAAGGTTGCGGCTAACGCGCTGGAATGCGACCCGGACGATCTCGACATCATCGACGGCGTTGTGCAGATGAAGGGCAATCCGGAAACCCGTATTGACCTTGCCACAGTGGCGGTACTGTCCAATCCGTTGCGCTACGCCTTCGATAAGTCCGCGCAGGCCGCCACTCAGTTCCAGGGTGTCGAGGACTACGACAAGCCGCCGGTGGCCGACGACGACGAGCCTGGTTTGGAGGGTAAGGATTACTACTCACCCACGCGCTCGACCTTCGCCTCCGGTATGCACGGCGCAGTAGTCGAGGTTGATCCCGAGACATTCGACATTCACATCGACAAATACTTCGTGGTGCACGACTGTGGACGCCTGATCAACCCGATGATCGTCGCTGGCCAAGTACACGGCGGTGTCGCCCAAGGTATCGGTGGCGCACTTTACGAGAAGATGGCTTATGACGAAGACGGGCAGCTTCAAAACGCCTCCTTCATGGACTTCCTCATGCCGTACGTGACCGAGATCCCGCAGAAGGAGCTCGGCGAGCTGGAATTGGGGCATCAGGAGACGCCGTCGCCGCTGAACCCCCTGGGAGTGAAGGGTGCCGGAGAAGCCGGCGTCATCCCGGTGTCCGCACTCATCGCATCAGCCATAGAGGATGCAGTGGGCTTTCCGATCGACTCGATGCCGATCTCACCCAACGACCTCTACTACCTGAAGAAGCGCTCCGATGCGGGCGAGCTTCCACACGTGGAGCGATACGGGCCATCGGGCGCGGCCAGTAACGCACGAGAGAAGTCTGGGGCCAAGAAATCTGGAGCGAAGAAGACTCCGGCGTCACGGTCATAAATCCAGCATCACAGCGCGAATTAGTACAGCGCGAATTAGTACTGAAGAGACATTCTCGAAAGGGATATCAATGAAGATCGCAGGGACCTCGGTTTTGCATGCCACCCCGGAAAAGGTGTGGGCGGCCATTACCGATCCGGCCGTACTGGCGGGCGTGATCCCGGGTTGCCAGGACCTGAAGCCCTTGGCTCCCAATCACTTTGGGCTCACAGTTTCGATGGGGGTAGCGGCAATCCGCGGCACCTATGCCGGTGAGGTCAGTCTGTACGACATGACGGAGCCCACCCAGCTCACCATGCGGGCGGCGGGGGCCGGCGGTCCCGGAACGATCGACACGACCGTCGGTGTGAGCCTCGCAGATCAGGGCGATGGCACCACGCTGCTGTCGTACGACGCGACGGCCACCGTGGGCGGCGCCGCTGGCGGTGTGGGTCAGCGCGTGCTCACGTCTGTAGCGAAAAAAACTGCGGGGCTGTTCTTCTCGGCTATCGATGACGTACTGACCGGCAAGAAGCCGATCGGGTCCGGAGCGCCGACCGTCGGCGGCCACGCGGCTGCTCCGGCTGCTGCTTTTGGCGAGGGCCCTGGAGCGACCCCGGCAGCACCCCTCGCGATGGCCGGCGCTGCGCCAGCGTTTGGTGCGTCTCTGGCCCCCGCTGCTAGCGCTGGCGGCGGTGGCCTTTTTGCCGGTGCGAGCTCGCTGGTTGCGGTGCTTATTGGAGCAGCCGCAGCGCTGATTGGTGTGCTAGTTGGCGCCAAGATCGCCCGTCGTCGCTAGATCGCTGGTGGCCAGTGAGGAGGCCGCCACATGCAGGCTATGCACCTCGCCATAGCGCTACTGTTCGTGACCGCTTCCCTCGCCGTTATCAGCGGGATTAACGATGGCGGCGTGCTGCTAGCGCTTGCGGTGCGCTACACGGTTGTTCCGCTGAGGTGGTTCGTCGTCATCCTCTGCGTGATGTTGATAGCCGGGCCACTCTTGTTGAGTGTCACCGTTGCCAAAACTCTTACTTTCGGGCTATTTGCACAACAACCCGGCTCGGAACTGGCGTTTCTGGTCGGCGCAGGCCTCGCACTCATCGTCGTCCTGACGCTGAGCGCGCTGTCGTTACCGACTAGCCTGACGCTCGCACTTGTCGGTGGCCTGTCGGGGGCGGCATGGGGGTTTGGCCTGACCGTGAAGTGGCCGACGGTGCTGGCTGTCCTGTTGATTGGCGCGGCAGCTCCGATTTTCAGCGTCATTGCAGGTCGAATCACCGCGGAGCTGTTGAGGCTATGGGATTACCGCAGACGCGGCAATATCGTTTTCCGTGCGTTACATCTGGGCGCGTTCAGTTTTCAGTGCCTTGCCTACGCCGTTAACGACGGCCAAAAAATGTTAGCCGCTGCCGCTGTCACGTTGGCGGCGCTACCGGCCGCGCCCGGAATCTTCGGTGAAACAGACCGAATGAACTTGTTGTTGGTGCTCGTGTGTCTGACAGTCTTGTATTGCGTGGGTATGTTGGCATCTCTGCGAAAGGTGACGCGCCGCATCGCTATCGGTCTTGCGGTATTACGACCAGTGGACGCGGTCACGGCTGAACTGGTCAGCGCGACCGTGGTGATGGCGAGCTCTGCGCTCGGGGCGCCCGTCAGCATGACGCAGGCGGTGGCTGGCGGAATCGTGGGCACAGCCAGCAGCAAAGGAATGAGGAGGGTCCGATGGGATTCCGTCACAAAGATCGCGGGCGCGTGGCTGATCACGCTGCCAGCCAGCGGGCTGCTGGCATTCGGCGTGGCAAGGGTGATTCCGTGAAAACGTCATCGCGTCGTCTAGCTCGGACACG
>JBDTAR010000137.1:0-12122 GCA_039924545.1 Nakamurella sp. | reverse complement strand
GCGACCTGCGACACTGATCTCGTGGGATACGAGGCAATGATCAAGACAGCCGAGCTGGAACTCATGACCGCTTCGACCAGGCATATCCCTTCGCGAGTCCAAGCGCTGCTGCATGAGGACTTCGTGGAGATCGGACGGTCTGGTCGCCGCTGGACGCGTGACGAGATCATCGCCTCACTCGCGAGGTTGAGCGACCGTTCAGTACCGGACGTCGACGAGTGGGCGTTTGCGAGTCTTTCGCCGTCACTTGTGCTTGTCACCTACCGCGTTCGCACCGCGCGCGGCGAAAGCCGGCACTCCTCGATTTGGGAAGTAAGCACCGAGGTCCCGCAGATGCGCTTCCACCAAGGCACCGTCATTCCTGACAACGAACGTGCGCGGTAGTTGAGCCGTGACCGGTGGACGATCCGGGACCGAAACACGATCTGCAACCGGGTACTACAAGACTGTGTATCCGGCCGGCAGGTTCCGACGGCCCGTCGCCGATAGGAGTAGCGGACCAGCATTGTCAGCTTGAGCGGCGAGGCCTGCGAGCACGGCCAGGCTCTCTGTCGCGGAAGTTTGCGGCACGTCCAGGGGGTGTTCGATTGCGACAGCAAGGTCACTGGTGTGCACGGTCAGCTCGAACGTCCTGGTGGGTAGGTAGTCGATCAGGCGCATGCCGCCGACCGGTGTGGCCACCAAGGAGTCTGGCTGCACGGTGTTGACTCGGGCAACCACTCGACCGACGGATCTCCGCGACCGCGGCGCTGGCGTCGGGACCAAGTGCGGCACCGGCCTCGCGACCGCGTTGGGCCACGGCGACAGGGTCGCCCGTAGAGGCCAACGCTGTGCGGAAGTAGTCCACCGGCGAGCCGGGCCCGATCGTCGTGGCGCCCTTGTCCAGGTAATTTTCGACTGTCAATAGTGCAAGGCTGGTGTGGCCTATCAGGTCTCGGACTGTCCATTCAACCAATCCCGGCGCATCCCATCGGCCAACTGCGGCTGCCGCGGTGCTGACCAACCAGCCCGCGGCCTGTTCGAAGGCGCTTCGCACCTCGACCCACGACTCGGAGGAGCGCATAGCTCATGAGCGTAGATCCCGACCTCACTCACGGGCAATTCGCGCCCGATACCACGGTCGAAGGGTGCCCGGTCACCGATCGGCTATGGGACGATTGAAGGCGGCTGTGGGCATTGAATACGCGCTTCGTGGCGGCGTTCGGTGATTGATCTGTGTCGCTGGTTTCCGTTCGGCCCTCGCCCGCCTGAGCGAAGTCGACGAACCCTCTGTCATCGTCGCTTACGTGGCGTCAAGCGGTGCTTCGGACGGTGGTGTTCCGGAAGGTAGCGCTTCGTATCGCGTGGCGCGCGTAGATCACACCATTGCCGAACCGTCGATGGTCCAGGAGTTCGAGGTCGAGTCGTATTCCCTGGGGCAGTGCTGGCTTGCCGCGGCCCACGAGTATGGGGCACAGGAGTAGCACGCACTCGTCGATCAACCCGTGCCGGAATGCGTGCGCCGCCAGGGCCGCGCCCCGAGCGGGACACACTGCTGGCCCCTGGGAAGTGACGCAAGCCCAACTTTCGACGGCATCGCAACCGCGTTCAAACCTATCCGGCGACCAAGCTCACGAACATCAATTGCGGGTCCGATGGGGCCGGTGCCCAGTTCGGTGCGGTCGCTTGACGGTCCGGAAATTGCTTTCGGTCCGTAGATGGTCCAGGGATCAGCGCTTCCGGACTCGGGTGGTGTCGAGCACGATCTGGACATCCAGCTCATCGCCGGCCTGAACGCCGAATTCGGCGCGCACTGCTTTCGCTAAGCCGAGCAGGTTCTCACCGCCCATTCGCCCGACCCGTAACGGGACTGAGATCGTGCCGATCGTGACGATTACCGGTGGGACTTTTCCCGCGCCAAGCGTGGCCACTTCCTCATCGGTGAGCACGATCGCGGCGGCCGGGCCACGCTTCTCCAATCGCCTGGTCAATTCCAGGTCCACCGGGCGCAGGCTCCCATCGGACTCACTCACCGTTGAGCTGGCCGATACGGATGCGATTGCCGAACGGGTCACGGATGCCGAAATCGATCCCGTAAGGCTTTTGAGTGGGCTCATCCGTCACGTCAACACCCCGCGCCGCGAGCGTCTCGTAGGTGGCCATGGCATCGTCAGTTACCATCGAGAACCATCCTCCACCGGCGCCCTTGGTGAGCAGATCGCGCACTTGGGCCGCCGTCTGATCACTCATCGACGGCGGACCGGGAACCTCGAGCAGGATCTCGCGTCCGCGGTCGCCGGGGATGCAGATGGTGAGCCAGCGCATAAAACCGAGATCAACATCGGTGTGCACCTCGAAGCCAAGCGTGCCGACGTAGAAGTCGAGGGCCTGGTCCTGGTCAAGAACGAAGATCTGAGACTGCTTAATGGTTGTGTGCATGACGCAAAAGCTACCGGTCTTCTGCGAACTCTACTTGTCCAAAACTGCCCGATCGGTCAACGGGCGAGGCCTGCGTCGATGGGCGAAGCCACGACTTCTCGAAACAGGTGGGCACAGCCGGCAGCGGCGCGCGGCGCCGATACACCGACGGCGACTGGCCCATGATGCCCCGAAACGTTCGGGTAAACGTGGCGAAACTGCCGAACCCCACCTCTACGCAGACAGCGCTGACCGACAGGTCAGTGTCGCGCAGCAGAGCCGCAGCGCGCTCGATCCGCCGACGCTGCAGGTACCGATGCGGCGTCTCGCCGAAGGTCGCCGCGAAAACCCGAATGAAGTGCGCCGGCGAAACAATCGCGATCCGAGCAAGAGTGCCAATATCCAGCGGCCCGGCATAGCCACGATCCATTGCATCACGGGCACGAAGCAACCGCCGGTTCGACTCTTCAGACGAGGAACCATTCACGCAATCATCGTGCCATTCACACCAGCAAGACGCCACGCATTCATGCACCATGCAGCGCGCACGCACTCTCCTCGAGATCCGCTTGAGGTGATGTTCGAGTTGCCGGGGCCTGTTCAGTGGATTGGCGCGGGCTGTGTTCAGTGGTCCGTCCGATCCAGCGTCGCGTGCGGGTGAGGTAGCCGAGGTAGGGGCGGCCGAATCGTGTGGTCAGGTAGCGCTCTTCGGGGCCGATGACCAGTACACGTATCGCGATCATCGCCAAGGGCCAGGTGATGAGAGGCCACCACGTGCCGGTGAAGATGCTGGCGCCGACGTAGGCGATCGCCAGCCCGCTGTACATGGGGTTGCGTGAGATTCGGTAGGCGCCGCCGGTGAGCAGGGCAGACACCGGGCGGTGCGGCACGATCGTGGTCCGAGCCCGTCGCACCTGGCCGATACCGGCGACCGCCAGACCCGCCCCGCCCATAGCGACCGCGCTTCCAGCTACGAGGATCACCGGTGCGGCGCCAAAGCTCAACGGGGTACCGGTGCGGTGCAGGGCCATGCCTGCGGCGAAGGCCGCTGCGTAATACAGCGGTGGCGGAATCGGCACGACTCTGGCGCCCTGAACTTTGCTCGCGGCTGACGCGGCGGCCGTCATAACCAGATCTCTTCGAGCAGCGCGCCGGCGGCGTGCAGCACATCCAGATGTTGCACCGTGGGTTCTTCCGCAGGCCGGGTGCCGCCGAACGCGGCGTCGACGGCGGGGTGGATCCGCTGTTCGAATGCCCGCTCACATGCCTGTTCAGACTCCCAGACGTCGATGTAGCGCAGCTTTTCGCCAGGCTGCCGGATACACAGGTGCAAGAGTTGGCCCGCAACCGGTTCCGGGCCGATCTCGGTAATGATCTTTCGGTACAGGTCTTCGGTGATCGGAACGTCTTGGATGTAGGCATAGACCATGACAGGGCCTCCTGATATATCGATCCGACATAGTGTAGGATGAATGCAAGGAGCGTATGGTCAATGATTGAGTCCGTCAAGCAACAATCTGTAAGCAAGCGCCGCTACCACTCCCCACGCCGAGCCGAACAGGCGGAGGCAACCCGCCGCGCGGTGTTAGACGCGGCTACGGAGCTGTTCGTCGACGTCGGCTATAGCGGCACCACTGTCGCCGATATAGCCGCGCGAGCCCGGGTTTCGGTAGACACCGTGTATGCCGCGGTCGGCAGGAAACCGGCGCTGCTACGCGAACTCGTCGAGACAGCGATCTCCGGTACCGGGCAGGCCGTGCCCGCCGAGCAGCGCGACTACGTCATCCGCATCCGGGCGGAAACCACCGCCACGGAGAAGATCGCCATTTACGCGGACGCGATCACCAACATCCAGCAAAGAATGGCGCCCGTCTACCTGGCCCTACGCGACGCCGCTGCCACGGACCCGGACTGCGCAGCACTATGGGTCGACATCGCGCAACGCCGATCTCGCAACATGCTGCTATTCGCCGCAGACCTGCGCGACACCGGAAAACTACGCACTTACCTCAACAACCAGCAAGTCGCCGACATCATCTACAGCATGAACGCCGCCGAATACTGGGACCTGCTCGTGGGACAGCGCTCCTGGACACCCCAGCAATTCACTGCCTGGCTCACCGACGCGTGGACCCGCCTCCTGCTAGCCGAAACCGACCCCGCCTAACATGAATACCCAAGCCGCGCAACTGAATCCCGGCGCACCGGTTCGTTGTCCGTTCTTTACCCACGGGATCAGCACCTAGTCGGGTCCACGTTCACGCGTGCATACCTATGCGCGCCTTGCATAGTATGTCTCCGCACTGCGAAACGAGCACAGAGTTCCGCACCGCGCACACGCGGTCAACACCTCCCATGCGCCGGTGCCCAGCTGATCACGGGCGAGTACGACTCCGGGATGATTCCGCCCCCGCATTGCCGCGTCGATCTGAAGGGACAGATAGGCGTCGTGAAAGGTGTCCTGAAGCGGGGCAGCTGGCGACGCGGTCGCGCGTCTGGGGGCTGGCCGTTTGGGGCTGCCCTGTCGCCGGTTTCTACGCGAGGATGGTCGGCGTGGCCGCGCCGCGGGCCGCGACGTCCTAATGACGCTACTGCACGAGGAGGTTCGATGGAGCGGGCGACCGGTATCGGAGGTGTCTTCTTTCGGTCTGCTGACCCGGAGGTGCTTGCGGCCTGGTACGTGAAGCATTTATGCGTCAACTCGGGCCTTTCGGGCGACATGACTTGGCAGATGGACGTGGTTACACGACGGTGCAATATTCTGCACATGCGTCCAGCATCGGGGGAATTGACGTCGTCGGCGGTCATCTTGCGGACGGCGATGCGGTTGTTCGCCGAGGGGGGTCGCTGCTGTGTCGATTCGGGATGTTGCCGCGGCTGCCGGGGTGTCCTCGTCGCTGGTGATTCATCACTACGGTTCGAAGCGCGGCCTGAAGGCGGCTGTCGACGAGCGCGCGCTGGGGGCGCTCGAGGAAGTCCTCGCCGTATCGAGCGGCCAGACCACCGTCGACGATGCGTCGGCGTCGATGCAAAGCAGCCTTGCGGCCCAACTGCAGGAGGTTCCGCAGTTGATGCCGTATCTGCGGCGGCTGCTGGTGGACGGTGGCCCGCCTGCGCACGTGCTGTTCGGCCGGTTGCTGGAATCGACGAGTGCCGCGTTGAGCCGGTGGCAGCACGCCGGGATCGTCCGCCGCATTATGGACGACGACGTGCTGGCTACACTCGTCCTGGTGGTTGATCTCACGACGATCCTGCTCGGCGAGCAGATCCACGATGTGCTGGGTTTTGATCCACTGGAGGGCGGAGGGCCTCAAACGTTGGTCGGCTGCCGGCTTTGACCTCTACCGTCAGGGCATCTTCGTTCAGGCGGCCGGTTCGGTGCAAAGCCCTGCAGCTTTGGATGAGCGATGAATCCACCTGTCGTTGTCGCTGAAGGGATTTCGCGCCGTTTCGGCAACCACCAGGGCATCGAGCAGGTCAGCTTCGAAATCGCTCAGGGTGAGATCTTCGGTTTCCTCGGTCCCAACGGGGCGGGTAAGTCGACCACGAACAGGATCCTGGTGGGGCTTTTCCGCGCCGACGCGGGCCGTGCCACGGTGTTCGGGCTCGACCCGTTGCACAATGACCGGCAAGTGCATCGCAGGGTCGGCTACCTGCCCGGTGAGCTCGCCCCCTATCCTCGCCTGTCGGGCCGGCAACTCTTGTCTCGCTTCGCCGGTGTTCGTGGCCTGACCGACACCGCCTACCGAGATCAACTCGTCGACCGATTCGGCGTCGAGTTGGACCGGCGCATCCGCACTCTGTCGAAGGGCAACCGGCAGAAGATCGGGATCGTGTCGGCGTTCATGCACCGGCCGGATCTGCTCATTCTTGACGAGCCGACCTCTGGCCTTGATTCGCTGTTGCAGGACGAGTTCGCCCACCTGCTGCGGGAATGCACCGATCACGGGTCCACCGTGTTCTTATCGTCCCACGAACTCGACGAGGTACAGCGACTGGCCGACCGGGTGGCGGTCATCCGTGAGGGCCGCATCGTGGTCACCGACACGGTCGAGGCGTTACGGCAGGCGGCGCCGCGCACCGTCGAGTTCCGCTTCGCGCACGGCGCTGATCCGGGCCGGTTCGCCGCCCTCGACGGGGTGCGGGTCACGAACGCCAGCGCCGACGGGCTGAGCCTGGCGGTGACCGGACCTGTCGCGCCGGTCCTGGCCATCGCCGCCGAACTCGGCGCGGTCGATGTCACCGCCCGGCGGGCGAACCTTGACGAATTGTTCTTGACCTACTATCGAGCGCCGAGCGCCGATGGCCACAACGACCTGCCCGGCGAGGCGGCCGATTATGGCAGCTGAGATCCTCCGCCTCGATACCAGCCTGCGCCGCCGTTCAATGATCGGATAAAGCCGGGGCATGGTGGGATATGTGCTCGTCATCGTGGTGCTCTACCCGGCATTCAAGGACTCAACGGGCCTCGACAAACTCGTCGGCAGCGACTCGACTGTTGCCGCGCTTCTCGGCGTGACCGGGTCACTCACCTCCCCAACTGGGTGGCTCAACGCCAACATCTACGCAAACTTCCTCCCGCTAGTTATCTTCCTGATGACCATCGGCTACGGCGCCTCGACGATCGCCGGGCAGGCCGAGGGCGGCACCCTCTCGCTGATCACCACGCTGCCCTTGACCCGGCGCCGGATAGTCGGCGAGAAACTCGCCGTGATGGGCCCGCTGACCGTGCCGGTCGGCGCCGCGACCCTGGCCGCAGTACTCGTCGGGCAATGGTTCCAACTCGACGTGGCAATAGGACCGCTAATCGGCGCCACCATCGGCGCCACGCTCCTCGGCGTCGACTTCGGGGCGCTCGCCGTTTTGGTCGGTGCCTGGACTGGCAACCGGGCCACCGCTCTCGCGGTGGCATCCGCCCTAGCCGCCGCCTCATACCTGATCGGCTCACTGGCCGCGACGGTGCAATGGATGCACCCGCTTCGGTTCCTGTCACTTTTCTATTGGAGCGTCGCCGATGGCCAACTCACCACAGGCCCCACAGCAGGCTCGCTCCTGGTCCTAATCGTGGTTGCGCTCGCCGCATCCGCCGCCGTAGTAGCCTTCAACCGCCTCGACGTGCCCTTGCAACACCAACGGACCAGCCCCAACTACGCCGATAGATACCCCCACCTCAGACCGCGAAATCGACACTCATCGACCGCTTTCCGGACAGCGATCGCTGACTACAAGCTCGGCCTGCGCTTACTCCGTGATGACGATATCGACGGAGATCTCCATCGCGGGTTCCGTTCCCCGGTTCTCGAGCCAATGAACGGTGTCGCGGTCCTCGCGCCAGCCCACACCCGGCCCGAAGTCGGTGCTGATTCCGTCTCGATGGTCGGTGATCGTTCCCTGCAGCACGAAGACGGTGCCCGGCCTGCCCCTGTGATCGTGCACCGGGCCGAAGACTCCACCCGGCTCAAAGGTCACCATTCGCATACGAAGCTGGCGCCCCCGCATCCCGACGATCTCCGGACCGAGATCCACCGTGGCCAGCAATTCCACCGCGACACCCTGCGTCGGCGGCAGCGCCTGATCGCTCATCCAGCTCTCCTCATCCAGGCTCGCCCAACTGCCCCGGCCAAACCCGGCTCTTCGCCTCGACGCGCGCGCCCAGGCTGGCGGCATGGACATGAATTATCCACTTCCGCAAGCCCGCTCGCACGGAGGGATCAGCGATCGGTGTCAGCGCACTTGTACGAGGACGGTGTGCTGGTCTTCCTGTTCGTTCTCCCAGGGTCGTGGTAAAACGAATTCGATACGGTAGTCGCCCGATTCTGCGGCGGTCAGGTGGAACACCTCGGTGCCGCCGTCACCAGGTTGGGCGTGGGGTTTCGGCTGGAACGTTGCGTCGAGGATGCGCATTGATTGCGGCATGCTGGCGACATTCCATCGATAGCCGGTTGTTGGGTTGGACGGGATCGCGATCTGAAAAGGCTCATTCACGCGGGCGTGTGTCTGCTCGCTCGATATCACTGCCTACCTCCTAATCCCAGTGGATCTGCCGGCAAATCAGCCGTACCACTTGTGGTACAGCGCTGAGTCGGTTCCCTCGACGAAGCAGTCCAGTCTGCCGGGCGCCCAGGAACTCACGCCGACTCCGGACGAGAGCACACCGCCGAGGTCCTCTTCGATACTCCATGCATGACCGTCCCACCATTTGTGCATCATGTGAAAGGACACACCGGGATAGAAAACGTCGATGCGATTAGCGTCCCAGGACACGGCCCCCGGACTGCTTGCGACATAGCCGTGCAGGCTCTCCCAGCTAGACCAGTGCCCGCCGTCCCACACCTTGTGGAACAGTTCGCTGTTCGTGCCTTTGACGAAGCAGTCCAGTCGATTTGCGGCCCAGGACGAGACGGCCGGCGCGGAGTCGAGGATTCCGCCGAGGCTCTCCCACCCGTTCCAGTGGGCGTCGTCCCACCAGAGGTGCCACATTGCAGAATCGGTGCCACGTGCGAATACATCTAAAGGGGTATCCATCTTGGTGCCCATGGCCTGGTGGAGGCACGCGGCCTCGTAGCCTGAGCGAGTTCGAGATGTGAGTGCCCCCGCGAGGCGGCAACCTCCGGGGGCATGGACTTCACCGTGAAGGGGTGTCGTCGTGGCCCAGGTTACCGCCGCTCACCCCTGTGATTCGAGGCCGGTTGCGGGTTGGCACTACCCGGGCCGGGTCGCGGATTTTCGCGCGTGGTTTTCCACTGACGGCGCATGTCTGGCGTATTTGGACTGGTGGCGGTGGCCCGATCGGCTCGTCTGTCCGCACTGCGATGCTAGGTCGGCGGGGTCCGGCGGGCAGGGCGTGTATCGCTGCCACGGCTGCCGCCGCCGGGTGCCGGTCACCTCGGGCACGATGTTCGACAAGACCCGCGTTCCGCTGACGACGTGGTTCGAGGCGATCTGGCTGTTCACGTCGTCCAAGGCCGGGGTATCGGCGACGACTCTGCATCGGGTCCTGCCCATCAACTCCTACCAGGACCGCTTGGACGATGCTCGGAAAGCTTCGCGCCGTACTCTCCACGACTGACCGTGAGCCCCTGACAGGACGCGTCGAAGTCGACGAAACGCTCATCGGCCGAGTGAAACGGGGCAAGCCCGGCCGTTGTGCAGCAGGAAAGACGCTGGTCGCGGGCACCGTCGAGATCACCGACAACGGCTGGGGACGCGCCCGCATGGCCGTCATTCCGGACGCGTCGGCGACCTCGCTGCGCGCGTTCATCACCGCGAACATCATCCCGGCAGCCTGATTGTCACCGACGCGTGGAAGGGCTACCCGCCCGCCCTGGACGGATACAGCCACGAACCGCTGAATATCTCCGCCTCCGGCCGACCCGCGCACGAGTCGCTCCTCGCGATCCACCGCACCTTCTCGCTCGTCAAACGCCTCTTGGAGGGCACCTACCAGGGCGAAGCCTCCCACGAACACCTGCATGAGTACCTCGATGAGTACGTGTTTCGCTTCAACCGGCGCCACACCCGCAACCGAGGCCTGGTCTTCATGCGACTGGCACAACGAGCCATCACGTCCATGCCCGTGACTTACCGCGACCTCGTGCGCATCTCGCGCCCAAACACGATCTACTCCGACGGGCTGCGGACCAGCACACGCCAACGTCCGGGAACGCTCAACATCGAACCGGTCGACCCACCATGGAAACGATCTCGACCCCACTGACCCGACGCGCGCGCAAGCCCGTCACTCCGCAACGAACCCCGAGCCCATTAGCACCAAGATGGATACCCCCTTATTGGCACTTGCCACGGGCAGCTTGACCGGTCCGCGGCCAAGATCATCGCCGCCCCATAACAGGATCGGTGAACGGGCGTGGGTATTGGGCTGTGCCGTCATCGGTCGCGGTGTGAGGCCGGGTCCATGCCGATACCGACGATTTTGGCGACGCGATGTAGGTCGATGTCGTAGGCCAGCATCGTTGCGTTGTTACGCCAGGCGACGGCGGCGATAAGGCAGTCGAGGAGCCCGCGCGGAGTGACTCCGTTCTGGCGACATTGGCGGTAGATCCGGGCGGCGGCTTCGAAGTCGGGGGCGGGGTCTACCGAGTGCAGGTGGAATCGCTGCAAGAGCCGGCGTAGGTCGCGCTCGCGGGCATCGGTGCGTGCGCCGGCCAGGACCTCCATCATCACCGGCTCGGTCACCGCGAGCGGACCATCGTCGGTGATGAGTTGAGTGAGTCTGACATCGACGGTGCTTCCGGTTGCCCGGTCGAATTCGACCCAGGCCGAGGTGTGAGCCAGGATCACGCCGTGGGCCGCGGCTCGGTGTCGGCAGGGATGTCGTCAAGCGCGTGAGCGCCGCGCATGGACAGGGCCTCGTCGCGGGTCATGGGCTGTCCGGCTAGGTGGCGTAGGGCCAGGTCCACTGCCTCGGTTTTGGTGTGAACGCCGTAGCGGTCCATGACGGTCTGGACATAGCCGTCGTCGATTTCGATGTTCGTTCGTGACCTAGTCATACACGCACGGTACACCTTACGTGTACCCTCCGTGTTTCGTACGCATCAGTCCGTCCGGATAACGATCGGCTTGCGACGAAATCTCGATGAAGCAGCGTCCGCCGGTTCGGCCGGCTACGAGTTATGCTGCGCGACGTTGATCACTTGCCCATCAGGGCTGCGGACGAAAAATCGGCGAATACCCCACGGTTCGTCGGTCAGCGGATGCACGATCTCATAGCCCCATCGCTGCGCCTCCTCGTACGCGCCATCGACATCGTCGACCTTGATCGTCATGACAGAGTCCTCTGGCGCCGTCGCGTCTCGAGTCACCACTTGGACGCACGCGCCTGACTCTGGCGACGTGAACCGGACTACCCAGCCCTGGTCCATGCCAACCTCTTCCAGCCCCAGAAAGCGAAAGAACTCCTTGGCCCGCTCGAGGTCATCGGTGTGCAGGTTGGTGATAGCCGCTAACGCTCTCATCGCACAAGTCTGACATGCGGTTCGCTAGACGATCGTGCACTGGAGTGAGCGGCGGCACTTCGGGCAGCGCCTTGGCGATGCATCAATTGATGATCTCGCCGCGCTCGCCTGACAGGAGAATTGACAGCCGTTCCCGCCATGTCTGGAGTTGTTCTGGCGTCAGTCGCGTCCACTGGGTAATCTCGCCGACGATCCGCAGCGGGGCACTACTGCGGTAGGACCGGGTGGAGTTGCCGGGGAACTTCTTATCGGTCACGTTCGGATCGTCCTCGAACTCCCCGGTCGGCTCGACTGTGTAGACCCTCGGGGCCGCATCGCGCGCCGCGAGTTCGGCGGCGATCTCCGCGGCAAGGCCAGCTCCGTCGACGAGGGCGGTGAAGTAGATATGGTTCATGACGATTTCGGGGCGGTAGTTCGATCGGTGGCCCGCCGCGAGGAAGTCACCCCTACGCAGATCCGCAACCGTGCCGTGGAAGAACGGCCCTTTATCTAGCGGTGCCGACACATGATCTCCTTCGGTGCCACCTGCCTGGATACGCAAGCCTGCCGCACCACTGGGGCCTTGCCGCAACCGCCCACCCTCGCCTTATCCTGAAGGTGGCAGTGACCCCGCGAACGCCGCTGTGATCGGCACGTCGCCGTGGAACGCGCAGAGCGCGGCTCCCGAAACGGTTTCAGAGTCCAGGCGGAAACACCCGCAGAAGCCGGTGACGAAATCGCGCCCTCCGACATCCGACAACACGATCGATC
>JBDTAR010000136.1:0-11268 GCA_039924545.1 Nakamurella sp. | reverse complement strand
TCGCCGACCGTGACGCCCGCGCCGCCGAAGCCCACCACGCTGGGCACCGCGCCCGGGAACTGGAAGATGATCTGACCGCAGCCAGGGAAGGCCTCCGCCGAGTCATCGAGACCCAAGACCGCACCGGCCCCAACACATGACCCACGTGCCTCACACCAAAACAGGCCCCGACACTCCTGTTGACCTGCAATAATTCGATATCTAGTACGGATAACGTTCGCAATAAACCTCCTGGCGGCCGGAGTCGACGTGTCCGTCATCGCGATGTGGCTCCGACGAGCGGACTACCGTGACGCAGATGCGACGAGGATGCTGGATAGCGCTTCCCTCGGCAGGACTGTTTCACAGGGCATGGATAGAGCGGGTCACTGTCTCGTAGCCAGTGAATCTGGGGATTCCCATAGATCTTCGAGTCCGACTTCCACTCCTCGCCTTACAGGTTCCGACCCAGGCGCACCGACAGCGTGGCCCGGCGCGCAGCGATGGGCGCGCCCGCGCCGATGCTGTCCACTTGAGGCGTCCTCACCGCGCGTCGAAGGGCCGGAAACAGGTCGCGAGCGAGGCGGACGACGGCTCCGCGATCCGAGGACTACGGCGTCCGCACGTCGAAATAGGTCGCGATCAGGCCGCGCTGCGCGATCCTGGCTCGACACTGAACAAGACGAGATCGCTATTGCCGCTGTGGAATATGCCGGCACGATGCTGGTGCTGGACACAGATTTGTGTCCAGCCCGGACACAGCTGGACACAGATCGAAAGGAACGCTAGTTCATGAACACTTCAGATTCCTGGGCTCCGTGGCAGCCGGCACAAACTCGCAGTCGGGTCAGCGAACCGACATCACTGCAGGTCAAGACGGCCAAGTTTTGCCGCAGGGCGCGGGTTCACGATGTCGCGCGGCACCCGTTATACTTATCTGGCGCCGAAGTCATGACGCAATGCGCCCGTAGCTCAACGGATAGAGCATCTGGCTACGGACCAGAAGGTTGGGAGTTCGAATCTCTCCGGGCGCACTCTGGTTGAGACAGACGATGAAGGCCCCGATTCCTGCGGAAACGCTGGGACGGGGCTTTTGTTGTTAACGGACTGGTGCGCGCAGGCGATGGCCACAGCGCGTCATTGAAGGACGAGCTGCGTGGTTATCGCGGCTCCTATTCTCTGCATTCTGGCGGCGCTGCGGCCTCGCGTTACGATTGTGGCCGACTGGGTCGCTCAGTGGCTTTTTAACCTGCAGAAATGCCACGGTGGGGATGCTATTTCGTCGGATCGGTCGGCAGGGTACGCACGTAGATGATACGAAGATAGAAGGCATGAAGGGGTTCGTATGACGCGCAGGGCAGTCGTCACCGGAGCTAGCTCAGGCATTGGCGCCGCCACCGTGCGACGCCTGGTCGCCGACGGCTGGGATGTCGTGGCCGTCGCTCGCCGCACGGAGCGGCTCCGCGCACTGGCCGAAGAAACCGGGGCAGACATTGTCACTGCGGACCTGACCAGCGACGACGATGTTGAGCGGTTGCGGGGGCACGTTGCCGAACGCGGCCTCGATGCGCTGGTCAACAACGCTGGCGGCTCCATCGGTTTCGACAGCGTGGAAGCGAGTTCCGTTGAGGACTGGGCACGGATGTTCGACATCAACGTGCTCGCCACGAAGCGGGTCACCTCGGCGCTCCTGCCCATCATGCGCGAGAGCGCGACTGCGCAGAATCCCGGCAGCATCGTCACCATCACGTCCACCGCCGGTCACGGCGTGTACGAAAACGGTGGCGGCTATAACGCGGCGAAATATGCTGAGGCCGCGATTACCAACGTGCTGCGCCTCGAGCTGGCGGGCGAACCGATCCGAGTGATCGAGGTATCGCCCGGCATGGTCAAGACCGACGAATTCGCGCTTGTTCGATTCAAGGGCGATGCGGAGCGCGCCGCCGCCGGATACGAGGGCGTAGTCGACCCGCTGACCGCAGACGATATCGCCGATGTCATCGCCTACACGCTCACCGTGCCGGCGCACGTGAACATCGACCACGTGGTGGTGCGCCCGGTGGCGCAAGCGGCGTCGCACAAGGTGGTCAGGGGCACGCTGGTGACGAAGCGACCCGACCGCGCGTAGCGCGCGAAAAGCGTCATACTCGTGGTGATTTCGCGTCCCAACTCCGATACCCGAGGCTGGACCGGTCGTGATTTTCTGACGCCGGCCGTCACCTGGCTGGTGGCCACCGGAATTCTCATTGCGTTGCCGATGGCTTCGTCCGGAGATGCTGAGCTAGCTGCGGGTATAGCCACGCTGGGGAGCGCGCGCTGGTGGTGGGTCATGGCTGTCGTTACTGGGCAATCGTGTGCACTGATCTGGGCGCGTGTGGCTCCGCCGTCTGTGCTGATCGCTGTGGTGACCGTGTCGCTGCCGATCGCGCTACTGCAGCCCGCGGCGACCTACAGTTTGACGTCGATCCCACTGGTCGTTGCGCTCTATCTGGCCGGCAGCAAGCGGCCGTTCGCCCAGATCCGCGCGGCGGTGATCCTCGCAAGCGCGTTGTTGGGTGCGGGTTTTGTGGTGAGCAACCTATCCGCATCAAGCGGCGTAAGCGTGACGTTGGTTCTTGCTGCCGTCGCTCAAACTCTTGTGCTCATCGCTGTTCCGCTGGCTGTGGCCTTTGTTGTTGCTACCCGCCGCGAGCTTCGCAAGGCTCAGGCCCGCGCGTTGATAGCGGTGGAGCGGGAGCAGGAGGCTGTGGTTCACGCGGCCATCGCTGAGGAACGGATGGGACTCGCGCGAGAGCTACACGATATTGCCGCGCACCACATGTCCGGTATCGCACTGATGGCATCGGCGATCGAACGGCAGATTGATTCTGCGCCGGAGGAAGCGAAGGTCGGCGTCCGCGAGGTGCGCACGCAAAGCCGCCTCGTCCTCGACGATATGCGCCGTTTGGTTGGTCTGCTGCGAGACACAGAAACACCTGGCACAAGTGTGCAGTCGCTAGCGGCAGTCTCGGATCTGGTGAAGTCGTTCGGCGGCGACGAGAGGCACGTCGAGTTTCAGCTGCATCGCGCGAACGATAGCGTGAACGTGGGCGACGGTGTCGGTCCGCTCGCGCAGTTGACGGGATATCGGATGGTGCAGGAGGCACTGGCGAATGCCTCTCGGCATGCGCCGGGGGCACGGTGCGTGGTCACGCTGGACGACCGCAACGAGAAGACTGTGCTGCTCACTGTTCTCAACGCCGCATCGGTACACGTATCGGCTGTCGCTTCAGCAGGTGGCTTCGGACTCCGGGGAATGGTCGAACGCGCAATGCTAGTGGGCGCCGATCTGCGTTACGGTGCGACTATCGACGGCGGCTGGGAAGTCCGGCTAGGGATCCCGCGGTCGGAAATAGGCGCCGCGCATCATTCCGATATGTCTGCTGGCTCGGAAAGTGAGACCTCGTGATCCGGGTACTGATCGCAGACGACCAAGCGCTTGTCCGAGCCGGCCTGGCTGCGCTGTTGTCGGCAGAAGACGATATCGACGTGGTCGGAGTCGCCAAGGATGGCGATGAGGCACTGGAGATGGCACGGTCATTGCGTCCGGATGTCGCCTGCCTCGATATTCGAATGCCTGCCCGCGATGGCATCAGCGTCGCTCGGGAGCTCTGCGGGCCTGGCGTCATAGATCCGATTCCGGTCCTTGTGTTGACCACGTTCGACCCGGACGAATACGTGTTCGGCGCCCTCGAAGCAGGAGCCTCCGGATTCCTGCTAAAGGACACGGACCCCGATCGGATCGTGCATGCCGTACGGCAAGTCGCAGCGGGCCGCGGCACTATCGATGACGCACTGACCCGACGGGTGATGCGCGAGTTTGTGGATCGGCGCAGCCTCCAGCCAGTAACAAGCGATCGTGCTGGTGAGCTGCTGACCGGGCGGGAGCGCGACATCCTTCTCCTGCTGGCACAGGGTATGTCGAACGAGGAGATCGCTCGCGAGCTTGTTGTAGAGGTGTCGACAGTCAAGTCGCACTTGGCGCGGATGTTGCCGAAGATTGGCGTGCGCTCGAGACTGCAGGCCGTGGTGTGGGCGTACCAGAGTCGCATCGTCGATCTGCCGGACTAAACCCAGCTCTGGGGGCGGGCATTGACGCCGCTTGCATCGAAAGTTGTAAGAAGGCGAAACCACCCGGAAGCCGCTAGAGACTTGATTCGTACATTTCTAACGTTGGTGATGGCGGGAAATGGCCCGCTTTCACACCGACGCAAGGGATTTCACGATGACTACCGCAGCGCCGTCGACACAGCAGATCGCCACCGCGATACGGCTCAACCAGGTGAGCAAGACTTATCCGAATGGGCCCAGCAATATCGCTGCGCTCAACGCGGTATCACTCGCGCTGGAACAAGGATCATTCACCGCAATAATGGGGCCGTCCGGCTCAGGGAAATCCACCCTCTTGAACTGCGCCGCAGGGCTGGAGGTGCCCACGACTGGGCATGTCGTCATCGGTAACACCGATCTCGTCGGCATGAACTCTGACACCCTGACGCGATTTCGACGTGAAAACATCGGCTTTGTCTTTCAGGCATACAACCTCGTCGACCACCTCTCGGTGGTTGAAAACATCCAATTACCCCTTCTGCTCGGCGGTGTGCGCCCGGACCTTGAGTGGCAGCGCTATCTAGTAGACGCGTGCGGCCTCAAGGGATTCGAACAGCGCCTTCCCAACGAACTCTCCGGCGGTCAAGCTCAGCGAGTGGCGATTGCTCGGGCTCTGATGACCCGCCCCACCGTGGTCTTCGCCGATGAACCCACCGGCGCCCTCGACTCGCTGACGGGCAGCACAGTGATGGACGTACTCCGGAAAACGGCGACCTCACTTGGCCAGACCGTTGTGCTCGTCACTCACGACCCTCAGGTCGCGGCGGTTGCTGACCAGGTTATTTTTCTGGCCGACGGGCACTTAGTCGGGCAACTTGTGCAGCCGACCACGGAACAAATCACCGCTCGTCTCCTGGAGGCCGGACAGTGATCTCGATGATGTCTTTCGCTCGTTCCGCCGTGCGCGTATATCGAAGTTCATTAGTCGGCGCGTTTGCAACGGTCGTTCTCGCCGCTGCTCTGCTCACCGTGACCGGAGTGTGGATCCAGGCGGGCATTGCACTCCGCAATGATCCGACAATTCCGGGCCATGGAATGCTGCTGGCAGTTGCTTCATCTTTCGCGGGTACCACCCTTCTCGTCGTGGGATTCGTTGTCTCGTCTGTGTTCTCACAATCGCTCCGGCAGCGTGAGCGCCAGTTTGCGCTGCTTCGGGCAGTAGGCGCGACGCCACGTCAAGTGCGCGGAATGATCACCGCCGAAGTGCTGCTCGTCTTCTCGGTCGCAGCCCCCATTGGCAGTATCGCCGGTTTCTTCGTAGCCCCGCAGCTCACGGGTCTACTGGCTGCCAGCGGTCTTGTCCCGGAGGCCTACAACTCATCGCTATCACCGTGGCCCGCGCTCGGGTCGCTGCTGATCCTGCTCCCGACGGGGCTCATCGCCGCGCGAATAGCTGCGCGCCGAGTCACCCGGCCCAGTGTCGCGGCTGCAGGCCGCGCAAGCGCAGTCGACTCTGCGACGATTGGCCGCGGTCGTTCGATAACGGCGATCGCACTCGCAGCGACCGGTGTAGTCGTCGCAGCTACCCCGCTATTTGTTGGTGGGCTAGCGGGCAGCGCGGGCGGAGGGCTTTCAGCCATCTTGCTGATCATTGCCGCAACGCTAGGCGGTCCTGTGCTGGTGAGCGCCGCGTCGCGACGGATGTTGTCGCTGTTCGGAGCTCGCGGTGGGGCGACGTCACTCCTCGCGATCCGCGGTGCGCGCGGGTTTTCTCGGCGCCTGAGTGGGGCTGTGGCTCCCTTGGCGCTGCTGATAGCACTGGGTGTGGTTCAGATCAGCTCGAATGCGATCGCCGGCGAGGCGGCCGTCATGCAACTCAGTGAAGGCATCACCTCAAACTTGGTGGTGCAATCGAGTGCGGGACTTACTCAATCCGATCTTGCCGCGCTCGACGCACTGCCCGCAGTGGCATCGGTTGAGGGCGTGAAAAACCTGCAGGCTGACGTCCGGATTAACGAGGATGACGATGTGCCGTTCTTTTCCGGCCTGGAATGGGAAACGACCGAGCTCCAACTAATACCTGCCGACGGAACCGTGGATCCCGATGTCACGGCTGGCTCACTTTCCGATCTCACCGGCCCCAATACCATCGCCGTGAGTAAGGATGCAGTCTTTGGCACGTCGACCTCCATCGGTGGCACCGTTGAACTCCGGTTTTCCGATGGGATACACATGACGGCGACGATCGTGGCCATCTATCAGCGTGGCCTGGGATTCGGCGACTATCTTGCCGGTCAGAACTTCGCAGCGTCACGCACGGCTGTTGGATTGACCAGTATGGCGTTGGTTAATGTTGCGCCGGGGGCGACGCGACAGGTCAGTGCGGATGTCTCGGCGATGGGATTGGAGGCGCTTTCCGCCAGCCAATATGCGCACCGGGCAACCGCCAGCGGCGCGGGTCAACACGACCTATCGGTCTGGTTGACGTGTGCATTGCTCGCATTCGTCGGCCTGGTGGCGGCCAACATACTTGTCATGCTCACGGCGGCCCGCTCGGGGGAATTCCGACTGCTGCGCCGCATTGGCGCAACGCGGAAGCAAATCGTCGGAATGATCACGAAAGAAGCCATGTTCATCGCCCTCACAGCGATCGCCATCGGTAGCGTCAGCGTGGCACCGGCGCTGTTGGGTATCGGCTACGGGCTATTGGGCTCCATCTCGTTGGGGATAAGCGCCGGCACCTACGGGACCATCGTTGGTGTCGTCATGCTGATTGCCGTCGGCGCGCTGGTGCCGGTTGCTGTCCGGGTGACCGGAGCGCGTCGATGATCGGTCTCATGTCGTGGTCGCCGCCGTTACTAAATCGCAGGGAACGCTGCGGTCTTTGATGACCAAAAGCGGCATCGCGACGTGCACGAGCGGCCCGACAAGGAGAGCGAACGCGAGCGTGCCGACCCCGACGTTACCGCCGAGGAGCCACCCAATACCGAGCACGGTGAGCTCGATTGAGGCGCGCACGATCCAGATTCGCCAGCCCCAGCGCTGGTAGATGCCAGTCATCAGTCCGTCGCGTGGCCCCGGCCCAAAGCGCGCCCCTATGTAGAGCCCGGTCGCGATTGCCAGCAGGATGAGGCCGCCCGTAAAGAGCGGAATTTGCGCCCACAGAACCGTGGGCGAAGGAATGACCGTGAGCCCTAGTTGAGCGCTCGGTCCGATGAGCGCCGCGTTGAGTACGGTGCCGATTCCCGGCTTCTGTCTAATTGGAATCCAGAGCAGTAGTACAACGACTCCGACCAGGTTGGTGACCCAGCCGAAGGAGATTCCCGTGTGAATGGAGATTCCTTGAGAGAGAACGTCCCACGGAGCGATGCCAATCGCCGCCTGCACCATCATCGCGATTGAGACTCCATAGAGAAACAGCCCGATCAGCAATTGGGTGTAGCGGAGAGGGAGGCGGCGCGAAGGGCGGGACGGTGCTGTGGATAGAGCCATGAAAGTATCCAATATCTGGAGTGGCCTGTTGGCAAGAGGCCAATATGCATATAGTGGCCTTATGTCATCTCTGTCGTCTCGCGCTTTGGCCTCGTTGCTGGGCGAATGGCGGGATTCCGCTACGACGCCTGCCTATGGGGCGCTGGCCGAGCGCATCCGCCTGCTAGTGCTAGATGGGCGTATCCCGTGCGGTGCGCGTCTGCCCGCTGAGCGCGACTTCGCAGCCCAGCTCGGGGTCAGTCGTACCACCGTAACTGCTGCTTACGCCGAGCTCAGAGTGGCTAATTACCTCGTCAGTGTGCGTGGCTCGGGCAGTGTCGCGAAGCTGCCGGCGCGGGCCGCTGCGATGATCGACACCGACCAAGCCGGTTACCTGGACTTCAGCAAGGCGGCAATATCTGCGCTGCCTGGCCTCGCTGCGGCCGCGGATCGGGCGGTTGCAGAATTCCCGGCGTACCTCGGTGGCACCGGCTTCACTCTTCTGGGCCTGCCGGAACTGCGCGAGGCAATCGCGATGCGGTATGCGGAGCGCGGCCTGCCGACCGACCCGGACCAAATCATGGTGACCACCGGCGCGCAACACGCCATCGAACTATTGTCGCGCACTCTGCTCAGCCGAGGTGACAGCGCTCTGGTCGAATCACCGAGCTATCCCAACGCCTATGACGCCATTCGATTGACCGGGGCGCGCCTCGTGCCGGTGAGCGTTACGACCGATGACGGATGGGATGTGCCCGGCCTGGAGCAGGCTATTCAACGTTCGAGTCCAGCACTTGGCTATCTCATGCCCGACTTCCACAACCCCACTGGGCGCACCATGCCGGCGGAGCTGCGCGAACGCGTCATCGCCCTCGCTGCTTCGCACGGCACCGTGCTGATCGCGGACGAAACGATGGCTGAGCTCTCCATCGACCGCATAGAAAACTACATGCCATTCGGTGCGGGCGCCCCGAATGTCGTGTTGGTCGGATCTGTCGGCAAAACCGTGTGGGGTGGTATTCGCGTGGGCTGGATTCGGGCGGATCGAGGCACTATCCACAAGCTGGTGCGGGCACGGAGCGCAGGTGACCTGGGCACACCGGTACTCGAACAGCTCATCGTGAAGAACATGCTGGAGCACTTCGGCGCCGTGCTCGAGACTCGGCGGGCGCAGCTGGGAGTCGGCCGCGATCACCTGGTCGCGGCGCTGAGAGAGAACTTCCCCGAATGGAGCATTCCGAGCGTGCGTGGCGGTCTGACTTTATGGGTAGGTCTCGGATATCCCGTGAGTTCGCAACTGACTCTTGCGTCGCGCAACGAAGGACTCTTGCTTGCCGCCGGACCGCGATTTGGGATCGACGGGGCGTTCGAGCGATTCCTGCGCGTGCCGTTCTCGTACTCGACCGACGAGACTGACCGCGCTGTGGCTGCTCTCTCTGCAGCCTGGCACTCGCTCTCGCGCATCCCGCTATCCGAACAGAGCTATCTCGCCGAGGTTGTCTGATCCGTACCAGTCGCACGCCATGGCGTCGGTCAGAAACTCACCGCACTGTCAGGCAGCGCACAACGGCTGGTACGACTCCGACGCGGGCGCTTCGAAAAAATGGAACTGCGCTGTCATCGACACTTCTCACCTATCGACCAATTACGCCACGTATTGCGATCACTACGAGAACCCAAGGATCCTCAATCGGTCCGCTGGCAGATAGTCGCGGCTCGCCGAGTCGTCCGTGCTGGCCCCGGCGGTGCGGCTATCTAGGGCGTCGGTGCTCGCCCGGGCTGGTGGTGCCCGCTGTGCGTGCATGTAGCTCGCCTCCGCGCGTAGCGCGGGAAAGTCGTCATACGTGTCTAGTCTGTTGCCACTAAATGACGCCATGTCCAGCGAAAACCTCGAACAGTAGCTGTGTTTCGGTGTGTGAGACCCCGGGCTGAACGGTGACATGCTCCAAGATGAGCGCACGCAGCGCCGCAGGACTCTCAACCGCCACATGCAGCAGGTAGTCGTCTGCTCCCGCGGTGTGGAACGCCGTGATCAGGCCTGGGATCGAGCGTAGCGATGCGTGGAATCGCAATACTTGGTCAGGGACGTGGCTGGATAGGCGCACCTTAATGATCGCTTGGATTGGCAGGCCCAAGGTCGCCGGGTCGACGTGCGCGTGGATGCCGGTGATCACGCCAGCGTCGCGTAAAGCTCGCACCCTCGCCAAGCAGGTCGACTCGGCGACGCCCACTTTTGCCGCCAGCGCGGCGTTAGTGACCCGGCCGTCCCGGGCGAGTTCCCGTACGAGCGCCCGGTCAATCGGATCAAGCCCGTCAGGCTCGGCGATATGGGTTCGCGGATTCTGCATCGGCGCCACCGCCATCTCCCTGGATGTCGAAGAATATAGATTCCTATTGCCGTATAACCGAATAATCTACGGCTTGTCAGCAGGTTTACGCATAACTCTGCCACCATAGTGCTATGGCGACGAATGAAATAAGCTCGGAAATGACCTTTGATTCCCTGGCGGTACACGCCGGACGTGAGGACCTAGCCGCGCTCGGCGTACACGCTGCGCCAATCGACCTGTCCACCACCAACCCGTTGCCAGATATCGAATCTGGCGGGCTGTCGTACGAGTCTATGGCGACCGGCGGACACCCTACCGACGGCGGCTATGTCTACGAGCGGTTGTGGAACCCCACCGTTGCTCGGTTCGAATCCGGACTCGCTGCGCTGGAAGGCACCGACGAATCGGTGGCCTTCGCCTCCGGTATGGCTGCGGTGACGGCTGCGGTACTGACCGCCTCGTCGACCGGGCCGGGGCGGCATATTGTCGCGGTGCGGCCGCTGTACGGCGGCACCGACCACATCCTGGACACTGGGCTGCTGGGCACGACGGTGACATTTTGCGATGCGCACGAGATCGCTGCTTCAGTGCGCCCGGACACCTGTCTGGTGATGCTGGAGACTCCTGCCAACCCGACGCTCGAACTCGTGGACCTCGCCGCGGCCGTCGCTGCAGCCGGATCTGTGCCGGTACTAGTCGACAACACGTTCGCCACCCCGGTGCTGCAGAACCCTGCGGCGTTCGGCGTTTCACTGGTGCTGCATTCAGCGACCAAGTACCTGGGCGGACACGGGGATGCGCTTGGCGGTGTGATCGCCTGCAACGCCGAATGGGCATCGAAGCTGCGCTCCATTCGGGCGATTACCGGCGCGATTCTGCATCCGCTTGCCGGTTATCTGTTGCACCGGGGTCTAGCGACGCTGCCGCTGCGGGTTCGCCAGCAGCAGGACAATGCGCGCGCTTTAGCCGAGTGGCTTACTACGGTGTCCGCAGTCAACAAGGTCTATTACCCGGGTCTTGCGGAGTGCGATCCGGAAGGCCTCGTCGGCGCGCAGATGGGTGGCCCCGGCGCGATGATCTCCATCGATCTCGCAGGCGGCTTCGGTAGTGCCATGCAACTCACCAAGAACGTACGGCTGATCACGCACGCGGTCTCGCTGGGCGGCGTCGACTCCTTGATCCAGCACCCGGCCGCGCTCACGCACCGGCCGGTCGCACCCGAGGCGCGCCCCGGTGCCGGAATCGTCAGGCTGTCTATTGGCCTCGAGTCCGCTGCGGATCTGCAGGCCGATCTGGCGCAGGCGCTCGGCGTCTGACCGACCCTGCGCTGCTGCCTTATCCGCCAAGGTGCGGACCAGATGTGAAGGTGCGTGCGCGATTGCGTCCGCACCTTCACAAC
>JBDTAR010000135.1:0-15522 GCA_039924545.1 Nakamurella sp. | reverse complement strand
TCCGGATATGGCGGATGATTCGCGCCCTCCGGATATGGCGGACGTCGCGGCAGACAAGCAGCCCACGCGACCGGACCACGTTTCTACCTTCGCGGCGTTGCATGAGCGGAACTACCGCCTGTACTTCTCCGGGTCAGTCATCTCCAATATCGGTACCTGGATGCAGCGCATCGCGCAGGACTGGTTAGTTCTCGAACTCACCAAGTCCCCATTTGCTGTCGGCATCACAATGGCGCTGCAATTTCTGCCGCTGATGCTGCTCGGTCTCTACGGGGGCGTGGCGGCCGACCGCTTCCCGAAACGTCGGCTCTTGATAAGCACCCAGACAATCATGGGGCTACTCGCCGCAGCGCTGGCGATCGTCACACTCACCGGCGTGGTCACCGTGTGGCATGTCTACGCGGTCGCCTTCCTGCTTGGCCTCGTGACTGTCGTTGACAACCCCGCCCGGCAGATCTTTGTCAACGAGATGGTGCCGGCCTCGCTGGTACGCAACGCAGTGTCTCTCAATTCCGGCAGCTTCCAAATCGCTCGGTTGGTCGGCCCGGCAGTCGCGGGCGTGATGATTGCCGCCGTCGGCTCCGGTTGGGCATTCGCGATTAACGCAGTGAGTTTCATCGCCACGATCGCGGCGCTAGCAGCGATGAACCCTGCCCTCCTGCAGAAGATGCCGCGGGCGGCGCGGAAGCCCGGCCAAATCCGGGAAGGACTGCGCTACGTGTGGGCGCGGCCGGACCTGAAATGGCTGATTATTCTCGTTTTCTTCATCGGTACGTTCGGATTCAACTTCGCGATTATCTTGTCGGCCTATGCGAAGATCACGTTCGACTCGAACGCCAGCCTGTACGGCTGGCTGAACACCGCGCTGGCTGTCGGATCGTTGACCGGCGCCCTATTTGCCGCGCGCCGCGCCACCGTTCGATTGGGCTTCCTGTTCGGCGCGGCAGCCTTATTCGGCGTCTCGATGATCGTGCTGGGTTTCATCGGTTGGATTCCGCTATTCATGGTGCTGCTGGTGCCAAGCGGCATGTTGGCGATCGCGTTTAACGCCATGGCCAACGCCACCGTGCAGCTCTCCACCGATGCCGCCGTGCGCGGCCGAGTGATGTCGCTCTACATGCTGCTGCTCGCGGGTGGAACGCCCATTGGCGCCCCGCTGATCGGCGGTATTGCCGACATTTGGGGCGCGCCCGTTGCCATGTGGGTGTCTGGCGCCATCTGCCTGACCGCGACCATTGCGTGCGCCATTGGCGCTGCGCGGCAGGCTGGCATCCGGGTACATCTTGACTTGCATCGCAGCGCAGTCCGACGACTCGTGCTGGTCCGCGGCGATGAAGCCGTAGCGGAGGTTGACGGGAGCGCCCGAGGTGTGACGAAGCCGTAGTGGAGGTTGACGGGAGCGCCCGAGGTGTGACGAAGCCGTAGTGGAGGTTGACGGGAGCGATAGCGAGCGCCGGCCGTAGCGGAGGCAAGGAACGCCTCGAAGTGGGACTGCGAGCGTCGGCCGTAGCGGAGGCGAGGAGCGGCGGAATTGGGTACGGTCGCGGAGATCCTGGCTCAAGCCGCGATCAGGGTGAAGGCGATGATCCTGCAGCTGGCCGGACTTCTGCCGGGTAACGTAGATCCATGCCCGACGACCACACCACCACGTCTGACGTACCCCTCGCCGTCGCACAACCCGATCAGGTGGGCCCGCCTCCGCACCTGGCAGAGCTGGCATTGACCGGACTCACCGCCGAACAATTCGACGCGTTCCACCGAGCCGAAGAGCATGGATTCCACGAGGAAACTCCGGCCGAACATCTGGAATTGGATCGCGCAGTCTTCGATCCGGAGCGGTTCTTTGGATTCACGGTTGACGGCCGCTGGGTGTCGACATTTGGTTCCTTCGCACGGCAACTGACGGTCCCGGGCGGTGCAGCAATCCCGGCGTCCGCAGTGACCGCCGTGACGGTGCACGGTGCTTATCGACGCCGTGGCCTGCTACGCCGATCCATGAGTGAAGAGTTCCGCCGCTGCCGCGATCGTGGCGAGGTGGTTGCCGTTCTCTTCGCGTCTGAATCAAGCATTTACGGGCGGTTCGGCTACGCCAACGCCGCATCCGAAGCCTGGCTCTCCGGAAGTACCCAGGCGCTTCGGCTCCGCGCAGATGTAGATGGCGCTCTGCGCGCAGCGGGCGGCTCCGTGGACGAAGTGGACCGTGGCGCTTTCATCCCGCTGGTCCGCGATCTGCACGATCGACTCCGGGCGCGCAGGCCGGGATCCCTCGATCGGCCGGAGGACTGGTGGCAGCTCACCCTCAGCGATCCGGTTGCCTGGCGAAAAGGCGCCACGGCATTGCGATTTTTGGTCTCCTACAACGCGGCCGGAATGGTCGACGGCCACGCAACATACAGCGTCAAGTGGGGCGGCGCTGACGCCGCTGGCGGCATCGGCATCCCTACTGGCGAGGTACAGATTCGCGAGGTCGAAGCGGAATTCGCGGTCGGATATGCCCGACTGTGGCGATACTTGATCAGCCTCGACCTAGTGCGGACCTTCACCGTTGACCGTGCCCCGGTGGGGCACATGTTGCAGTATCTGGTTGCCGGCCCGCGTGCGATCCAAACCCGGCTCCAGGATGCCTTGTACGTGCGCATCCTCGATGTCGCTTCGGCGCTGTCCGCTCGCCGCTACGCAGCGCCGATCGATGTGGTCCTCGACGTGCGCGACGATGTACTGCCCGAATCGGGCGGACGATTTGCGCTGCGCGGCGGGTTGGATAGTGCTGAAGCGGTGCGTTGCGATCTCGATCCAGATATGACGATGTCCGCGCGCGAACTCGCTTCGATCTACCTGGGCGAAACGTCGCTCGGGGCATTGCACGCCGCCGGACTGGTGGACGAGCACCGACCAGGAACCGTTGCCGCCGCGTCGGCCGCGTTCGGCTGGCCTATCGCGCCATACTGCGCCGACCCGTTCTGACCCGGCTGCGATGTGGGAAGTGCGGCCGAGAGCTGTGCGGTTGGGGGAGGCGCCGATGGGCGGACGAGTAGCGCGTGGCTGTGATCTGCATCTGTGGTGTGCGGGTTACGTCTGTGCAGGCTGGTAGCGTTAACGTCGTCGTTGACCCCTCGCGGGAGAGTCTTCGGTGAGTTGCGGTCGCAACGCTGCAACTCGTCGAAGACGCCGAAGGAGCAAGAGCCTCCCCGCCAAACTCTCAGGCCACCAAACCGTGAGGGATAGACGCCTCTGGAAAGCGATGCCGGGCTGAGTTACGGCGTCCGCCGACGGGGCAAGTGCAGGGATTTCGTCATACCCGGCAGTTTTTGTTGGCGGTGCGGCGGAACCTGCGCGAAGCTCTCAGGTACCGGTGACAGAGGGGGAGGGTGGGTAACCGCGCACTGTGCGGCTGCTGACTCGAACCCTGTCATTCCTACGGCGCCCTTTCGGTGGAGGCTTACCCTTTATGACGACATCATCCAATGCGACGACCCCTTCGACCTCTTACCGCGAAGACGGCTTCGCCGGACGCCATATCGGCACACGGCGTGACAATCAGTCCGTGATCCTTGCCGCGCTCGGCGTGGACAGCCTTGATGCGCTGGCCGATGCTGCCGTGCCAGCGACCATTCGCGCGGCCGCTCCGCTGCAACTTCCCGGCCTCCCGGAGCCGCTCACCGAACCGCAGGCGTTGGCGCGATTGCGCGAGCTCGCCGCGAAGAACACGGTGATGGTCTCCATGATCGGCATGGGGTATCACGACACCGTCACGCCCGGTGTGATCAAGCGGAACATCCTGGAAAATCCCGCCTGGTACACGGCTTACACGCCGTACCAGCCGGAAATCAGCCAGGGTCGGCTCGAGGCGCTACTGAACTTCCAGACCGCGGTCGCAGACCTCACGGGCCTGGATATTGCGAACGCCTCCATGCTGGACGAGGCGACAGCCGCGGCAGAAGGCATGACACTGGCACGCCGGGCCTCGCGATCGAAATCCAACCGGTTCGTCGTCGATGCCGACACGCTGCCGCAGACCCTGGCGGTGATCCGCACTCGCGCCGAGGCGCTCGGTATTGACGTTGTGGTGTGCGATCTCGCCGGGGTCCGCGACGACGACGGATCTGAGGCCGCAGCCAACTCCGGCGTGCTGCCTACCGAAGACTTCTTCGGACTACTGGTTTCGTACCCCGGGGCCTCTGGCGCCATCCGCGACCACTCGGCACTGGTCGAGGCCGCGCATGAGCGTGAGGCGAAAGTTGTTGCTGCCACGGACCTTTTGGCACTCACCCTGCTGCGGGCGCCCGGAGACATCGGCGTCGATATCGCCGTTGGATCCTCCCAACGATTTGGCGTGTCGATGGGTTACGGCGGTCCACACGCCGGATTCATGGCCGTGCGTGCCGACCTGCAACGTCAACTGCCCGGTCGCCTCGTCGGTGTCTCGCACGACGCTGCCGGCAGGCCTGCCTACCGGCTCGCTCTGCAAACCCGTGAGCAGCACATTCGCCGCGAGAAGGCGACCAGCAACATTTGCACTGCGCAGGTGCTGCTGGCCGTGATGGCCTCCATGTACGCCGTGTACCACGGGCCGGAAGGCCTCCGCGCGATTGCCGAGCGAGTGCACGCCCAGGCTGTGACGCTCGCCGCTGGGCTGCGTGGCGCGGGCGTTGAGGTCGTGCACGCCGACTTCTTCGACACGGTGCGGGCGCACGTGCCGGGCCGCGCTGCCGCGATCACCCAGTCTGCCCGGGACCGGGGTATCAACATTTGGCGCGATGGGGATGACCATGTGCAGATTTCAGTCTCGGAGGCCACCACGATTCTGCACATCGCCAGCATCGTCGCATCGTTTAGCGCGAGCGACAAGAGCTGGTTTGGTTTCGACGGGGATGGCGAGACGTTCACGAGCGTGGCACTGCCGCGGGAAACGTCATACCTGACGCACCCGGTGTTCCACGCCCACCGCAGCGAAACCTCAATGCTGCGCTACATTCGGCGGCTCTCCGATATGGACCTGGCGCTGGACCGCTCCATGATCCCGCTCGGCTCCTGCACCATGAAGCTGAACGCCACCTCCGAGATGGAGGCCGTGACCTGGCCAGAGTTCGCGGGGCTGCATCCGTTCGCGCCGCGCGAGGATGCCGCGGGCCTGATCGAACTGATCGGTGAACTAGAAAGCTGGCTCGTGGCGATCACCGGCTACGCCCGAGTGTCCATTCAGCCGAATGCTGGCTCGCAGGGCGAATTGTCCGGACTGCTCGCGATTCGCGCCTACCACCGCTCTCGCGGCGAAGAGCACAGAAACGTGTGCCTTATCCCTGCGTCCGCACACGGCACCAACGCGGCGTCGGCCGTCATGGCTGGCATGAAAGTGGTGGTGATAGACACTGTGGTGGGATCCGATGAATCCGGGCATACCGCCGGGAATATCGACATGGACGACCTGCGGGCCAAGATCGATAAGCATGCCGAGAATCTGGCCGCCATCATGGTCACCTACCCGTCCACGCACGGGGTCTATGAGGACACGATCACAGAACTTTCGGATCTCGTGCACGCCGCGGGCGGCCAGGTCTACGTCGACGGCGCCAACCTGAACGCGCTTGTCGGTGTCGCCCGGCCCGGAGAATTCGGTGGGGACGTATCGCACCTGAACTTGCACAAGACATTCTGTATTCCGCACGGCGGCGGCGGCCCGGGCGTCGGACCGATTGCGGTTCGGGAGCATCTCGCGGCATTCCTCCCGGGGCATCCGCTGATGGATCTGGGTGTCACCGCACCGGAGGACGGTGGAGTAGGTGCCGTGTCTGCAGCGCCCTACGGATCCGCGTCGATTCTGCCGATCTCCTGGGCCTACATCGCCATGATGGGCGCCGAAGGACTGCGCGCTGCGACCCTCTCTGCCGTCGCTGCAGCGAACTATGTAGCGAAGAAGCTGAACCTCTATTACCCGGTGCTCTACACCGGCACAGGCGGGTTTGTGGCGCACGAATGCATCCTCGATCTACGCCCGATGACCCACGACACCGGTGTGACGGTTGATGACGTAGCCAAGCGCCTCGCGGACTATGGATTCCACGCGCCGACCATGTCGTTCCCGGTTGCGGGCACGCTGATGGTCGAGCCGACCGAGAGCGAAGACCTCGTCGAACTCGACCGGTTCTGCGCAGCCATGATCGCCATCCGAGGCGAGGCTGATCGCGTCGCGGCAGGGGAGTGGCCTGCGGACGACAACCCGCTCGTGAACTCGCCGCATACCGCTGCCGTGCTGGCGGGCGAGTGGGGGCATCCGTACACGCGGGCCGAAGCGGTATTCCCGACGTATCCCGGTGGCGCGGTGGACCCAGCGCACAAGTACTTCCCGCCGGTCGGCCGCATCGACGGAGCCTGGGGGGACCGGAACCTGTCTTGCTCCTGCCCGCCGATCGAGGCGTTTGAGGACTAAGAACCCTTTGCTTAGTCGCCGAGCGTCAGAAAGTCGCTGATCTGCTGGCCGAGTTTCGCGGGATCGGTAATCGGGACGTACTCGCCGTTGGCGGCCGCAGCGATGTCCGTATAGGCAGCGACCGGGACCGCGCTGCCGAGCCCGATGACGTCCAGCCGCAGCTTTTCCTTTTGGTCGTGCACCGCGCGCAGCACCTGGCTGCGCAACGTGCCAGGGGTTTGGTCGACGCCGCTGGTGATCAATATGACGCGGTTCTGGCGCCCTGTCACGGCGGCAGTTGCCGCCTTCGGAAGAGCCTCCACTAATGCGCCGTACGCCCACCGATCCCCGTTCGGAGTAAGTTTCGCGATCGAATCGACCAGTGCCTTGGATCGGGCTTCTTCTACTGTCGTGGCGACTGATCCGTCGGCCGCAAGTTCCGGTACTTTCACCTTTTCGGTGATCAGACCCGTGGACACCAGCTCGGGGAAACCGCTCGGCGGGTAGATCGCGCCGTCTGAATACACCCATAGTCCAATGCGGTTGGTCAGTGAGCCGTCGGCGAGATCGGGAAGGGCTGCCTTCACCCAGTCGAGCAGCGTCTTACCGCCATTCTCGGTCGACATTCCGGATGATGTGTCGACGATCAAGGTGATGATCGGTCCCTTGTCGGCCATATTCGGATTCGCCGGGCTGGTAGTCGTTGTGGACGGTGGTGACGTCGAGGTCGCTGGCGCCGTGGCGGATGTGGTGGGTGTCGGCGAGGTGTGCGTCGCGGTGGGTGACGTTGCGGTGGTCTTCGGTGGCTTGGCCTGGCCGAGCGCGACCGCGATGGCCGTATCGATGCTCGGCCCGCCAGCCGGCACCATGGTGACCGAGGCTTGCGTATTGACTGCAGCCAGGGGCTCCGCGGGATGCGCTGACTTCGTGCGCCATCCGTGATCTGCCAGGATTTGTTGACCCGGGACGCTCGAAAGGAACGATTGGAAGTCGCTCGCGGCAGCCGTGGACGTGCGGCCCGTCCATTGTGCGGAAATAGGTGCGGCGATTAGCGCGTCACCGACTGTGGACCCTTGGGGACGGACTGCGGTCAGTGTGTCGCCAGTGGAGTGACGGTCGAACAGCACCAGATTCGCCTCCACGGCCGGAACTGCCGTGACCGCTGCATGGTCGGCTGCCGAACTCGGAACCGCGAGCGAAGTGAGGGCCGCCTGCGTCGTCGTCGCCTGGCCGCTATGACCGGCGTCGATCGATCTCAGTATGTGAGTTTTCGCCGTAACCGTCGCTGCATCGACCGGAACGGTCGGGTCCGCTCCTGCGACGACGGACTGTAGCGCGTAACTACTGGCCCGCGAACTTGCGATGGGCGGCAGCGCCAGGATGAGGTGCCGACCATTGGGCAGCGACACGGTACCCGCTGGGCCGGCTGCGGTTGCGAGATCCGCCCAGGTAAGCGACGAGGCGGAGGCCGCGTCACTGCTACGCATCGCCAAAACCAACGGCGACCATGCGAACGGGTCGGTAGCATGCCCTGCCGCAAGATCTGGCCTTACTCCATCGAGAGCGGAAAGCGATGCGGCGCTGTCCGGGATCCACATTCCTGGCGCAGGCAGGTCTTTCACCGGCCAACGGCCCGTCAAACCGGCCAGAACTGCGTCATCAGAAGCGGTGGAAACGACGGCGGTGATGCACGCCGACCGTACGACCGGTTTCGTCTTGCTGTACGCGCCGGCCGCCTGGGACAGCGCCGGTGAGGCATCTGGACCGGCAACGACCGACAAAGTGACGTTGCTGCTGCAAACGGATTGGTCGGCGGAATTTGCGCGGCTCAACACCACGAAGTACCCGACAACCGCAAGGACCATCACCAAACCGGCGCTGACAGCGCCGATCAGCCACCCAGCAAGGCCCCTGCCTCGCTCCTCGTCCGCGTGGCGGCCCATCGATTCTCCGCTCAGTTCGTTTGCCACAGCGTAGCTGGCAGCCCCCGTGCACTTCCGAATCGGTGTACACCGCGGGCCTACGATGTACCCGTTGGAGCTCTTATGCAGAGCATCTCAGACAGAGATGTCAGCCAGGTATGACGGAGTTCGAATCTGGGGTTCTCCGGAAGCAATACGCCTCGGTGATTGGCGCTGCACCCGGGCAACCTGACACCATAGACATGTACCTGTGAGATCACCCTGGAAGGAATGCCGCGATATGGCGAACCCCTTTGTCAAAGCATGGAAGTACCTCATGGCAGCGTTCTCGTCGAAGGTCGACGAATATGCAGATCCGAAGGTGCAGATCCAACAGGCGATTGAAGATGCGCAGCGACAGCATGCAGCGTTGTCGCAGCAGGCCGCGGCCGTCATCGGGAACCAGCGCCAGTTGGAAATGAAACTTAACCGCCAGCTAGGTGAAGTTGAGCGGTTGCAGACGTCGGCTAAGCAGGCGCTGGTGCTGGCAGATCAAGCGAAAACGCAGGGTGATGCGGATAAGTCGACGAAATACGAGCAGACCGCGCAGCTCTTCGCGACCCAATTGGTCTCTGCTGAGCAGCAGATGGAGGACCTCAAATCGATGCACGACCAGGCACTGCAGGCCGCCGAGCAGGCGAAGAAAGCAGTCGAGCAGAACGCAGTACGCCTGCAGCAGAAGCTAGCTGAACGCACGAAGCTGCTCTCGCAGCTGGACCAGGCCAAGATGCAGGAACAGATTTCCACGTCGCTCAAATCGATGTCCGAGCTGAACGCTCCGGGCACCACTCCGACCCTGGACGAAGTTCGGGAGAAAATCGAACGTCGCTACGCTAACGCTTTGGGCTCCACTGAGCTCAGCAAAGGCTCCGTGGAAGGCCGCATGCTCGAGGTGGAGATGTCCACCGTCGACATGGCCGGCTCGGCGCGGCTTGATCAGCTCCGCGCGCAAATGCATCCGGAACTCACCGACTCGGCAAAGCCAGCGATTACCGCCGCAGGCGCCTCTGCGTCGGACACGGCCGCGCCGACCGCCGCAGCCACCGAGCAGGCCGAGCCGCAGATCTGATCATGACCGGTCGATCTGTCCACCGGGACGCGCGTCGCGCCCCCGTGGTGGCACGCTCAGCGGTCGACCGCGGGCTGGATATTGCGACGACTGTCAAGGACTCTGCCGCGGAAGCGGTGCGCAGACGTCGCGATCCAGCGCACATCGCCGAGCGACGCCGGGTAGCGGCACGACGGCGCCTTTTGGCGTGGTCGATCCCTGGACTAGTGCTTCTCGGAGTCGGCGCAAACAGCATCGCGGAAATTGCGCGCGGAGACAGTTCGGCTGCGAATATTGGTGCAGCTGTGCTGTTCACAGCATTATTCGTGTACTGCGTAATCGGCAGTGTCCAGGCAGCGCGCGACCTTCGAGCTCGGAATAAAGTCGTGCGGATGCTGCCGCCGCCGGGGCCCGGTCGACGAGCCGTTACCGGTGCCATTCGCCCGCTTATCGCGCGATTGGACGCCTACTCGGATGCACTACGGCACAGCGTCGGGATGATCGGTATCTCGGCCGCTCCGGCGGGGGCCAGGGGGGCTTCTGTGATCGACGATTCCATGCAGCAGCTGCGGAACGAAACACTGTGGTCCGCGGACTCCGCTGAAGTCCAGTTGCGTACAAAGGCCGCTGAATACTCGGCGCTGATCCGGGGCAGTGGCGGGATCCTAGTGCCGGAAGTAGGGCAAGCCGGTGCGCGATTAGAACGGGAGATTCGTGACGGAGTCGACGAGTACGGCCGACTGATAGCTGCTGCCTCCGACGCGGCAGGGGCGTCCCAGCGGCTCGCCGGGCATACCGCGCTCGGCGGCGTCAGTGACATTGCCGACCTCACCGACCGGCTTACGGCGCTTGCTGCCGGAATGCGGGAGATCACGGGGCAGACCGACGACACCGGCCACTTGTGATGATCTGCCCGGCGTAGCGAGGAAGTCGGTACCATCGCGGGGTGCGACTCACCGAATTTAGACAGCTCATGCAGGCTCACTTCGGGCCGACGCGCGCGCCCTCGGTGGCTCGGGATCATGTGTTCTCGGCGCTGGGTGGACGGAGCGTCGACGAGGCGCTGAGCTACGGGATCGACGCCAAACAGGTGTGGTTTACGGTCTGCGACACATTCGACGTCCCCGAATCGATGCGATATGGGCTGTCCGACGAGCCTGAGAATCCGTAGTCGCTGACGCGACACGCGCGAACAGCGTCATACTTATCGAACTGATGTACGCTTATATTTGTCGTAAGGTCGCAAGGCCGGTTGCGATGCTGGCCGCTAGGCATAGAGGACCAGTGACGTATCGCACTGAAGTTATCCACAGGTGATAGTTATGTACCGGTTTACCAATAGGTTCATCCACAGGCTTATCCACAGGCTTATACACAAAATAGTGGCGCTGAAGCAGCATTGTCGGAGCTTCGCGCTACCGTCGTGACGAAATTCGATGAGGGCGTTGCACGGACATGCCAGATGGCTCTGACATACCGAGTGGCCCCGCTGCCGACAACAGACACTGCTGCAGGGCTAGAACGTCCGCGGCAGCATAGAAAGGTAAAGGTGGGTCACCATGGCCACTGACGATCGTGAGAAGGCGCTCGGGATTGCGCTCGCGCAGATCGAGAAGCAGTTCGGAAAAGGCTCGGTCATGCGGCTCGGTGACGAAACCCATGTGCCAATGGCGGTCATTCCAACTGGGTCGATCGCATTGGATGTCGCACTCGGCATCGGCGGACTCCCGCGTGGTCGCATCATCGAAATCTACGGTCCGGAATCGTCCGGTAAGACGACGTTGACGCTGCATGCGGTAGCGAGCGCGCAGGCTGCGGGTGGAATCGCGGCATTCATCGATGCGGAACATGCGCTGGATCCGGAGTACGCCAAGGCGCTTGGTGTCGATACTGATGCGCTGTTGGTGTCGCAGCCAGATACCGGCGAGCAGGCGCTAGAGATTGCCGACATGCTTATCCGGTCCGGGGCGATCTCCCTTATCGTCATTGACTCGGTTGCCGCGCTGGTGCCACGCGCCGAAATTGAGGGCGAAATGGGCGACAGCCACGTCGGCCTGCAGGCACGGCTCATGTCGCAGGCGCTGCGCAAGATTACCGGGGCGCTTTCGACCACCGGGACGACGATTATCTTCATCAACCAGCTTCGCGAAAAGATCGGCGTGTTCTTCGGTTCGCCCGAGACCACTACCGGCGGCAAGGCGCTCAAGTTCTACGCATCCGTGCGTCTGGATATCCGACGCATCGAGTCGCTCAAGGATGGTGGCGATGCGATCGGCAACCGTACTCGAGTCAAGGTCGTCAAGAACAAGGTTGCGCCGCCGTTCAAGCAGGCTGAGTTCGACATCCTCTATGGCCACGGAATTTCCCGAGAGGGTTCGCTTATCGACGTGGGTGTCGAGCAGGCGATCGTTCGCAAGTCGGGCGCCTGGTACACCTACGACGGTGAGCAGCTCGGCCAGGGCAAAGAGAACGTGCGCAAATTCCTGCTAGAGAATCCCGATGTTGCCGATCAAATCGAGCAGAAAATCAAGGAGAAGTTAGGCATCGGCGTGGCGGTGGTCGCTGCCGACGAGACTGCTCCGGCACCGGTGGACTTCTGACCGGCGACAGGCCGCGAGATGCGAAGCGCGTGCAAGGCAATCCCGAAGTAGCGGCGAAGAACATCTGCCTGCGGCTCCTGACTGGGCAGGCTCGCTCGCGGGCTGAATTGGCTACGAAGCTTCGCGATCGCGGCATCCCGGACGATGCCGCCGAGCGTGCGCTGAATCGACTGGTTGATGTCGGGCTCATCGACGACGTCTCCTATGCCGAGGCGTTCGTTGCGAGCCGACATCGAACTCGTGGACTCGGGCGGTCGGCTCTGCGGATGGAGCTGGAACGTAAGGGGATCGACCGGTCGGTGGCGGATCAGGCCGTCCACGCCATCGATGATGATGCTGAACGCAGCCGCGCTGCCGAACTAGTTGCCAAAAAGCTCGATTCAGCGATGTTCGCCGGAACGGACGCCGCCCGGCGGCGGCTGCTCGGCATGTTGGCCCGGCGGGGCTATTCGTCTACGGTCGCGATCGCCGTCGTCAACGACGCCCTACAGGGGTACTGCGAGCCATTGGATCTGCCTTTTAGCTCCGATCCCGACGCCGGATCCGACGCCAGCTTCGACGTCTGATCCGGGCGGGAGCCGGTGGGTCGGCTTGACCGCGAGTAGCACGCTCCTTACTCTCGAAATTACAGAAGAGTAACGAACCCGCGCCGCTGACTCTGGCGCACTTGATAGCGATACCTACTTCGTACCGCGCGCCGCAGCGAAGCGCGTGCCCACGGCGCCCGACCATGCGTGCATGCTCGGGTGCGGCTGGCTGTACCCGCAAACGGGCACAGTCGGTGAAGTCGCGCGGCAGGTTCGTGACCCTTCCCATTTCGCAGACGCCATCGGCAAGCGCCATCATCGGCAACTGCCAGACGAGACGGTAAGGGAGGCAACAAATGGAAACCGCTACCGTGCTCTTGATCATTGCCCTCGTCGTCGTTCTGGCTGTGCTCATCGTGGTAATGGCTGTGGCGCTGCGTCGGCGGTCCGCGGTGCCGACCGGTTTCGGCGCTGACGAGTTGCGGGCGTTGCTGGCGGAGTCCTTCGCCGAGCGCTCAGCCGTCGGCGCGCAACGGCCCGACGACATCGAATCCCCCCCGGACCTGGGCACTGCGGAGAAAGCCCACGCAACTCACACGGTCGGCGCCGCCGCACCTGACCCGACGGACCGTGACGCGCTGGTCGAGCCTGCCATGGGGGCGTTGCAACGTGCGCAACAGGCCGACCTTGTCACGAAGCGGGCCGCCGCCGACGCCGACGGTATTCGCCATAAGGCTCTCGCCGAGGCAGAATCCATCCGACAGCAGGCGCGGACCGACGCTGAAGTTGAGCGAGTGAAGCTCGATTCAAAGCGTGCTCGTGTCGCGGAAGAATCACAGTCGCTTGCTGGTGAGCAGCGAGCTATTGCGGCCGAGCAAGAGCGGCTACGCAGCGACAGAACCGACGTGGTGCGGCAGCGTAGCGATATCGCGGAACGCGAGCAGGCCCTGCGGGAGCGCATGGCCGCCTCCGACTCGCGGCAGATAACACTGGACCAGAATCGAATAGAGATCGACGCAGGGCAGCTGAAGCTGGACCAAGCCCGCGAGGCTCTCGCCGCGGAATCGACAAATCAGCGCAAATCTCACGAGGCCGAGTTGGCGAGGATTTCGTCATTGACGGTGGACGCTGCGCGCGCCGAGCTATTGGCCAGCCAGGAGGAATCGATCCGCCGCGACGCCGCGCTGATGATGCGACGCATCGAAACCGAAGCACAGACCACCGCGAAAGAGCGAGCCCGACGCATCGTCGCCGACGCGATCCAGCGGGTGGCTAGCGATCAAACGTCGCAGTCCGTCGTGTCCGTACTTCAACTCCCGTCCGACGAACTCAAGGGTCGCATTATCGGGCGTGAGGGCCGCAATATCCGCGCATTCGAAACCGTCACCGGCGTCAACGTCATCATCGACGACACTCCGGAAGCCGTCTTACTGTCGTGCTTCGACCCGGTACGCCGCGAGATCGGCCGAGTCACCTTGCAAGCCTTGATCGACGACGGGAGGATCCACCCGCACCGCATCGAAGAGGCTTACGACCGGGCCTGCGAGGAGGTGGAGGCGTTATGCGCGCGAGCCGCTGAAGACGCACTATTGGAGGTCGGAATTTCCGATTTGCATCCGGCACTTGCCGTGCTGGTCGGGCAGTTGAAGTACCGCACTTCGTATGGACAGAACGTGCTGGGGCACGTGATAGAGACGTCGCATATCGCCAGAATGATGGCTGCCGAACTCGGGGTTGACCCGGTAGTCGTGGCGCGCGGCGCGTTCCTGCACGACATCGGCAAGGCCCTCACACACGAGGCGCAGGGCTCGCACGCGATCGTCGGCGCCGCAATCGCACGAAAATATGGGGAGTCGCAGGACGTCGCACACTGCATCGAAGCACACCACGACGAGGTGCCGCCCGCCACCGTCGAGGCTGTCCTCACCCAGGCGGCCGATGCCTGCTCCGGCGGCCGGCCCGGTGCCCGGCGAGAATCGCTCGAGTCCTACGTCAAGCGGCTGGAACACATCGAGGCGATCGCCAGCGCGAAGAAAGGTGTTGAGAAGGTTTTCGCCATGCAGGCGGGCAGAGAACTGCGGGTCATGGTGAAGCCGAACCTCGTCGACGACCTTGAAGCTCAGGTGATGGCGCGGGAAGTCGCCAAACAGATCGAAGAAGAACTCACGTACCCGGGACAAGTGCGGGTGACGGTGATCCGCGAGTCTCGAGCTACCGAGATCGCCCGCTGATCACCCGGGTTACGAGTGCAAACTTTCAACTCGAGCCACAAAGAGGTGCCCGGCGCGTAAGGCACGTATCCTTGTCTGCTGTGAGCACCGCGACCTCGAACAAGACCCGCACCTACCACATCACTACCTACGGGTGTCAGATGAATGTGCACGATTCCGAGCACCTCGCTGGCGAGCTGGAACAGGCCGGCTACGTCGCCGAAGCTGAACGCGATAAGGCGGATGTGGTCGTCTTCAACACGTGCGCGGTGCGCGAAAATGCGGACAATCGGCTGTACGGCAACCTCGGAATGCTCGCGCCCATTAAACGAGCGCACCCCGGAATGCAGATCGCCGTCGGTGGGTGTCTGGCACAAAAGGACGGCGCCTACGTGGTCGAGCGGGCGCCGTGGGTCGACGTGGTGTTCGGCACGCACAACTCCGGATCGTTGCCGGTGCTCCTGGAGCGGGCGCGGCACAATAACGAGGCTCAGGTCGAGATCCTCGATGCCCTCGAAGTGTTCCCGTCGTCGCTACCAGCCAAGCGTGATGCGCTCTATTCCGCGTGGGTGTCCATCTCGGTGGGCTGCAATAACAGCTGCACGTTCTGTATCGTGCCGTCGCTGCGTGGTCGGGAAGCAGATCGACGCCCCGGGGACATTCTCGCCGAGGTGAAAATGCTGGTGGCCGACGGTGTTTCCGAAGTGACGCTGCTCGGGCAGAACGTTAACGCATACGGGGTGCAGTTCGGTGACCGGCAGGCATTCTCC
>JBDTAR010000134.1:0-24850 GCA_039924545.1 Nakamurella sp. | reverse complement strand
GTTGTGTCGCCGAGCGGCACGATCCTGGTTTTGTTGCGTTTGCCGGTGAGCGCGATGTGTGCGGGCTTGGTCAGGGACAGATCGGCCAGGGTCAGGGCGGTGATCTCGCCGACGCGGGCGGCGGTGTCATAGAGCAGGATGAGCAGCATCCGGTTCCGGCGTGACTTGGGGCTGGCCCCGCTATGTGCGGCGGGCAGCGCACGGGTCTGGTCTTCGGTGAGGTAGTCGACTGGTTTGCGTGGAGCGGCCGGCGGTTTCAGGGTTCTGGCTCCCTGATGCAGCGCAACCAGGGTGACATCCTCGGCGGCAGCGTAGGCCAGGAAAGCCTTGATCGCCGAGACGCGCAGAGTGATAGTTCTTGGCGCATAGTCTTTCTCATCGGCCAGTCAGGTCATCCAGCCTTTCAGATACTGCCGGTCCAAGTGGTCGAAGCCGACCTTGGCGCGGTCGACGTGTTGCGCGCCGGTGAGGTAGGTGAGGAAGCATTCCAGGCTGATCCGGTAGGCCCCAACCGTTTTCGGCGACAGGCGACAGGCGGCGGACGGTGGGCATGTAGGTGGGAATGTAGGTGGGCACGTAGGTGGGCATGAAGCCGCGGGCGAACGTGTAAAAGCCTGCGGCGCCGGTCTTCGTATCGTGTCTCATCTAGAACCCGACCTTCGGCAAAACCCGGTCGGCAGCGGCGGTCAGGCCGGCGTAGTCGGCCATGAAGCCCGGTGAGGTGTGAATGTAGTAGTAGGTCGACTCGACAGCGGCGTGACAAATAAACGGACAGATACGGCAGCATCGCCGCCGCGTCAACTCCGGCTGTCATCCACCGGTCGATGTTGGCGTAGGCGAAGTGATGCCGATTATGCGGATATCGGCTTAACAGCGACCGCGGGACGCAATACATGTCGGGTGCGTTCCAAACCTGTTGCGGCGCAATCCATGTCACCCAGTCGATGGGATGCGCGGGCAACTGCTGGCAGAACGCGGTCGCCGAGTCGTTCTTCTCCCACATGAAGATCGAAATGTTCTACCAACGCTCCCGGCCCACCCGGCTCGAGATGCGCGCCGCGATGCTCGAATACATCGAGATCTGGTTCAACAGGCAACGCCCACACCGCCGCGCCGGCGGCATCTCACCCACAGGAACACGACCCGCATATCAAGCCAGCGACCACGCCGTGGCCGCATAGAAGAAATCGACAACAAACAGTCTCAAAAACTTGACGAACGCAATCATGACAAGGCAAGTTCTATGAGACACACGAACGAGGAGTTATGAGTCATACGAACGAATCGCGCGTCTCCTTTCGTCGCCACGAAACGAGCCGAATGGCCGTGCGGGACCGTATGCTTCAGGATCAGCCGGTCATAGCTGTCGTCGGTCCCTTCGCCGGATTGCAGCGACGAGCCGTCGTCGCCGCAGTTCGCCGAGTTGCTAAGGCTGCGCCGCACATGCGAATCGCGCTGAGCCGGACCACCCTCGGACGCCGATGGCGGCACAATGACAATCGTCTCGATGAGTGGTGGGACGGACTCGTTACGTGCGTGCCGCCAGCTACTTGCGACACGATCGAGGAAATAGCCATTCAACAGAATTCCGTCATCAGTGTTGACCATCCGCTGCACTTCGTGGTGGCCGGGGAATACCTCATCATCGTGCGAGACCATTGCCTCGGCGACGGAAAGGTGCTTGTCGACCTCCTCGGTGCGGTTGTGAACATAGCCATGGGAGGCACGGAAGACCCCGACTGGTCCACGTTGCGACTGGAGCCGCTACCTCTGCTACGCGCTGTTCGGGCAACTTTCTTGCGAAGCCCCCAGACCTGCCGAGCACTATTGGTCGCTCGCCGCCTCGACTCCGGCGGCGAGGCCATCACCGAGAACCGGGACCTCACGGCGTGGAGCCCGAAGCTCGCCGTCGTGTACGCAGTCAGCCCGGTGACCGTACAGCGTCGCCTGCGAAAGTGGGCCAGGTCGACCGATGACGCGGTCACCGTCTCTTCGGCGCTTCTAGTGGCGCTGCGCCGCGCGTTCGACACATGCGGGGTCACTCCTGAGCCAGAACAGAGCGTGATCTACGACATCCGTCGTTATCTGCCGAACGGGTCAGGCGTGGTCAATGGAAACTTCATCACCGGATTGACTATTTCAGGTAGTGCCGTCGACGATCCGGCACAGGTGGGCGGAGCCATGCAGACTCACGTCGATTCTGGGAGGCCGCTCGCGGCGTTGGTGGCCGGCGTGCTCCGTCACTGGGGCCGCAGATGTCCGATGAAATCGATTGTCAACGTTCCGCGCAACCCGCAGGCCCATCTTGTGTTCAATAACATGGGCACGCTGCGCACGCTACAGCGGTTGCCGTGGAGTCAAGACGCCGATCACAGGAAATGCATGTTCGCAGTGGAGCCCGCCGGGCCAGAACATGTGACCGTGACGCTGGCGACGGTCGCCGGGGCGCTACACCTAAGCGCGTCATTCCACGCTAACGTCTTCGATGTGAACGACGTGCGCCACGCACTGGCACTCGCGGCTACCAATCCGCTCATGCTGCTTGGCGTCGACAATGCAGCGAAGACTCCCCCAGCATTGCCAGATAAGGATGACAACTCACCGAGCCCCGCAGAGCCAACTGGGTGACGGCAAGGACGCCTACGAAAGCTTCCCGTTCCTTGGTGTTGCAGCCTTTGGTGTTGATCCCGAGTTTTAATCGACCTTTTACCAGTCGTGCCTGGTGGGGATAGTCGTGCGAGCGGCTACCCCATCGTCCGTCGGCGCGGATTTCATGGTGCTCTCAACAGAAGCTGGCACCTTGGCGCACTACGGGAGTCGCAGTTCGCAGTGTTTGCCCGCGACCATCGCGGTTGGTGGCACTATCCTGACGGTGCACCGTCAGGTTTCTGGCGTCGCGTAGCGTTAAAGAACGCGCAACGTTAGGTGACTTAGCACCTAATGCGCTCCAAAAGACTAGGCACGTGAGAGGGTGGATTAGAAATGGACGAGAAGCAGTTCATACTGCTCGTCGAGCAGATCGTTGAGGTAACGCCAGGCACAGTCGCCTTAACCGATTCGTTGGACGAATACGACTGGGATTCACTGTCTGTGCTAAACCTCATAGCGGCGCTCGACACCAAGCTGGGGATCACCCTGGACGCCCGGAAGATCAGCTCGGCCGGTACGCCGGCGGAGCTGCTCGCACTGGTCAATGACGCAACCCTCACCTGAGTAGGCCCTGACTCATGAACGCGCGAATCTCGGCAATCGACTACTACCTGCCGGAAAATACACTGACTAACGCTGATCTTTCTGCCGAGTTCCCGGAGTGGAGCGTGGAGAAGATCGCTCGCAAGACCGGCATCACCAACCGGCACGTGGCCGCCGACGACGAGTTCTCTTCGGACCTCGCGGTGCGGGCCGCAGAGCGACTTTTCGCTCGCGGTTCCATCGATCCCGGAGCGGTAGACTACCTTCTGTTGGTGACGCAGAGTCCCGACTATTTTCTGCCGTCGACCGCCGCACTGGTGCATGAACGGCTGGGGTTGCGTTCTAACGCTGGTGCGACGGACGTCTCGCTGGGTTGCTCCGGGTTCATTTATGCACTCGGTTTGGCGAAAGGCCTGATCGAGTCCGAGCAGGCATCGACCGTGCTCGTTGTCACCGCTGACACCTACACGAAGTTCCTCAACCCACAGGACAAGTCTGTGCGGACGATCTTTGGCGACGGTGCTTCGGCGACCCTGATTACGGCCGATGGAACAGCCGACTCACTTTATGCGTTCAGTTACGGCACCGACGGCTCGGGGGCCGGCCACTTGCTGGTGCCGCACGGCGGTTTGCGCCCAGGAGAGGTGCTGTCACCGGAGTCGGCACCGGATCGACGGGGCCTCGCAACAACCGCGTACGACCTATTTATGAACGGCGCCGAGATATTCAACTTCACTATCAGAACCGTCCCCGGGCTCGTCGACTCCGTTATGGCCAAGGCGGGACTCGCAGTGGACGATGTTGATCTGTTCGTCTTCCACCAGGCAAACAAGTTCATGCTAGAACACCTCCGGACCAGGCTCGGCATCCCGGCGGAGAAGTTTCCGATCCTGATGGCGGACTCTGGCAATACCGTCTCCGGCACGATACCCATTGCGTTGGCGATGGCCGTGGAGTCGGGCATTCTGCAGCGCGGGATGACATTGCTGCTTGTCGGGTTCGGCGTCGGCCTCTCTTGGGCTGGATCGGCCGTTACCTGGTGATCGGCGCTAGGCGGTTGGCCGACGGAAACTAATCCTGCGACGATCTAGTGTGCCGCGTCTTTGATTCGCGCAAAATATTTTGCGAGGGAGTTGAGGATTTGGTCGGCGGTTTTGGTCCAGGTGAACGGCCGTGGGTTTTCGTTCCAGGTGTCGATCCATTGCCGAATGTCGGATTCGAGAGCTTCGCCGCTGGCGTGGATGCCGCGCGGGATGAGTTTGTCCGTGATCAGGCCGAAGAAGCGTTCGACCTGGTTGACTCAGGATGACCCAGTCGGGGTGAAGTGAATGTGAAACCGGGGGTGCCTGGCCAGCCAGGTGTTGATCATCTCGGTCTTGTGCCTGGCGTAGTTGTCGCACACCAGATGCACGTCGAGCTCGTCGGGGACGGCCTTGTCGATCGTGACCAAGAATTTTCGGAACTCGAGAGCCCGGTGGCGGCGGTACAGGTCGGAGATGACCTGGCCGGTCTCGATGTTGAACGCCGCGAACAGGCTGGTCACCTCGTGGCGAACATAGTCGTGGGTGCGCCGTTCCGGGGTGCCGGGCATCATCGGTAGCAGCGGCTGGGAGCGATCCAACTGGCGCATAGGCCGTCTTGGTACCGGTAGTCCCGATATCTGGTATGTGATTTCTCAGGACATCGTTTACAGTCTCACTCACGACATCGTTTACAGGATCTCTCAGAACATCGTTTGCAGTTTTCGAGTGTCCGGCTGGCCCGTGGTTGGCCGTCGACTATCCGATGATGGTGGGTGTGCCAAATACGTTATCGGCGTCGATACGCCGCCAGATCATCGAGTTCGATCCGGGTCTGCCGGACTCCCCAGGTGTCTCGCAGTTCTGCAAGCAACTGGGTATCGGCAGCCGTCCTACTACAAGGTTAAGAAGCGCCATATCGCAGAGGGGAACAAGGCACCCAACCCGCATTCGCGTGCCCCGAAGACCACGTTGGAAGTCCATGGCGACCAGGCCAAGGACGTGGCACTGCGTATCCGTCGGCGTCTGGCGGGATCCGGCTGGGATCATGGGCCGCAATCCATCTGGTTCGAGGCCGTGGATACCGGGGAATTCGATGGCAAGATCCCGTCCGTGGCAACGATTGGCCGGATCCTGTCCGAAGCGGGCGTCGCGAAGACGAATCCGCGTAAACGCCCGCGCAGGGCATGGATGCGGTTCGCCCGCTCTTTTCCGATGGAGTTGTGGCAGATTGACGGGCTGGAATATCGGCTATTCGACCAGGACGCCATGAAGGTCATGATCTACCAGCTGCTGGATGACGGAACCCGCTCCGATGTGGGCACTCAGTGCTTCGGTCGGCCGGAGAACAGCGAGGATGCGATCAAGGCGCTCAAAGACGCCTTCGAGGAGCACGGCGTGCCCCGGGAGCTGCTCAGTGACAACGGGGATGCCTTCAACCAGGCCCGCCGAGGCTACCTCGGCGGCACCGAGACCTTCCTGGCCGGACACGGGTGCCTGCGGATCACCGGGCGTGGCAGCCACCCGCAAACCCAGGGAAGAATGAACGCAGCCACCAGACGTCCGGTCTCGAAGTGCTGCCGACATCGAAGGCGCAGCCAGTCATGTCCGCCTGCGCAGGCGTCAACATGTTATGTACTGGAATGCTGGCCCTGCTATGCCGCGGCCGTGGCTCGCTGATGCTTCTCCCGGACTCGGGGTGGCGTTGAAAACCACGCAAGCGTTGAAGTAGTTCGACTACGGTGGAACTCGCAGGGCGCTATACTCACGGGCCCCGCCATCGGCAGTGGCCTAGATATCGCTCGTTGGGCAGTGCTACAGCCAATCTGAGAAAGACGAATGCGACATGGTGCCATCTATGCCACATCCGCAGCAAGCGGCGTTTGCCGCCGCCGTCGCCAGCCTCCTTCGGCAGTCTCGCCGCCGCCAGCATTTGACACAGTCGGAAGTGGCCACTCGAACCGGAGGGTCTATTTCGAAGGCCGCGTTAGCCAATTACGAAGCAGGGCATCGTTCGCTGCGCATCGACGTGTTTTGGGCGATTGCGCGGGCCCTTGGTGAGGACGCTGCTGCTTTGCTGACTACGGCGGAACGCACGTCGGGGTATCGCACCGAGACGGAGCAGGCGCCCATCACGGTCCGTGTGGATGCGATACAGGAAAGCACCGATCCGCTCCTGGTGCCCGTTCGTCGCTGGTTTGCACTGCGTTTACGGCCGGGCGCCGACAATGTCTCCGCCGACTCCATCACCTTGAATTTCGGGGCCCAGTCTGCCCTCGCTGAGCTGATAGGCCTCACATCGATCGAATGTCGACGACTCCTGTCCGCGATTGATACCGCGCATCAAGACACCTGGCACTCGCTTCCTGCCTGCCACGAAGGCGATGCCTAAAGAAATGCTGCCGATCGTGGATAAGCCGGCATCCAATATGTGGTCGAAGAAGCGGTCGCTGCGGGGCTACAAGACGTGCTGATGGTGACAGGTCGCAACAAGCGCGCGTTGGAAAATCGCTTTGACCGTAATCACGAGCTTGAATCCGCGTTGCTCGCCAAGGGGGATATCGAGCGACTGGAGTCCGTGCAGCTTGCCTCGAATCTCGCCGATTTGCACTACGTGCGTCAAAGCGATCCTAAAGGGTCCGCCACAGGGCAGTTGCGGAAACGAGGTAACCGAGTCCGTTGATAGCGATGACGTCGGCCGCGCCGAAGTACTTGATCGCGAACCCACCTAGGGCGGGTCCCGCCCCCTGTGACACCGATGCAGTGGCCTGCAGTTTCGCGTTGCCCTCGACGATGTGCGCGTGACCTACCAGAAATGGTAGGTACGACTGATAGGCCACGTCGAAGAAGACTGTGGCGGCCCCGGTGGCAGTGGCGACCACGATGATCTGGGTGAAAGTCAGCACGCCTAGCCACCACGCGGCGGTGAGCGAAATCAACAGCACCGCGCGGCACACGTCGGCAGTCAGCATTACCCGACGTTTGCGCCACCGGTCGATTAGTGCGCCCGCCGGAAGGCCAATCAGCAGAAAGCCCAGGCCTCGTGCGGTGCCGAGCAGACCCATCTGGAAACTGGTTGCCGCGAGGGCTGTTACCGCGAGGTAGGGCAGGGCAATTCCGCCGAATGATGCGCCGATTTGGCTTGCGGTGTCGCCGGCCCACAGTCGCCGGAAATCGGCGTGCCGCCACAGCCCACCGTGCACCCGCGCAGTGCCCTCCGGCGCAGTGTCACTCTCTTCCGGTCGCATGTAGTAAGTCTGCAGGACGTTCGGCCAGGAGGGCAGGTGCCGCGGCTAGGTGACTATCTCGATTTCTGTTGGCCCGATTCGTTGAGCGTTCAGCCCCACTCGGCTGGCAAGGCTGATAACGCCGGCGATGGTGGTGACCTCGCGTGGCGCGGTCGCCACGGCGCGAGCTAGGCGGCCTTTGGTGGCCTTGTTGAAGTGCGATACGACGATCCGGGTGCCATCCGGCTGCTCGGTCACCACCCGCGCCGAGATCGCGCCGGGAAGGACGCCAAATGCGGCGTACGCGCCGGACCGCAGATCGAGTATCGGTCCGTCAAGCGCCGCCAACGCGCCCGTAAGCACCGGTTTCCACAGCGCCGCAATGGTGCCGAGGCCCGGTAGGCGCGAGCCTGCCGACAGTCGGTATTCGGGAATAGGATCCGACGCTCGGACTGCGCCGAACAGTGCGGAAATGACGATGATCCGGCCGTGGGCTCGTCCCCGCTCGCCGCGGCTCATTCCGGCCGCGTCCAGGGCGTCGAAAAGCACCCCAGTGTATCTATTGAGCGCGGGCATCGTGGGCGCACTGCGCAGCACGGCGTTGTGCCTGATCTCGGCGTCTTTGGCCGCCGTCACCTTGAGTGCGGCTCGCGATGCCGGCAGGTCAGCAGCCAATTTCCCGACGTAGTCAAGCAAGATTTCCCGGGTATGACGCAATTCTGGCCACAGCAGGTCCGCAAGACGGAGCGCCGGCCCGTCCCCACCGGTCGCTTTGGTTTCGGACGGAGGCAGGACAACGAGCACAGGGACAGAGCTTACCGGCGCCGTGCGGGCCATTAGGCTAAGACGGTTGTGCCGAGCCAATCGGCGTAGCCGAGGAAGACGTCATACCTAAGGAGCTCACCGGTGATCACTCGCCTATCCACCCTGTTCCTCCGTACGTTGCGCGAGGATCCGGCGGACGCCGAGGTGCCGAGCCACAAGTTGTTGATGCGCGCCGGTTATGTGCGTCGCGTCGCGCCAGGCATCTACTCATGGCTGCCGTTGGGCTACCGGGTGTACCGCAAGATCGAAGCCATCGTTCGGGAAGAAATGGACAAGATCTCCCAGGAAGTGCACTTCCCGGCCCTGCTGCCCCGGGAACCGTACGAAGAGACGAATCGGTGGACCGAATACGGCCCCAACCTGTTCCGCTTGAAGGACCGCAGAGGTGGCGACTACTTGCTCGGCCCCACCCACGAAGAGATGTTCACCCTGATGGTGAAAGACATCGTGTCTTCGTACAAGCAGCTTCCCCTGGCGCTCTATCAAATCCAGACTAAATATCGTGACGAGGCACGGCCGCGCGCCGGAATTCTGCGCGGACGTGAATTTGTGATGAAGGACTCATACACGTTCGACGTCGACGACGCCGGGCTCGAAGCCGCCTACCAACGGCATCGCGAGGCCTACATCAAGATCTTTGATCGGCTCGGCTTCAAATACGCCATCGTCTCCGCGATGGCTGGCGCCATGGGTGGCTCGAAATCTGAAGAGTTCCTGGCCGAGGCTGAGGTGGGCGAAGACACCTTCGTCCGATGCACGTCGTGCGATTACGCGGCGAATGTTGAAGCTGTGACGGTACCCGCCGTTGCGGCGCTGTCGGCCGATGAGATTGCCCCGCTGCCTGCTGCGCATAAGGAATCGACTCCTGACACACCCACGATCCAGTCTTTGGTGGACCTGTTGAACTCCGCGCACCCGCGCACCGATGGACGCGCTTGGACCGCTGCCGACACACTCAAGAACCTGCTGGTGATGCTGCATCAACCGGATGGGACAGTGGAACCGCTCGCCATTGGCCTGCCTGGCGACCGTGAGGTTGACATGAAGCGGCTCGAGGCGCAGGTGTCGCCCGCAGAGTCAGTGCCATTTAGCGCCGAGGACTTTGCGAAGTATCCGGCGCTGGCCAAAGGCTATGTCGGCCCGGGAACGCTGGGGGAGAAGTCGACGACCGGTATCCGTTACCTGGTAGACCCGAGGGTCGCTGATGGAACTTCCTGGGTGACCGGCGCAGACCAGACCGGGCATCACATCATTGGACTGGTTGCGGGCCGGGACTTCACCGCGGATGGCGTGATTCAGTCCGCAGAGATACGAGACGGCGACCCGTGCCCGCGCTGTAGCAGTGCCATCGAGTTGGCCCGTGGAATTGAGATGGGACACATCTTCCAACTCGGTCGTAAATATGCTGAAGCACTTGAACTTCAGGTTCTCGACGAGCACGGCAAGCTCGTCACACCCACCATGGGCTCCTATGGCATCGGAGTGTCTCGCGCGGTGGCCGCGATTGCCGAAAACTGTTATGACGACAAGGGTCTCGTGTGGCCGCGCGAAGTCGCGCCGGCCGACGTGCATGTCGTCATCGCAGGAAAGGGCGACGAAATCCGCGCCGAGGCTGAGCGGATCGCCGCCGAGCTATCCGCGAGCGGAGTCGACGTCATGCTGGACGATCGGGATTCGTCGCCGGGCGTGAAATTCGCCGACGCCGAACTGATCGGTGTGCCCACCATCGTCGTTGTGGGCCGAGGGTTAAAAGACGGTGTCGTTGAGGTGCGCAATCGGTCCAACGGAGAACGCTCCGATGTGCCGGTAGGCGACGCGGTAGCTCGAGTGAAGGAAGCGGTCGTAATCGGCTAGTGCCAGGAACTGCGGAAAGCGCAGCCTGAGGCGGATAACAGCGGCCGCCAGTCGCGATTCGACACCTGAACTGCGGCCGCTCACCTTAGCTGGGCGGCGCCTGGGAACGGGATTGTCAGGACCGGGTTGCCTGCGGCTTGGCGCCAGGTGACCATGCGCATCGCGGAGTCCGTGAGGGCGGACAGCGCCGTACCGCGCAATGTTGAATCTTCGGTCGAGCCGATCACGGCGCGCCACGCATCAGCGCAGTCTGATTCGATTGTCAGGGCCAGGATCAGGGCCGACGCCTTGTCGGTGACGGGTTTTGGGCTGGTGTACGCGGGCTGTGGACCGACCGGCGTCGCACCTCCCTGCACGATCAGGTTCGCCGCAGTGTCGCGGATGCTTTGATGGCTTGTCACCATGGTCGTGACCGTGGTCGCAGCCGCCGGATCGTATGCGGCAACCAGGCCATACGCCCAGAGCGCGCCGTGTTCTGCGGCAAGTGCGGTTTGCATGGCTTCAATCGCCACAGACCCGAGCGGCCCACCCTGTGGTGCCTGCGCGTCGGTGGCGCTACCCGCAGTTTCCGTGGTGTCGCCTTCCCTCAGGTAAGCGCGCGACATGGATTCGGGACTCATGCCAACACCATCCGATGCGTTGCGACGCAGGCTGCGATCGATCCGTAAAGCTGCGCCTGAAATAAGGACGCCCCGGACAAGGCGTCGGTGAACTTGTTCTGCGCCGTGGTGGCATCTCCGCGGATTCGACCGATCACTTCGTCAGGGTCGGCTGCCTGCGCCGGTTTTCCCGATGACGTAGCTGCCGCTGTGCCGATCGGCGGCGCTGCTTCGGACGAGGGCGACGCGCCGAACTGCCGGACGTACTCCGCCTGCAAGGCCACAAGGTGCGCCTTGCGATCGTTCAATACCATCGTGAATAGCTTCGCATCACGTTGATCCGTGGCGATGGCGGTCGTGAGATTCTGAACATGCAGCCGAGTCGTAAATACTAGCCCGAGCAGCACCGTTGGCGTCTGTGGCGCGAGCGGCGCCTTAGAAGATTGCGGCGCGAGAGCCGGAGCCGTCGATCCGGCTGTGACAGTGATCGTCGTCGCCGATGTGTTGAACGGGTTACAGCCGGTAATGGCAGCGAGGACGCCAATCCCGGTTGCGCCAAGGATCGCGCGACGGGTCAACGGTTGTGAGTGGGGCAGTTGCACTTCTCCATCATGTCAGGAGGCTGCTCCGCAATGCCACGTCGCGGCCACCTCGCGCCCATGTCACGTCCATGTCACGTCCCGGCGCGAGCCAGCGGTGGCAATGCATGTGCGTTGCGCAAGCATCGTCGGCTGGCGACTGGGCGCCGAAACTGTCGATAAGCTAGGGCTGAACAAGTACGGGTGACACGACAACTGCACAGGCGGGGAGGGGTGCGCAATGGCGCGCGTCAAAGGCCAACTGCGGGACGACCAACTGCGTGCGGCCATTTCGAGCCTGGTAAACAGCGCCGGGTTCGACGTTGAAGAAATCACAGTGCGGCTCGCCGGTGGACATCGATTGGTGCGTGCGGTCGTCGATCGAGATGGCGGCGTGGACCTTGATACTGCCGCGGCACTCAGCCGCGACATCGCGACGGCGTTAGACGATGAGTATGACGCAGCCCTCGGCGAAGCCGCCTACACGCTCGAAATCACCAGCCGCGGAATCGGCGCCCCGCTAACGCTGCCGCGACACTTCCGGCGAGCTGCGGGCCGATTGGCGACCATTGTTCGCGTCGACGGCAGTGTCCTTGCAGCGCGTATCGCGCTGGTCGACGATACGACTCTGACAGTCTTGACCGGCCGCGATGGACTCGAGCAGATGCCGATTCTGCTGTCGGGCATCTCTTCGGCGAAGGTCGAAGTGGAGTTTTCGCCGCGCTCGCCGCGCGTCCTGGCGGCGCTCACCGACCTTGGTGTGTTGTTGCCACAGGACTCGGCTGAAGAAGCCATGCCGGCTCAAGAGTCCGCGTCGAATCAAGAGTGTGCGTCGAATCAAGAGTGTGCGTCGAATCAAGGGGCAGCGGCGAATCAAGAATCAGCGTCGAACATCGACGCACCGGGGATCGAAGGGAAAGATGCGCGATGAACGTCGACATCACCGCGCTGCGGATGATCGAACGTGACAAGGGAATCGGATTCGAGGACCTCCTTCGGACACTCGAGAATGCGCTTTTGTCCGCATATCGTCATACCGATCATTTCAACCCGCATGCGCGAGCGGAAGTAGATCGTAAAAGCGGCGAGATCAGTATTTTCGCCCAAGAAATCGGTCCGGACGGCGCTGTCACAGAAGAGTGGGAAGACACGCCGGACGACTTCGGCCGGATCGCTGCGACCACTGCGCGGCAGGTCATTTTGCAGCGGCTACGTGACGTGGACAACGAACGCACATTCGGCGAGTTTGCTGGCCGAGAGCACGACCTGATTACCGGCATCGTCACGACGGACGCGAGGGCCAATGCGCGGGGTGTCGTGGTCGTCAGCCTCGGCGACGTCGAGGGTGTGATTCCCGCTGGCGAGCAAGTTCCCGGCGAAGACTATTCACACGGTCAGCGGCTACGGTGTTTCGTAGTGTCAGTGGTGAGAGGCGCGCGTGGACCGCAAATCACCCTGTCCCGCACTCACCCGAATCTCATCCGTAAACTTTTTGAACTGGAAGTTCCGGAAGTGGCCGACGGAACGGTCGAGATCGTCGCCATCGCGCGCGAAGCTGGGCACCGCACCAAGATAGCTGTGGTAGCCAGAGAACCTGAGCTCAACGCGAAGGGCGCCTGTATTGGTCCAATGGGCTCACGCGTGCGCGCCGTCATGAGCGACCTCGGTGGCGAGAAGATCGACATCATCGACTTCGATGAGAACCCAGCAACGTTCGTCGGCAATGCCCTGTCACCTGCGCAGGCGATTTCGGTCACGGTGGTCGATGAACGGGCGCGGGCCGCACGGGTCGTGGTGCCGGACTTCCAACTCTCTCTTGCCATTGGCAAGGAAGGACAGAACGCCCGGCTTGCCGCGCGGCTCACGGGGTGGCGCATCGACATTCGCAGCGATGCCGAGCCTGAGCGCGCCACACCCACTCTCGACGAGGCAGCAGGATAGGCTGGTCGACGCGACCGGTGAGAATCACACTGATACAAACCGGTGTCCATGGAGGTGCGAATGGCGGGTAACTGCCCGGTCCGCACGTGCGTTGGCTGCCGAATGCGATGTTCGGACGTAGAATTGTTACGAGTTGTCGTCTCGGATGGGGAACTGATACCCGATCCGGGACGCAGGCTGCCCGGTCGAGGCGCCTGGGTGCATCCGACAAACGGGTGCGTTGCAATGGCACAGCAACGTCGAGCTTTCGCTCGGGCACTGCCCGGATCGAGGAGCTTCGATGAGACGCCGATCCACCGTTTTATCACGGAGGAATAGGCATGGAAGCATCTGCCGCCTCGGGCGGCGGTATGTGGAATTGTGAGGAATTTATATGCCAGTACAGGGAAACGAGGTTGACCCATCGTGAGCACGCTGTGAAGCATTTTCGATGAGCATCGCACCCCAATAGTCGAGGCCAGGCGGACCCGCCAGGCCTCCCGTTAAGGAGAGCAGTGGTAGGCAAGGTCCGCGTCAGCACGATCGCGAAAGAGCTGGGTCAATCCAGCAAAGACGTGATTTCGAAGCTGAACGAACTCGGCGAATTCGTTAAATCGGCGTCGTCGACAATAGAAGCACCCGTCGTGCGAAAGTTACGCGCGGCGTTTCCAGACGCGCCCCCGGAGAAGGGCGAAAGCCCCGCAGACGAGCGTCCGAAGGCGCAATCCACCTCTGGCACCGTCGCACCGAAGCCGGCTATCAGGTCGGCCGACGCGCCGGTCGATGCGCCAGCAGCTGATGTGCGGCCGGCGTCTCCGGCTCGGCCAGCTCCGGCGCCAGCGCCGAAGCCAGTCGTTGCGGCCGTGGCTACCGAGGATGTGATTACTGCGAAGCCGGTTCCGGCGCGTGCGCCGAAGCCTGAGTCCGAGACCGCACCCGCTCAGCCAGTAGCGATGGCATCGACGGTAGCTCCTTCGGTCACACCGAAACCTGCGGTCGCTGCAGCACCTGCGGCGGCAGCACCGGTCGCGGCAGCACATGAGGCTCCACCGCGTCCTGGCAGCGCGTCCGTACCTCGTGCTGCTCCGGGCCCGCGCCCGACTGGCGGAGTGCCGGGAGCACCCCGTCCGCCCCGCGTCGGCAACAACCCGTTCGGTGTCGGCCCAGGTGGACGACCCGCAGCAAGGCCAAGAGCGGGTACAGCGGGAGCACCAGGCAGCGGAGCACCGGGCAGCGGCGGAGCGCAGCGACCCGGAGGCCCCGGCGGGGCACCGCGCGCCAGCGGTCCAGGCGCGGGACGCCCAGCTGGGCGTCCAGCCTCTGCCGGAATGGGTCGGCCAGGCGTCGGAGGCAGCACTCCGTATCGCCCGGCTAGGCCAGGTGGTGCCGGCGGTGGCGCTGGTGGTGCCGGCGCTGGCGCAGGTGGGGCAGCGGCAGGTGCGACCGGCGGTGGCTTCCGTGGTCGTAGCGGGGGTCCGCGTCGTGGTGGGACAGCGGGCGCCTTTGGGCGCGCCGGTGGAGCTCCGCGTAAGCGGCGCAAGTCGCGCAAGCAGCGGCGCCAGGAATTCGACGACATGCAGGCTCCGTCGGTCGGCGGTGTCTCGTTGCCGCGTGGCCACGGTGTGGTCGTTCGCCTGCCGCGAGGGTCATCCCTCGCCGATTTCGCAGACAAGATTGATGCGAACCCGGCGTCCATGGTGCAGGCGCTGTTCCATCTCGGTGAGATGGTGACGGCGACTCAGTCGGTCTCCGACGAAATCCTCGAGCTGTTGGGCTCGGAGATGGGTTTCGAGGTCCATGTGGTGTCCCCGGAGGACGAGGACCGCGAGTTGCTTGACTCGTTCGATCTGAGCTACGGCGAGAACGCCGGCGGCGAGGATGATCTTGCGATCCGGCCGCCGGTGGTCACCGTTATGGGTCACGTCGACCATGGCAAGACAAAGCTGCTTGACGCCATTCGGCATACAGATGTCGCGCAAAGCGAAGCTGGTGGCATCACGCAGCACATCGGTGCGTACCAGGTTACAACGCGGCTAGCGGACCGAGAGCGTCTAATCACGTTCATTGACACCCCAGGTCACGAGGCGTTCACGGCGATGCGTGCGCGCGGCTCGGCTGCCACCGACATCGTGGTGTTGGTCGTTGCAGCGGACGACGGAGTCATGCCACAGACTGTTGAGGCGATCAACCACGCAAAGGCAGCCAATGTGCCGATCGTGGTCGCGGTCAACAAGATTGACAAGGAAGGGGCCAACCCGGCGAAGATCCGTCAGCAACTGACGGAATACGGGCTGATCGCCGAGGAGTATGGCGGCGACACCATGTTCGTCGATATTTCGGCGAAGAACCGCGTCAATATCGACGGGCTACTCGAGTCCGTGTTGTTGACGGCGGACGCGGCTCTCGACCTGCGCGCAAATCCGGACATGGAAGCGCAAGGCGTGGCGATTGAGGCGCATCTGGATCGCGGGCGTGGCGCTGTTGCGACCGTGCTGGTGCAACGCGGAACGTTGCATGTGGGCGACTCGATCGTCGCTGGCAACGCCTACGGTCGCGTGCGGGCCATGCTCGATGAGAATGGCGTCGCGATCCCGGTCGCGTTGCCGTCTCGACCGGTGCAGGTACTCGGATTCACGTCCGTACCCGGTGCCGGCGACAACTTCCTGGTTGTCGAAGAGGATCGGGTTGCTCGGCAGATCGCTGAACGGCGTCAGGCTCGGGCGCGGAAAGCACTCGTGGCCAACCGTCATCGAGTGTCGCTCGACACGCTCAACGCAGCACTTGCTGAGCGAAAGATTGAGCAGCTCACATTGATCATTAAGGGTGATAACTCCGGCACCGTTGAGGCGCTGGAAGATTCGCTCATGAAGCTTGACGTGGGTGAGGACGAGGTCGCGATCCGAGTCGTGCACCGTGGTGTCGGCGGGATAACGCAGGACGACATCAACCTGGCAGCAACGACCGACGCTATCGTTCTGGGCTTCAATGTCAAGCCTGTCCGTGGTGTTGCGGAGCTTGCTACTCGCGAGGGTGTGGAGATTCGGTACTACACCGTGATCTATCAGGCGATCGATGATATCGAGAGTGCGCTCAAGGGCATGCTCAAGCCTGAGTACGAAGAGGTTGCGCTGGGCACTGCGGAAATTCGCGAAGTGTTCCGTTCATCGAAGTTCGGCAACGTTGCCGGATGTCTCGTCCGTACTGGCCAGATCCATCGCAATTCGAAGGCCCGGCTGCTGCGTAACGGTGTCGTCATCAACGACCATCTGGTTATCGATACGCTGCGGCGGTTCAAGGATGACGCAACTGAAGTCCGCGAGGGCTACGAATGCGGCATCGGCCTGGGGACGTGGAACAACATCGAGGTCGAGGACACTATCGAGACCTACGAGATGCGTGAGAAGCCACGCAGCTAGTTCCGTAGGGAGACAGCCAGGTCGGCCCCGATTCGTCGGGGTCGGCCTGCGCTTGCGTAGGAGGTGCGTGGTGTTTGTCGGCATGCTGGAGTGCGATCTCCTGCTCGGTGATGTTCATTCACTCAAGGAGAAGCGCGCGATTCTGCGGCCGCTTCTGGCGCACCTACGAAAGCTCGAAGTAAGCGTGAGCGAGGTGGGCGACGCGGATCTTCATCGCCGCGTAGTGGTGGGCGTCGCAGTAGCGTCCGGTAAACCATCGGTGGCCGAGCGCGTCTTAGATGAGTGTGAGCGGATCATTGCCGACGACGTCGAATGCGAATTGCTGTCGGTGCGACGACGGATGATCAATATCGACGATCTAGCAACCCACGTCACCGAGAGATAGCGCCAGGCCGTGGACGAATGCCGCGTCACCACGACGTGATAGTCCGTTGTTGCACAGCGATGTTGAAATACAACGCGGTACGACTCATCAGTGAGACCAAGCAGCAAAACTGAGCAGTAGAAAGGTCGAGGTAACCGCAATGGCTGATCCGGCACGGGCACGGCGATTGGCCAAGCGAATCATGACGATTGTCGCTGGCGAGCTCACCCATCAGATCAAGGACCCACGACTGGCAATGGTGACCATCACCGCGACAGTCGTCACACCCGACCTCCGCGATGCGACGGTGTACTACACCGTCTATGGGGACGATTTCGAGCGAGCCGAGACCGCCGCCGCGCTGGCGAGCGCCACCGGGGTGGTGCGCAGCGCCGTCGGGCGCGAAACCGGCATCAAGTTCACCCCGACAGTCACGTTCGTCGTGGATATGGTCGGCGAACATTCGCGCCACATGGAGACGTTGCTGTCGAAGGCGAAGGCTTCTGATGAGGCGATTGCGGCGCAGTCCGCGGGCGCCGTCTTCGCTGGGGAAGCCGATCCGTACAAGCAACCGCGCGAGACTGTGGAACTCGACGAAGAACTCGACGAAGACGGGGCTTGATCCGCCCGGATACACGCCAATAGAGCAGGATGGGCGGAATCCCGCCTTCGAACCTACGCCAGCATTTCGATCAGAAATCGATTACCACCAGTGACGTCGACACCGCACACGCCCTCGTTTGCCGGATCCGGGCCCGATCCGGCCGATCGTCATAAGCATTCTCTTACCGGCCCACTGCGTCGGCAGCTCGGCTGGATCGTGTGGGGTATCGGTGCTGGCGTATATGTGCTGGCTGTGTTCCACCGCACATCGCTCGGCGTGGCAGGTCCGATGGCGGAAGCCCGGTTCTCGCTGACCGCGGCACAACTCGGTACGTTCGTCATGCTGCAGCTGGGTGTGTACGCGATGATGCAGGTGCCGACCGGCATCATGGTTGATCGGTTCGGTCCGCGGAAGATGCTGCTCGCCGCGACAATGACAATGGGCCTCGCCCAAATGGCGTTCGCCTTGGTAAACACCTATCCACTCGCCCTACTCGCGCGTGGAATGCTCGGCTGCGGTGATGCCATGACCTACATTTCGGTCCTGCGACTGGTCGCGGCATGGTTCCCCGCACGGCGATATGCGGTACTGATGGCCTTCACCGGCCTGCTTGGTTCCCTCGGAAACCTGATCGCCACGCTACCGCTCACGGCGTTGCTGTCGAATTTCGGCTGGACACCCACTTTTTTGGTAGCGGGCTCGCTATCCCTCGCTTACGGCCTACTGCTGCTGAGGTCCGCCACTCGCAACCCGCTGCGACATGCCGCAGCCAGGACGGCCAATAGTCCTGTTGCTGGGCACCGCATCTTCGCGGAGGTTAAGAATGCATGGCGGGTTCCCGGCGGTCGACTTGGCTTCTGGATACACCTGACCACCATGACCGGCCCGGTCGTGTTCAGCGTGCTGTGGGGTTTCCCGTACATGACGGAGGGATTGGGCTATTCGACGTCGGTTGCCTCCACCATGCTGCTGGCCTTTGTCCTCGTCGGCAGCGTCGCGAGCCTGACGATCGGAATCGTCGTCGGACGTCGGCCGGTTACCCGCACACCGATCGCCGTTGCCGTTTCAGTGGGCTGTCTCATTGGATGGATCGTTCTTATTGCGTGGCCGGGCGGTCATCCGCCGATCGGCATACTGATTGCAATCGTCGCCGTGCTCGCCGTTGGCGGACCCGCCAGTTCCGTCGCATTCCTGCTGGCACGCGACTACAACCCGAGGCACCGCATCTCCACTGCGACCGGCATGGTGAACGTCGGTGGTTTCGCCGGATCGGTGGTCGGGATCTTCCTGGTGGGGCAGATCCTGGACATGGTCGACCCCGGAGCCGCGCAGCGTTCAGTGACGGCGTTCCGTTGGGCTTTCGCCTCGATTGCCGTGCTGACGGCCTTCGGAATCACTCGCATCATTACCTGGTGGTTACGTACCCGCGCAGAAGTGCTGCTGGCCGACGCGCGCGGTGAAGATGTCCCGGTACGCATCACTGTGCACAGGTGGGAGCTCGTCGATGCCGTCTTATTGGCCAAGGCCGCTGAGAATGCGCGAGCGGCTCGGCTGATGGATGCTGCGTCGGAGGGTGCTGCGTCGAACGGCGACATTTCGAAAGATGAACCGCCGCAGACTGAAACCCGCAACGACGTGATGTCAACACAAGACGAACCCGAACAGACACATAATCCTGATGAGGAGCTCCCATGACCGCCATGGAAGATGTGGCAGCGCCGACCGGCCTACTCCTTGTCGACAAACCTCAGGGTGTGACCTCGCACGACGTCGTTGCCCGGGTACGGGCCATCTTGCACACTCGCCGTGTTGGGCATGCAGGGACTCTGGACCCGATGGCCACTGGGCTGCTGGTGATCGCAGTCGGTCGGGCCACGAAGTTGCTCGGGCATCTCGCGTTGGCAGAAAAGACGTATACGGCGACCATTCGACTTGGCGAGGGTACCGACACTGACGACGCAGAAGGCGAGATCACGTCGCGGTGCGACGCGTCCGCCGTGTCGGATGACAGAATTTCAGCAGGTATGACGCTGTTCACCGGAGACATCGATCAAGTGCCCAGTTCCTATTCTGCGATCAAGGTCGATGGGCGCCGTGCCTACGACCGTGCTCGATCCGGTGAAGAAGTGACTCTCGCGGCGCGCAAGGTCACCGTGTCCCGCTTCGAGCGCGTTGCGGAACTGCGCCACGTCGGGCAATGCATCGATATTGACGTCGTCGTCGACTGCACCACCGGGACCTATGTGCGGGCACTTGCTCGTGATGTGGGCGGGCACCTCGGCGTCGGCGGCCATTTGACCGCGCTGCGGCGTCACTCGATAGGCCCGTTCTCGATTGACGAGGCGGTAAACGTGTTCCCGGATGGAGTCACCCCGCGCGGTGAGCCCCGGCCACCCATTGACGATGCGCTGCGGACCGTGACACAGGAAAGCGTCATATCTGCTGCTCTGGCGGCGCGGCGCGCATTTCCCACCCATACTGTCGACGACGCGGCGGCGGCGGACCTGCGCTTTGGGCGCAGAATCCCGAGCGCGGGAATCGACGGCGTCTACGCGGTATTCGACTCCGCAGGCGAACTCCTCGCGCTTGTCGAAGACCGCACTGATGAGGCGAAACCAGTTTTCGTCTGGCAGGCGGCTAACTAGGCTGCCGAACCGCCAGTGTCCACGCTCAGATCAGGGCGGGGTCCGTGGCTGGGCTCGTGAAGAATTTTCCGCGTGCGCTCCACGTCCAGACCGATTTGTGCGATCAACTCCTCGGCGGAATCGAACCGTTCCATCCCGCGGAGTCGTTCGACAAATTCCAGCGCGACGCGCCGCCCATAAAAATTCCCGCCCTCGTCGAGCACGAACGCTTCGACCGTTCGCTCCCGACCGGAAAACGTGGGATTTGTGCCAATTGATATCGCAGCCGGAGACCGGCGCGTGCCCAACAGGAACCAGCCCGCATAGATTCCGTCCGCAGGAATCGCCGAAAACGGCTCCGGGTCCAGGTTGGCCGTAGGGTATCCGAGCTGAGTGCCGCCCCGGCCCTCGCCGTGCACCACGAAACCGTCGATCCGGTGTGATCGCCCCAGCGCTGCGCGTGCAGCGGCCATGTCACCCGCCGCGACGCACGACCGGACGTAGGTCGAACTCACAGTCAGCTCGTCGGCGCCTACCAGGCCTACGCCGATTGCGGCGAAGCCGAACCGCGGGCCCAACTCTTCTAGCAGTTGCACGGTGCCTGCGGCCTTGTTTCCGAATCGAAAATTTTGCCCGACGACGACGCACGCGGCATGCAGCTTGGCGACGAGAATGTCGTGTACGAACGATTCCGCGGGGATCGCCGAGACTTCTGGGGTAAACGGCAGTACCAGGAACACGTCGGCGCCGAGCTCGTCCACCAATTCAGCGCGCTGCCGCAGTGTCGACAGCAAAGCGGGGTGCTGCCCCTGGCGGACTACCGAAGCGGGGTGTGGATCGAACGTCATGACGACGGTGGGTAGTCCCAACCTGTGACCTTCGGCGATGGCGGCCCGGATCAACGATTGATGCCCGCGATGCACACCGTCAAATACACCGATCGTGACCACACACCGGCCCCAGCCGGATGGGATCTGGTCCACACCGCGCCAACGTTCAATCACGTTGTCCGCCTCCTTATTGTTTGCCGATGCCATTCGTCTGTGCGCGCCGCTTGTGTGCTTGCGCCATCTGGCTTGCACCATCTGGCTTGCACCATCTGGCTTGCACCATCTGGCTAAGTACAACGGCCGCTCAGTGTATGTAGGCCGGAACTAGCGTGTCATGTCGCCGGTGGGCATGGGGGAGCAGCCTCGTGACGTGGTGGGCGCCTGCTAAGATGGGAAATTGGGTCTGGCCTCAGTCTGTGGCAGCCAGTACCGACATCCCCCCGGCGAGTCGTCCGGAGCGGGCCAAGCATAGACCGATAGAGGAGCACTAGCGTGGCGCTCGACACCAGCGAGAAGAAGACAATCCTGGCCGAATACGGCCTCCATGACACTGACACGGGATCCCCGGAAGCGCAGGTTGCACTGCTCAGCCGTCGGATTGCCGACTTGACGGAACATCTCAAGGAGCACAAGCACGACCACCACACCCGACGTGGCCTGATGGGCCTCGTTGGTCGTCGTCGTCGTCTACTGCGCCACCTCCAGCAGGTTGATATTGCGCGCTACCGCTCGCTGATCGAACGACTGGGCCTGCGCCGATAGCAGGAACGTCAGGGGAGTGTCGCCTAGGCGACCTCCCCTGACGCATATCGGACCGTCACGACGCGCGCGACGGTAATACCACAAATCCATACCCACAACCTCGAGCCTGACTGCGGCAGCGTGATCGCCGCCGGTCCTCGGTAGTGGCAACCGGGCTCGCGTCGAATAGGACGTACGGCCGGTTGCTTCGATCGAAGGCCGGCATTCACCGAGCCAGCACGGGTACCGCGTCGAGGTTCAGTCCCCTAGAAGGAGATTCATGTCCGACCCCACCGCGACTAGCGCGACTGCCGTCATCGACAACGGTCGATTCGGAACGCGCACGGTGCGATTCGAAACCGGGCGCCTCGCCCAGCAGGCGGCAGGCGCCGTCGTCGCGTACCTCGATGACGACACCATGGTGCTGTCCACCACCACAGCAAGCAAACACCCGAAAGACCACCTCGATTTCTTCCCGCTGACCGTGGACGTCGAAGAGCGCATGTATGCCGCGGGCCGAATTCCCGGTTCGTTCTTCCGCCGCGAAGGCCGCCCGTCCACCGATGCGATCCTGACCTGCCGGCTCATTGATCGGCCGCTGCGCCCGTCGTTTGTCGAAGGCCTCCGTAACGAGATCCAGGTCGTCATCACGGTTTTGGCGGTCAACCCGAACGTCGCCTACGACGTGCTCGCCATCAACGCTGCGTCTGCGTCAACGCAGATCTCCGGTCTGCCGTTCTCCGGCCCTGTTGCCGGAACCCGCGTCTCGCTCATCGAAGGTCAATGGGTCGCATTCCCCACGTTTGAGGAAATGCAGCGCTCGGTTTTCGACATGGTTGTTGCTGGCCGGGTAGTTCAGTCGAGCGATGGCAGTGGCGATGTCGCGATCATGATGGTGGAGGCTGAGGGTAGCGAGCACACCATTGAACTGATCGCGGGCGGCGCCGTCGCGCCGACGGAGGAAGTGGTGGCTCAGGGCCTCGAGGCCGCTAAGCCATTCCTGAAGGTGCTATGTGCCGCGCAGAGTGAGCTCGCCGCCGCAGCAGCCAAGCCGACCCGCGACTTCCCATTGTTCCCGCCGTACCAGGCAGATGCGTATGACGCAGTTGCCGGCTTCGCCGAGAGCCGTCTCGCTACTGCGATGCAAATTGCGGGCAAGCAAGACCGCGATGAGGCGACCGACGCCATCAAGGCCGACCTGCTCGAGGCAGTCGGCGGCAAGTTCGAGGGCCGCGAGTCCGAGCTCGCCGGTGCGTTCAAGGCCGTGACGAAGAAGGTCGTGCGCCAGCGAGTATTGCGCGACAAGGTGCGCATCGATGGTCGTGGCCCGGCAGACCTTCGCACGCTGTCCGCCGAGGTCGGCTACGTGCCGCGCGTGCACGGTTCGGCACTGTTCGAGCGTGGCGAAACGCACATCTTGGGTGTCACCACACTCAACATGCTGCGGATGGAACAGCAGCTCGACACGCTCTCGCCGATCACTCGCAAGCGTTACATGCACAACTACAACTTCCCGCCGTATTCGACCGGTGAGACCGGCCGGGTCGGGTCCCCGAAGCGCCGCGAGATTGGTCACGGCATGCTCGCCGAGCGCGCTCTGGTTCCTGTCCTGCCTTCGCGCGAAGAATTCCCGTACGCGATCCGACAGGTCTCCGAGGCCGTGAGCTCCAACGGTTCGACGTCCATGGGTTCTGTGTGTGCCTCGACAATGAGCTTGCTCAACGCCGGTGTACCGCTGAAGGCTCCTGTTGCCGGCATTGCCATGGGCCTTGTCTCCGACGAGGTCGATGGTCAGAAGCATTACGTGGCCCTGACCGACATCCTGGGTGCCGAAGATGCCTTTGGCGATATGGACTTCAAGGTCACCGGTACCAAGGATTTCGTTACCGCGCTTCAATTGGACACCAAGCTCGACGGAATCCCGTCGGAGGTGCTGGCGGGCGCGCTGGGCCAAGCTAGGGACGCGCGACTGACGATCCTTAGCGTGATGGCTGAGGCCATCGATGCTCCGGACGAGATGAGCCCGTATGCGCCGCGGATCACCACGATCAAGGTGCCAGTAGACAAGATCGGCGAGGTCATCGGGCCAAAGGGCAAGATGATCAACGCCATCACGGAGCAGACCGGCGCCGACGTTGCCATCGAGGACGATGGCACGGTGTTCGTCTCCGGTGCGGACGCGGCTGCTGTGACCGCAGCGGTGGACATGATCAACGCCATCGCTAACCCGCAGATGCCGAAGGTTGGCGAGCGTTTCCTAGGAACTGTCGTGAAGACGACAGCCTTCGGCGCGTTCGTATCCTTGCTGCCTGGCCGTGACGGCCTGGTGCATATCTCCAAGCTGGGCAGCGGCAAGCGCATCAACAAGGTTGAAGATGTCGTCAACGTAGGCGACAAGCTTCAGGTCGAGATCGCCGAGATCGACGGTCGTGGCAAGATCTCGCTGGTGCCGGTTGTAGGCGATGCTGCCGCGGCAGCGGAACCCGCCGAAGCGAACACCGTCGACGCCTGATCGGCGGCCGAATTTCCCCCTTGAAGCCGTCGGGATCACCCCGCTCCAGAATTTTGGAGCGGGGTCCCGGCGACTCTGTGACATCATCGACCACCTTGCCAGGTGGGCTGAGGATCGTCACCGAAACCGTTCCCGGATCGCGTAGTGCGTCAGTCGGGGTGTGGGTCGGCGTCGGGTCCGCGGACGAGGCGCCGCAGCTTGCCGGTGCGTCGCACTACCTTGAGCATTTGCTTTTCAAGGGGACGCGACGGCGGGACGCCGCGACAATCGCCGGACTGATCGATAGGGTCGGCGGCGACCTTAATGCATTCACCGCGCATGAATACACCTGCTACTACGCACATGTTTTGGCCGATGACGCCGCGCGCGCGGTCGACGTGGTGTGCGACGTGGTGCTCAGCGCGCGAATCGCGTCGCGCGATGTCGAGACCGAGCGCAGCGTGATCCTTGACGAGATCGCCATGCGCGAAGATGACCCAGGTGATGCGCTCGCTGAGGCGTTCGCCCATCGACTATTCGCTGGGCACCCCGTTGGCGACCCGGTC